>NZ_OZ271837.1:3273939-3605378 GCF_965601775.1 Flagellimonas sp.
GTAGGCTGACCTGGCACTTTGAATTTGAAACCGCCAACGGCTAGGTTCAAATCGAAATCAAAGTCTTCCAACATAGCGCTGATAGTAGAGATTTCAAGGTTTCTTCTTGGCATTTTCACGCTACCAGCCTCACCACGTACGGTTCCGCTAGGTCTTGGAATATCCTTGATTCTAAACTCAGACTTGGTAGAAATTGGCTTCCCGTCAGGCAATGTACCTGAAGCTGTAATGGTAACTGTTCTACCTTTTCCAGGATTCATGATGTAGTTACTACCACTTCTTTTGCTCAAACCAGCAGCAGAAGCTCTAACCTTATTGTCAGGAATACCAGGAATGGAGATAGTCATTGGGTTAGCTACCCCCCGGTATACTACGTTCATCTTATCTGCGGAAATTACGGCAGCGTTAGGCTTGGTAATCGTTGCAAACGTGTTGTCTACTGTTACCGGAACTTCTTCACCATCCTGCATAAAGAACATTGTACCTGCGATGGTGTGATCACCAGCAGCGCCAGCGCTGATTAACATTTTAATTCCACCAGCTTCCAACTCATAATCTCTACCTTCGGTAAGTTTCCTGCCATCTAAAGTTAATTCAGCTCTTTCAGGTTTGGCTGTATCATCAGTTTTACTAACAATTACTTTACCATCATACTTTTCACCTGCATAATATGCTGTTTTTGGGGCAGACAAAGAACTCTTAAAGTTAGTAAGAGAAACAGCTTCAGTAAGATTACCTTCCAACATTCCCTTAAGAATTTCCTGTTCAGTAGCTTTAATATCTGCTTGAAGCTGTGTAATCTTAGTTAGGGAAGCTACCAAAGGATATCCTTCATAATGGTAGTTTATCCAGTCTACTTTAACCTTATCTCTAATTCTGGTTACTTTACCATCCTTATCCCCAGTTTCAAATCTGGTACTAATAGAAGATTTAACTGAAGCAAGAGCTTTCTCGTCTTTAATTAGTTCAGTAACACTGTTTCTGTAGTTTTCAATATTTGACAAAAACTCTTGCCCTTTTGGTTTAAGATTGTCTCCTTGAAAAAACAAATTGTCTAAGTAATCAGATTTGTCCATAACTACATAGTTATTAGGATCTTCTTGGTCGGCTAACATACCTTCCTTCAATTTACCTAGGTAATTGTAATAGTCTTGAGACAATTCCTTTACTTTTTGAGCCTTAATAAATAGCTCACCATATTTTGCTTCATCTTCGCCTCTTTTTGTTTCCAAACTTGCGAAAAATCCTTCATTATTGGTTATTGCTGTTTTATTGGAATCTTCCAGCTTAGCATTCATCAAACCGAATGCCGCCAGTACTTCCTTACTCATATTCAAAGCCAACATCGCGATGAAGATCAAGTACATAAGGTTGATCATCTTCTGACGTGGTGTTTGTTTTCCTGATGCCATGTTTTTTATCTAATTAGAATTAATAATTAATTTGATTTGGGTTTGGTATATCAATCAATTTCCCAATTAGTTTCTGCTACCCATGGCAGATAGCATATTTCCGTATACGCCGTTCAAAGAAGAAAGGTTGGTAGCCAAAGACTCCATTTGCTCTTTCAATGCACCAGCATTTTGTACCACTTCCTCATTGATAGAAGCTTGACGGCTAGCACTTTCCAATTGAACTTTGTACAAGCTGTTCAAAGATTCCATTTGAGCAGCAGCGTGAGACAATTCCTCAGAGTACTTCTTCGTGTGCTGGATAGCATCTGTTGTAGGAGCTATATTCTTGGCAGCACCCTCAAAACTCTTAATGCTTTCACCCAAACTTGAGAATAGCTCAGAATCGATGTTAGCCTCTTTCAATAGGTTATCCAATTTTCTGGACAGAAGACCTTCAGCCTCTTTGGCTTGCTTAGCGTCATTCTTGTTTCCTTTGGAAGGAGCATTGGCCAATTCTGGATATACCAAAGACCAATCGTACTCGTCGTCTACTGGTTCAAATGCACTGATAGCAAAAATCAATGCCTCAGTGATAAGACCTACAGCAAGAAGCAAACCACCTGTAAGGGGTCCAAACTCCCAGTGAAGGATTTTAAATAGTGCACCAATAATTACCACTGATGCTCCAAGCCCGTAGGCCATGTTAAACAGTTTTTTTGTTGATTTTGACTGTGCCATAATTCTAGTTTTAATTAAGTTATATAATAAGTATTTGGTTACTGGCTAAAAATACTCTCTTTTACTCTTTAATGTTTAGTTGGGAAGACCTCTACGTCCGTTGGTAGAATCCTCTTCTCCCATAAAATCCTGCACGGTTCTGAAGCCAATATAGCTTCTTGCAGAATCTTGGTATTCATAATCCCTGGTACTTACCTGAAGGAAATATGCAACATCCTTCCAAGAACCTCCGCGAATTACTTTTCTTTGATTTTGTCCTGAACCTACATTGGGGTTCATGGTTGACAAATATTCGTAAGCGCCTGGATCAAAGCTAGAGCTTGTCCATTCTGCTACGTTTCCTGCCATATTGTATAAGTTGTACTCATTTGGCTCATACGATTTCGCTTCAACAGTGTACAATGCAGCATCTGCGGCGTAATCTCCACGTTGTGGTTTAAAGTTGGCCATGAAACAACCGGTGTCACTGATTACGTACGGACCACCCCAAGGGTATGTTCCTCCTTCAATTCCACCTCTGGCAGCATACTCCCACTCCGCTTCGGTAGGCAATCTAAATTGATTTACAAATTGTCTACCTCTACTTTTCTGGTCGTCATTTTTGAACTTGGTTCTCCAATTGCAGAACGCCTTGGCCTGCATCCAGTTTACACCCACAACCGGGTAGTCGCTGTATGCATCATGCCAAAAGTAATCGTTGTGCATGGGTTCATTGTATGAGTATTCGAAATCCCTTATCCATACTGTGGTGTCTGGATAAATTTCCAATTCCTCTTGTCTTATAAAGTCTTTTCTTCTACCATTTTTGGCACGTGCAGCAGCTTCAATATCCATCCAATTGTAGCTGTACTTCAATTTGGTAACATCTACTGTACGTTGGCCATTATAGCTTTCTTCTTCAGGGATGTAGAGGGAGTCCATAACTTCCGCATAGTACTCATCCGGATAATCTGAAGTATCCCAAACAAGATCGACATCCTTATTTAAGGCCCGACCTTCATATCCTGTTTCTCCCAAACCTGCATAGTTATCCAACATATATCTTTCGTAGACTGAAATTTTGGTGGTGTCCGTATCCTTAAAAGCATACTCTCCAATTCCGTCATCTTCAGACCCTAATCCCAACTCATCTGCCAGGATAGCTAATTTGGTTCTGGTAATGGAATCTTTTACCCATTCTACAAATTGACGATACTCACTATTGGTGATTTCTGTATCATCCATATAAAATGAACGAACGGTAACAGTGCGCGTGGGCGCGTTCTGTACCTTCGCTTGGTCTTCCTCGGCTTTACCCATGACAAAAGAACCACGGGGTATCAATTCCATTCCATAGGGTTTTTCAGGGTACCACTTTTTACCCTTTACCCCAACTAGTTCACCTTTTGATCTTGATTTAGAACCGCAACTAGCCAGTAAAAAAACAAGTGCTAGAGATGAAAAGAATAGCTTTCTCATACTTTAGGTTAAATTATTCGATTTAGATTTCTTTGACTTTGCAACACAAATTCATATTTTCAAAACTGTTTTTCGTGCAAATTATTGTACAAAAACAATTTATCCTCCAAAATTAATTTGTTCAGTTAAGGCCCTTTCTGTAAGCCTTGAACCACCGTTCTGGAATATTTTGGTTACATGCCTCTAAATAGTCCTCCTCGGTGCATGGTAATAACGCTGGTGAATTTGTTTTAGTATGTTCAGGTAAAATTGAAGGAACTTCCACCCACCATCGTTCGGTAACATGGCTTTTGTAGAAAATAAGTTCCTCGGTATCCGTGGGTACCGTAAACTTGGTGAAGTCTTCACTTTTTGATGTTGGGTGTTCCAAAACCCGGAAAGTAATCCCCTCAAGGAAGTACCAAATAATCTGGGCAATCATTTGAAACCCTTGATGGGAATTGTCCCCTTCATAAATTCCAAAAACCGAAACCGAGTCACTAAGTCCCGCATAACGCGCGATACTGCAAATTTCTCGACCAGTAAACCCATTGGGTGAGAAACTTTTCCCCATACCCATCTCACTGGCTCGAATCGAGGTTAAATCCAAACTAACAATATGTGCATTACGCAAAACTGGTTCGGCCAAAGAAATATTTGCCGCTATATCACCCAGACGATAAGCATCGAAAAAGAGTCTTTCCATCAAATCCATTTCTTCTTGGGCATTGAAGTAAGTCTGAAAACCCAAATTGGAGAAGTTGAAAAGATTATTGGGTTTGTCTGTAATGATCTTACTCATATATGAATGGGAAGAAATCAATTCCTCATCCTGGCCAAAGTCGAACCTACTGTCTATGGAAACCAGGTTCACCATATTCTTAATCTTATCGAAAGCACGATAGGTAGGAAAGGTAATATCTTGAGTAGCCCCTATTATTATAGGTATGATTTTTTCCTCCAATAGCCCTGCCACAATTTCCTTGACCACAAAATAGGTATCCTCAACGGTTTCTCCTTCCTCCACATCCCCTATGTCCAATATGGTGGCATTCCAATTTCCCTTCATCAATCGATACAGCTGAATCCGTATTTCATCAACATCTAAGGGAACAGGTTTTTTTTCAACGGCGTTTCTGGATTCCAATACACCGAATATGGCAACTGTGGCATTGGCGAAAACAGGGAACCCTTTCTTTTCTGTATGTTTATGAATGCTTTTCCCAAGGGATTGTGGTGGGAGTAACTCGGAATATGCCAAGACTTTATCCTTGACCGGAACCAAAAAATCGAATGCCATTTTATTTCTTCGTCTTAGCCTTGGTCTTTTTCTTTGGTGTTTTCTTATCAATAAGGGCCTTGGCCTCTTCCAGTGAAATTTTGGAAGCGTCCACATCTTTGGAGAGTTCCACTTTTACCCTTCCTTTAATAATATTGTGTCGACCCCATCTTGCTTTCTCAATTCTGATTTTTTCCTCGGGCCACTCTTGCACCAACTTTTCGGCCTCCTTGATTTTTTTTGTTTCAATCAATTCGGCAATATCGGAACTTGAAAGATTATCGAAATCATATTTCTTGTTCACGTTAATGAACATACCGTCCCATTTAATAAAAGGCCCAAACCTTCCTTTGCCTTTGGTAACATCCTTTCCTTCATAAGTGGCAATAGGAGCATCCGCTTTTTCCTTCTCCTGAATTAATTCAATGGCACGATCTAAACTTACTTCAAGGGCATTTTCACCAGTGCCCAAGGAAACGAATTTTTTACCAAACCTAACATAAGGTCCGTATCTCCCTACATTAGCCTCGATTTCCTCTCCTTTATATACCCCTAGCTTCCTAGGAAGCTCAAATAAGGTCATGGCTTCTTCAAAAGTAATTGTGGTTATGGATTGGTCAGGAAGTAGGCTGGCAAACAAGGGTTTTTCCTCTTCCTCTACCGTACCAATCTGAACCATAGGACCAAATCTTCCCAAACGCGCAGCAACTTGTCTACCCGATTTTGGATCCGTTCCCAAAATACGCTCTCCGCTGGCACGCTCGGCGTTTTCTTCAACATCCTGAACGTTGGGATGGAAGTCCTTGTAAAATTCCTCCATCATTTTTTGCCAATCCTCGTCCCCTGCAGCTATCTCGTCAAAATTCTCTTCAACCTTAGCAGTAAAGTTATAGTCCAGAATATTGGTAAAATGACTTACCAAAAAATCATTTACTATCATTCCTATATCAGTAGGAACTAGTTTGCCCTTATCTGAACCTACCAATTCGCTCAATTTCTTTTCGGCAACTTGATTGGATTCCAAAGTAAGTTGCATATAACTACGCTCTGTTCCTTCTACCGTTCCTTTTTCTACGTAGCCTCTATTTTGAATGGTCGAAATTGTAGGTGCATAGGTAGATGGTCTTCCAATACCCAACTCCTCCAACTTTTTAACCAAAGATGCTTCCGTATAGCGATAAGGTGGTCTTGAAAATCGCTCTGTGGCAGTAATGAAATTGTTGGACAGTGCTTCACCAATGGACATGGCTGGAAGCATGCTCTCTTGCTCTTCCGCCTTATCTTCTTCATCAGTACCTTCGAGGTAGACCTTGAGAAAGCCATCGAATTTGACCACTTCGCCATTGGCCACAAATTCTTCATTATGCGAGCCTGTTTTTATCTTAACATTGGTGCGTTCCAATTCGGCATCACTCATTTGGGAAGCCAGAGTCCGTTTCCAAATAAGTTCATACAATTTTGCTTGGTCGCGCTCCAAAGAGGGCGATTGCAATTTCATATCGGTAGGACGAATGGCCTCGTGGGCCTCCTGCGCCCCTTTGGATTTGCCAGTATAGTTTCTGGTTTTGCTATAAGACTCTCCATAGTTCTGAATGATGGCATCCTTGGCCGCATTCAAGGCTTCATTGGAAAGGTTCACACTATCCGTCCTCATATACGTGATTAGACCAGCTTCGTAAAGTCTTTGCGCCACTTGCATGGTCCTACTTACAGAAAAATATAGTTTGCGGGAAGCTTCTTGTTGTAGTGTTGATGTTGTAAACGGAGCTGCTGGTGATTTCTTAGCTGGTTTTTTATCCAGATTGCTCACTTCAAATTCCGCTCCGACATTCTGATTTAAAAATGCCCTTGCGGTATCCAAGCTAGGGAAGGTTTTGTTCAACTTTGCCGAAAACACACTCCCATCCTTCGTCTTGAATTCTGCCCGAATGCGATAGGATGCTTCAGGGGTAAATACCTCTATCTCCCGTTCACGCTCTACAATCAAACGAACAGCAACAGATTGCACCCTTCCTGCGGAAAGTCCGGGTTTTATTTTTTTCCAAAGTACTGGTGAAAGTTGATATCCCACCAAACGGTCCAACACCCTTCTGGCCTGTTGGGCATTGACCAAATTATAATTGATTTCCCTTGGGTTTTGAATGGCCTTTTGAATCGCAGATTTTGTAATGGAATTGAAAACAATCCGTTTGGTCTTGGCTTTGTCCAATTTCAACTCTTCGGCTAAGTGCCAAGAAATGGCCTCTCCTTCTCGGTCTTCATCACTGGCCAACCAAATCACTTCTGCTTTTTTGGCCAAATCCCGTAGCTTTTTTACCAATGCCTTTTTTTCCTTATCAACAGTATATTTCGGTTTAAATCCATTTTCGACATCAACTCCTAACTCCTTGGAAGGAAGGTCTGCAATGTGCCCAAAACTGGACTCCACCTGATACTCCTTTCCCAAAAACCGCTCTATGGTCTTTGCCTTGGCAGGCGACTCAACAATGACTAAATTCTTCGGCATGCAATTTGTTTTTCAGCTAACAAAAGTATATCAAATTTTGGATTTTGGATTTTCATTAGGATAACTACCAAAAAAATATCCCGTTAAAAACGGGATATTCAACTGGGATATTGCGAGACTCTAATTGAGTCCGATTTGACTTATTAGTCGAATTTTATCATCTAGATATTCGTATTGATAGAGTATTTCATTACCTACCATAATCAAATGGCTTTCCAAAGGAATCACATCAAACGTAACAATATCTTTAAAGTGATTTAACAAAGTAAGGTCCTCCACATTGGTCTTGTCATATACTTTTAAGCCCGAAGAGCCATCGCAAACAAATAATTTTTCATCGCGAATACCTAAACCATATGGTTCCTCCATGGGATAAGAAATAGTAAGCTCTGGCGTTTGGATGTTGGATATGTCCACAATAAATAGACCGCTTTCCAAAGCGCCACAACCATTTCCACCTCGTAAAGTTACATAGGCATAATCGCCATCCACCACTACAGGGTCGCAAGCTGTTCCGTGCCGAAATTCCGAGACAAAGGTTGGAGTAGCTGGAGAAGAAATGTCATAAATGTACATACCTCGCATACTACCCAAGAACAAATGTTCTCCTCTATTGAAAATGGTCTCAATATCAAATCCGGCATAGACATCTTCAAGGTCTTTTGGGTTTTCCAAATCTGAAATATCAAACACATTAATCATGTGACTGTCCACGGCATATAGGTATTCATCAACAATCTTAAACCGTGCCAATGAACCTCCTTGTCCCGTTTGACCGCCATCTGATGCTTCCGCTACGGCTATATCGCCAAAAAAGATATCATTTCGGTTTTGGACTTCTTCTATCAGTCTTCGTTCGGTTACGGTCTCCCATCCAATCAGGATTTCAGTGGCGTAATCATAGCTTCCAAATTCCACAATATCCGCTTCAAAAGGAAAAATAACACCATCACGCAATACACCTTCAAGTCGATTGACCTGCTCAATATTGTTTATATCGGATATATCGAGCACAATCAAATCCATAATACTGTCAGCAAACAAGAAATTGTCTTTAACTGAGATATCAACATTACCTGGTATTTCTAAAAAGGCAATCTTAACCGGTTGTTGGGGATTACCGTTGTCAATGATGTGAACCCCCTTGCTTTTATCATTGATGAAAACATAATCTTGATAGACATAGACTTTTCCAGATTCATTGATGGGTTGTGGGGGCAGAATATCCACGCTACTGGTAAATTCCGCTTTGCTCATAATCAATGGTCTCGCAACCAGGTAGTCGGCGTATTCCGAATCATCTTCGTTTGAGTCACTACAGGAAATAAAAAACAGTGAAGCTAGGCATACAATACATAGGAGTTTCTTGTTCATTAGTGTTTAAGTTTTTTGGATGAATAACACCTTTTAGATAAAAAAGCTTAAACAAAGTTGCGCCGAGAAATGATAAAATTATGCTTCGGAAGGGAACCCTACTGTATTTTTGTAGATGAAATAAATGGGCACCCTACCAAACATAGCAGTAAACAAAACTCCTATAAAACATAGTATAACACCCAATTGAGCTACTAGGCCGGCAACGATTAGGAGGCCAAAAATGATTAACCAATTTTTATTCCCCAATGCGAAGGATGCCTTGGTGATTTCCATAGGGGTCAATTCACGGTCAAAAGCAAAAAATGCAACAAACAACGACATGGGTACAGCAAGGTAAATCAAACCTAATCCACAGGCCAACATTCCAACAATAGAAAGTCCAGTTACTATTAATGCCAGCACAAAGGCCTTGCCCAAATAGGGTTTCTTGAAATAGAAGAAGTAATCATCCTTTACTGTCTGATCCATATCCGCCATTTTACAAATACGCAAAAAAGCGGCGCTTAAACAAGTAGAAAACGTCGTTACCCCAATCACCATTATTGGATAAAAAACCACGAAGAACAGAATCATGGACGCCGACAATTCTTCGCTTTCAAAGTAATAGGGGTCCATCATCCCTGCAGCCATCATGGGGATATAAGCAATAAGATAAAAAGGGATTAGCACAACAAAGGTGAGCAGAACTACGATAAATCCTTGCACCCAAACTTTTTTAAACAATTCAATTGAGGCGCTGAAAACGCGACCAAAATCTAGGGAATCGGATGTGTCAATTTTTTCAGAAACTTGATGAAAATTCATGATTGGGTTGGTTTTTGTACCCACCAAGTTAAGAATATCCCAAGAACCTAAAAATAGACATTAAAATACACTGCCAAATTGTCACTAAAACAGAATAAGCACTATCTTTGCCCTCCATTTGGTATATGATGAGTGAGAAAGAACATTCAGAAAAAATAATCAGCGAAGAGCAGCAAGGAAACACGCTTACACTTGAAAAAATTCAGGATAACACCCGTAAGCTTTACATTGAAAGTTATGGGTGTCAAATGAATTTTTCGGATAGTGAGATTGTAGCTTCCATTCTGGCCCAAGAAGGTTTTAATACCACTACGCAATTGGAAGAGGCTGATTTGGTTTTGGTAAATACCTGTTCCATTCGAGAAAAGGCTGAGCTGACCGTGCGAAAGCGTCTGGAAAAGTTCAATGCTGTAAAGAAAATAAATCCAGGAATGAAAGTGGGTGTGTTGGGCTGTATGGCTGAACGTTTAAAAAGCAAATTTCTGGAAGAAGAAAAGATAGTGGATATGGTTGTTGGGCCTGATGCCTACAAGGACCTACCCAACCTTATCCAAGAAATTGACGAAGGGAGAAATGCCGTGAATGTCATCCTATCTAAAGATGAAACCTACAGCGATGTGGCACCTGTTCGATTAAACTCCAATGGAGTCACCGCCTTTGTATCGATTACCCGGGGGTGCGATAACATGTGTACCTTTTGTGTTGTCCCCTTTACGCGAGGAAGAGAACGCAGTAGGGACCCACAATCCATTTTGGAAGAAGTGAACGATTTGTGGGACAGAGGTTTTAAGGAGATTACACTTTTAGGACAAAACGTGGATAGTTATCTGTGGTATGGAGGCGGTTTAAAAAAGGATTTTGATAAGGCTACGGATATGCAAAAAGCTACCTCGGTTAATTTTGCCAAACTTTTGGATATGGTAGCTCTGGCCCAACCTAAAATGCGTATTCGTTTTTCAACTTCGAATCCACAGGATATGACCTTGGATGTAATCGAGACAATGGCAAAGCGTGAAAATATTTGCAATTACATTCACCTACCTGTTCAAAGTGGAAGCAATCGTATTCTAAAAGCCATGAATCGCCTGCACACCCGCGAAGAATACTTTGAATTGATTGACAATATTCGAAGAATCAATCCAGAGTGTGCCATAAGTCAGGATATGATAGCTGGATTCCCCACGGAAACAGAAGAGGACCATCAAGACACTTTGAGCTTAATGGAATATGTGAAGTATGACTTTGGTTTCATGTTTGCTTATTCGGAACGTCCCGGTACCTTGGCAGCAAGAAAATTGGAGGATGATATTCCTGCTGAAACCAAAAAAAGGAGGTTGCAAGAAATCATAAACCTTCAGCAAAAACATGGGCTATTCCGAACGCAGCAGCATGTTGGAAAAACCGAAGAGGTGCTTATCGAAGGGCCTTCTAAAAAATCGGATGCACACTGGATGGGAAGAAATTCCCAGAACACCGTCGTGGTATTTCCAAAGGAAAATTATAAAGTGGGGGATTTTGTCAACGTAAAAATCAATGACTGCACTTCGGCGACGCTTATTGGTGAGGCGGTTGAATATTCAAAGAATAACTAGAGAATGGAAAGTGTCCAATCCATAAAACAACGATTTGAGCTCATTGGCAATGATACCCAGTTGAATCGTGCCATTGAAAAAGCAATCCAGGTGGCCCCTACTGATATTTCGGTTTTGGTGACCGGGGAAAGTGGTGTGGGAAAAGAGGCCATTCCAAAAATCATCCATTCTTTATCCCACAGAAAACACGCCAAATATATTGCGGTGAACTGCGGTGCCATTCCAGAGGGAACCATTGATAGTGAACTATTTGGTCATGAGAAAGGGGCGTTTACGGGTGCCACTCAAACAAGAAGTGGGTACTTTGAAGTAGCTGATGGTGGAACCATTTTTTTGGACGAAGTAGGTGAACTTCCTCTGACCACCCAAGTTAGACTACTTCGTGTTCTGGAAAATGGGGAATTCTTAAAAGTAGGTTCCTCCCAAGTTCAGAAAACCGATGTGCGCATTGTAGCCGCTACGAATGTGAATATGTTCGAGGCCATTAAAAAGGAAAAATTCAGGGAAGACTTGTATTATCGATTGAGCACGGTAGAAATTAACATTCCCCCACTTCGCGAAAGACAGGAAGACATTCACTTGTTGTTTCGAAAATTTGCTTCAGATTTTGGACAGAAATACAAAATGCCCACAATCCGATTGGAAGAAAGTGCCATTGCTCTTCTCTTAAAATACAGATGGCCCGGAAATATCCGTCAATTGCGAAATATTGCGGAGCAAGTTTCCGTATTGGAGGAAAATCGAAGTGTTTCTGCCGCAACCTTGAGCAGTTATCTCCCCAATGCAACTCGCAGCAACCTGCCTGCCGTGATAGGTCAGGAAAAAAAGGAAAGTGACTTTAGCAATGAGCGGGAGATTTTGTACAAAGTACTTTTCGATATGAAGGGGGATTTGAACGATTTAAAAAAGCTCACCTTGGAACTTCTCCAAAACAGCGATACTCAAAAAGTACAGGAAGAAAATGAAACGCTAATCCAAAAAATTTACGGGAATCAAGAAGAGCAGTCTCTAGAAAAGGAAGAGGCCATACCAACTGAAGTTTTGCACTTGCCAGAACCTGTGGTTGAAAATCATGCCACGCAAATTTCCAGACCTTCGGAAGACCGGTATCATTTTGCAGAGGAAATCGAAGAAGAAGAAACACTTTCATTACAGGAAAAAGAGATTGAATTAATCAAAAAGTCCTTGGAACGAAACCGAGGAAAACGAAAAGCCGCAGCGGCTGAGTTGGGAATCTCGGAAAGAACACTTTATCGAAAAATAAAACAATACGATTTATAGCACGTAAATCCTTAAATTGGGCAGATGGGAAAAAAGATAATGATCATTGGACTGCTATTTGGAATGTTACAATTAGCAGGGTGTGGAGCCTACAATTTTTCAGGGGCAGACATTGGAACAGCACAGAGTTTTCAGGTGGATTTTTTTCAAAATTATGCCGATCAAAATCCTAGTTCCATCATTGTACCGAGTTTGGATAGGGATTTTACTTTAGCACTGCAGGACCAAATCAATAATCTGACCAGCCTTTCCTTAACGGGAAGTAACGGCGATTTGCTTTACGAAGGGGAAATTGTCGAATATCGGGTTACTCCGATGACGGCCACCTCAGACCAATTGACGGCACAAAACCGATTGACCATGAGTGTCAATGTGCGATTTTTTAATAAAACCAAGGAAGATGCTGATTTTGAAAAGCGATTTTCTTTCTTTTTTGATTTTGATGCAGCAGCTTCATTGACTTCCATTCAAGCACAGGCCCACGAGGAAATCTTTGAACGCTTGACCCAGGATATATTTAATGCCTCTTTGGGTAATTGGTAGCACATTATGAACGTTTCGGACTTTTTACATATTCTTCGGAAATCAAATACCATTCTGTCCCCTAAACAAACTAGGGAGTTGGAGGATATCATAGCTGAATACCCCTATTTCCAGGCTGCACGGGCATTGCATCTAAAAGGTCTCAAAAATTTGGATAGCTACAAATACAACAGTGCCTTAAAGGCAACTGCGGCCCATACTGCGGATAGGGACGTTCTTTTTGATTACATTACTTCGTCGGTTTTTGTACAAAACAATATTGCTGATTCCATTGCGGGGAGGAGTCCCAAACTTGAAGAGAAAAAGATAATCTCGGAGGAAATTGAGCCCAATCCAGATACTGAAATTTTCATTCCTGAATCGGAGGAAAACCCCCTACCCCAAAATATCGGGGACGCCGAGCAGATTTTGGACCCAAAACTGTTTGCTTCCAAGAATCCTAAACCCTTGGTTAAAGATAATAGAGAGGAAGAAACAAAAGCTGAAAGTCAACTTGGTATCGGTAAGCCCATACCCTTTACAAAAAGTGAAAAACACTCTTTTGTGGAATGGTTGCAATTGACCTCGGAGGAAACCACCAAGGAAATTGATGTGGTAGAACCTGTAGAAATAGATAAAAAGAGGAAGTTTGAGCTTTTGGACAAGTTCATAGAGAACAATCCAAAAATAGTCCCGAAGGAGGAACTAAAAACTAAGGTGGACATCAAGGATTCTGTCCGAATGGACAAAAACGAATTAATGACAGAAACTTTGGCCAAAGTATATTTGGAGCAAAAGAAATACAAAAAAGCCATTCAAGCCTTTAAGATATTGAGTTTGAAATATCCAGAAAAAAGTGGTTTCTTTGCCGACCAAATTCGAGCGGTCAGAAAACTGCAAAAAGAAAAGTAATTGCGATGAGTACGTTTACCATATTTTTAATTTTGATAATTATCGTTTGCCTGCTGTTGATGTTGGTGGTAATGGTACAGAACCCTAAAGGTGGAGGTTTGTCTTCATCGTTTGGAGGTAGCGGTAACCAAGTTGTGGGAGGTGTCAAGAAAACGGGCGACTTTTTGGATAAAAGTACATGGACATTGGCTACTTTGTTAATCGTTTTGATTTTATTATCCAACGTTTCCCTAAAAGGAAATTTCGGTCAAGCTGAATCCAAAGTGTTGAATGGTGATGATGTGGAGACCACGATTCCGGAAACGGTTCCAGAGCAGGTCCCAGAACAAGTGCCTGCTGCTGATCAGACCAATCCTGCGGACACAATCAACTAGGGATAAATGACATAATTTTATAGAAATGCCAGCTTGAATGACAAGCTGGCATTTTTATTTTATCAGAATGGCAGTTTTTTGGCAATGGCATAATTTCTGCCCCTTGAATCAAGAATTTTTAAAACAAATACCTAAAAATTAAAAATATGGCTAAAGTTAACATCAAACCATTAGCAGATAGAGTTCTTATAGAGCCCGTTGCAGCTGAGACCAAAACAGCCTCTGGGATTATAATTCCTGATACCGCAAAAGAAAAGCCCCAAAAGGGAAAAGTAGTGGCTGTTGGACCTGGAACCAAGGATGAGGCAATCACAGTAAAAGTTGGTGATACTGTCCTTTATGGCAAATATGCAGGCACTGAACTTAAATTGGATGGTGTCGATTATTTGATGATGCGTGAAAGTGACATTTTAGCAATTGTTTAATTAAATAAATCAACTATACAAAATGGCAAAAGATATTAAGTTCGATATAGAGGCACGTGACGGTCTTAAAAGAGGGGTCGATGCCCTAGCTAATGCTGTTAAAGTTACCTTAGGACCTAAAGGTAGAAACGTAATTATCAGCAAATCCTTCGGAGCTCCCCAAGTAACCAAAGATGGGGTGACCGTTGCCAAGGAAATTGAATTGGAAGATGCCTTGGAGAATATGGGCGCACAAATGGTTAAGGAAGTAGCTTCCAAGACCAACGATTTAGCAGGTGATGGTACCACAACCGCCACTGTTTTGGCTCAAGCCATCGTTAAAGAAGGCCTTAAAAACGTTGCCGCTGGAGCAAATCCAATGGACTTGAAAAGAGGAATCGACAAAGCTGTTGATGCTATTGTTACCAATTTGGCCAAACAATCCAAAAAAGTGGGTGACTCCTCAGAAAAAATCAAGCAGGTAGCTGCTATCTCTGCGAATAACGACGAAACTATAGGTGATTTGATTGCCCAAGCTTTCGAAAAAGTGGGCAAAGAAGGTGTTATTACTGTAGAAGAGGCAAAAGGAACCGACACTTACGTTGATGTAGTGGAAGGAATGCAGTTTGACCGAGGGTACCTTTCTCCATACTTCGTAACGGATTCTGAAAAAATGATTGCTGACCTAGACAATCCTTATATTCTACTTTTCGATAAGAAAATCTCGTCCATGAAGGACTTACTTCCTGTTTTGGAGCCTGTTGCCCAATCTGGAAAGCCCTTGTTGATTATTGCCGAAGATGTGGATGGTGAAGCCTTGGCCACTCTAGTGGTTAATAAATTGAGAGGTTCATTGAAAATCGCCGCTGTAAAAGCTCCTGGTTTCGGTGACCGAAGAAAAGCCATGTTGGAAGATATTGCCATCTTGACCAATGGTACCGTTATTTCTGAAGAAAGAGGTTTCTCCTTGGAGACAGCCACTGTCGATATGTTAGGAACGACAGAAAGAGTGACCATCGATAAGGATAACACTACTATCGTAAATGGTGCGGGTTCTGCCAAAAATATCAAGACTCGTGTGAACCAGATTAAATCGCAAATTGAAACGACTACGTCAGATTACGATAAAGAGAAGTTGCAAGAGCGTTTGGCCAAATTGGCCGGTGGTGTTGCTGTTCTTTATGTTGGTGCTGCTTCAGAAGTGGAAATGAAGGAAAAGAAAGACCGTGTAGATGATGCTTTGCATGCCACAAGAGCTGCTGTTGAAGAAGGAATCGTTGCTGGTGGTGGTGTTGCTTTGGTAAGAGCGAAATCAGTTCTTGGCAAAACAGAAACTGCCAATGCAGACGAAGATACCGGACTTCAAATTGTGGCTAGAGCCATTGAGTCTCCTTTAAGAACCATTGTAGAAAATGCTGGTGGTGAAGGTTCCGTTGTTGTGGCTAAAGTTATGGATGAAAAAGGTGATTTTGGATACGATGCCAAAGCGGACAAGTATGTAGAAATGATGAAAGTTGGTATCATTGACCCAACCAAAGTTACGAGGGTGGCATTGGAAAATGCGGCTTCTGTTGCCGGTATGATTCTTACCACAGAATGTGCATTAACTGATATAAAAGAAGATGCACCCGCTATGCCTCCAATGGGTGGTGGCGGAATGCCTGGAATGATGTAAGACTCAGTCTTTTACAATATATAAAGCCGCACTTAAAGTGCGGCTTTTTTTGTGGTACATACTTGTTAAATCCTTGGTAAATTGGATACTTGAAAGAGCGCTTTTTCGTATTTTCAAAAGAAAACCATATGAAACCGGTTCGCTATTGTTCTCTACTATCTTTCCTATTTTTTTTCAACTTCAATCTGGACGCACAAAAGCCAGAAACTATCCAATTAAAAGGAACATACGAATCACGTTTCCGTCATTATAGGGAGTCCGTTCATTTGCATGTGAACAAAACCACCTTCATTCAGGGGGATGAGATTTGGTGGACGGCCTATGCTTATAATAAAAAAAGCAATCTACCTTCAAATCCAACAAAAAACCTCTATTGCGGTTTATATGATTCTAATGGTAAGCAGGTTATCGAAGATCTTTTTTTATTTGAAAAGGGAGTAGCCCACGGTAGCTTTAAAGTAGATTCCACATGGAATTCTGGCACCTATTATCTCAAAGCAGGAACCAAGTGGATGAATAATTTTGAAGAAGATGTTCCTTTCGTTAAAAAAATAAGAATAACTAGACCTTTGGCCGAGATAGATTCGCCTACAATCCAAGAAAACTACGATTTACAATTACTGCCCGAAGGAGGACATCTGATAAACGAGACAGATAACATGGTTGGGTTTCGGATTATTGATGGTAATGGAAGAGGCGTACAGATTCTAAAGGGAGGAGTGTTCGATAGCGAAAACAATCAATTAACTGAGGTTTTCACCAATGAGGTAGGCCTGGGTCGATTCGAGCTACTTCCCAAGAAACAAAACACTTATACGCTAAAGGCCACCCTTGAAGACGGTACAATCATTGAGGAAAAACTTCCTGAGGCAAAGACCAACGGAATTTCCATGGCGGTAAATAACATTCTGGAGGAGAAACTGGTCGTCTCTCTGAATACAAACAATCAGACCTTTGAAGCCATTAAAAAAGACTCTTTTCATCTTGCCGTTCATCGTGACGGAATAATGTCTTTGAATTCCTTTGTCTTTGATAGTATTTCTAGAAACATAAGAATCAACAAAAAAAATCTCTTGCCCGGCACAAACATCATTACCTTGTTTAATCAAAATTTGGAGCCCATAAGCGAACGTCTTATTTTCAACTTTAACGGACTGAAGTTGGCCAATGCATCTGTGATAAAGGGCAAAGAAAAAAAGGACTCCGTTTATCTTAAAATAAAGGCTTACACCAAGAAAAATAAACCCGTTTCTTTAAGTGTTTCTACCTTGCCTTCTTCAAATACCCACAGTCTTAAGGAATCCAATATTTTTTCTTCTTTTCTTTTACATCCCTATCTCAAATCAACAATAGAGAATTCATCCCGATATTTTTCAGATTCTGATAGAATTAAAGAATATGAACTTGACTTGGTAATGCTCACCCAAGGTTGGAGTAGTTACGACTGGGGACTCATTTTTAATGGGGAACCTGAAATCACATATCCCTTTGAACATGGAGTAAACGCAAAACTGAAATTAAACTCCGAATTAAAAAAAGAAGAGCGTTTAGCATTGATTGGAGATGGTATCGGTTCTATGGTTTTTCTTGATTTGGATGAATCACAAACTCTTGAGTTGACGGACTTGTTCTCAAAAAACGGTGACACTCTTAAATTTTCCATTCGAAAGAAAAGGGGAGGGTTAAAAAAGCCCGATTTGGAAGTCAAATTTCCTAGCGTCAAAAAAAGTAACGATTCAACGTATTTAGCTAAACATTTCTTACCCGAAGAGTTGTTCTTGAATCCGTTCTCGAATGAACCTTTGGCAGACATCCCGTTTAAACTATCAACGGACATCATTGAATTAGAAGAAGTGGTACTGACCGAAGAAAAAAGCAAACCCAAACTCGTAAGAAAATCGGCCTTAATAAATGATTCCTTTACAGGAGTCAAAATCGGAGAAAAAGAAATTAAACACAACCAATTTTTATTGGATTTCATAGCGAAAAACGGGTTCATTGTAGATTTCGTTATACAAACGGGACAAGTAATCATACGCAATAACAGGCCTGGTTTTCAAGGAAGTAGGGCAATTGCACCTGATTCTAACGGAAACGCTCGAGGTGCTGCTCCAGCAGGGCTTAGGGTTTATGAAGATGATTTTTTAGTCAATGACCTAAGACAACTCCTCAACGTACCCATGAGCGAAATAGACGAGATCTATTTTGAACGAAATGGAGCTTCAGGAGACACATTTGATTCCCAAAATGGGGTAATTCGGATTTACAGGAAGGTAGGTCCCCGCAAACGATCGAATTCAATCTATTTTGCCAATAAATTGGTGGAGAACAGTTTTTCCAGGCCTAAAACCTTTTACAGACCAAAGTATGTTGCAACCGGAGGGGAGGCCTTTGAAAACCATGGCATTGTGCATTGGGAGCCTCAATTGACAACGAATAAAAAAGGGGAAGTCGAATTAAAAATTCCAAAAGACAGCATTTCTTCAGTCAAAATTTTTGTTGAAGGCATAGGAGAAGATGGTTCTCTCATTTCCCACACGGAAGAAATCCCATTGAACGGTTCCAACCAAGACAGCGGTAGTTATAAACTACAGGATAGTTACGAGACCCACTTTTCAGATCAAAGGGAATCTGTTCATTTACACTTGAACAAAGATGTCTTTTTTGTAGGAGAAGAGATTTGGTGGTCTGCTTATTTTTACAATAAAAAAGCTGGAGAGCCATCACTAAAAACAACCAATCTTCACTGTGCCATTTATGATGCCAATGGAAATCGAGTAAGCGGTGAAATGTTCTTAGTAGAAAATGGGATTACCCATGGAAGCTTCAAACTAGACAGCTCCTTTAAAAGTGGCACGTACTACATAAAAGCTGGCACAAGCTGGATGCAGAATTTTAAGGAAGAGGACGGTTTTTTAAAAGAGATTACGATTATCAACGAAACCATTACCGAAAGTGAACCATCCGAGAGCAAGCCATACAACCTACAAATTCTTCCTGAAGGCGGACATATTATAAAAGGAGCCGAAAACACCATAGGAGTCAAACTTGTGAACAGTAATGGAATGGGAATGGAAATCAAGGAAGGAAAAGTTATGGCCCCAAATGGTGAAAAAGTAGCCGATGTCATTACCAATACCTATGGCGTTGGTAAATTTGTACTACCCGGAAACCTTGAATACCCACTGACGCTGAAGGCTCTATTGGCCAATGGCGAGACCATTGACAAAAAACTTCCGGAACCAAAACAGAAAGGTGTAGTCATAAATGTCAACAACATCTTAGAGGATAAAATTGTCATTTCCTTGAAAACCAACCCGTTTACCCTAAAAAAAATATCGGGTAAGAATTTCCACATTGCGGTTCATCGTGACGGACTTATGAACCTAAAAACTTTTGAAATAGACGAACTCAAAAAAGTCATCAAAATTGATAAGAGTAAACTGTTGAGTGGAACTAATATCATTACACTTTTTGATGAAGATTTAAACCCAATCTCAGAAAGATTGGTATTCAATTACCAAAATCTAAAACTGGGTAATCTGAAGGTAGAAGCACCCCAAAGAAAAAACAAGGATTCCGTTTCAGTATTCATAAACGCATTTTCAAAAAACAACAGTCCGGTATCCCTTAGCGTCTCAGCCCTCCCATCGGAAACTACATCAAAAAATACCCACTCAAGTATTGTTTCCAATTTTTTGCTCACTCCCTACTTGGGGTCGGAAGTTGAAAATGCAGCTAGATATTTTGAGAATATCGATAGAACTAAAGCGTATGAACTGGATCTAATCTTATTGACACAAGGATGGAGCAGTTATGATTGGACCACCATTTTTGATGGCCCTCCGAAGATTGAATATCCCTTTGAAAATGGAATTTTGGTCTCTGGCAAATTGAATTCCAAAATAAAGAAGGGGGATCAATTGGTCATCCAAGAAGGAAATATGTTTAACATGAAGTTTGTGGAGCTTAGAGACTCAACAAATTTCCAAATAAATAACTTTCTTCAATTCAATGGGGATACTTTGATGCTTTCGTTAAGGAACAGGAACAAAAAACTAAGAAGGCCAGAAATGGAAACTAAATTCTTGTCAACTACAGTGTTTGGGGATTCTATTACCCAAGAATCCCTCGGAAAGAAAATCCCTTTTGATATCCCTAAAGAAGTTAGCACCCAAAATGGCACTTCGTCTAGAAAACCACTCTTTACGCAGGACAACACTATTTTTCTAGAAGGAGTGACAGTATCTGAAGAACGGATTGAAAAGAAACTGACACGAGCTTCACCTCTTATCAATGGCTTATTCAGCGGATTCAAAATATCAGATGATGATGTTAAAAGAAATCCTTTGTTATCGGATTTTATTAGAAGGCAAGGGTTCCGTGTTCAAGAAGATTTTGTGAATAATACTTTATCTATATCAAGTCCCATACCGTTCTCAGGGCCGGTAGCTGTGTATGACAATGATATGCTCGTCACAGATGCTAGTCAGTTTGCAAATACCCCTTTGTATCAAATTGACGAAATTTACTTGACAAAAGACGGGCTTTTTGAAGGACCTGACTTTGGAGGCGGCACGATACGAATTTATAGAAAAACAGGTGGCTACTTCCCTACTACCCCAAGCTTTGCCGAAAAGCTGGTGGAAAATAGTTTCACAAGACCCAAAGAATTCTATCGTCCTCAATACAATTATTCAAACGAGAGTTTTTTGAGCAATGGTGTTGTGTATTGGGAACCCAATTTGGTGACAAACCAAAGTGGAGAAGCAACCCTGACCTTGCCGGATGACGGTGTTACTAATGTTACCCTATACTTTGAAGGAATGGCCGATGATGGTACGTTGATTTCACACAGTGAAAAAATCTCATTGGACTAGCATAAAACCCGCCATCACCAACATCACTGCATTTTCAATAAATGTGGCCTCTGTCATAGGAAGATTCAGTGCAGTCCCTAAACAGGCACAACGAATGGATTTTTTATCTATCAAAGCCTTCGTCACTCCAATGGTCGTTATCCCTAAGATGACCACCGTTACCCAGAGCGCAATTGGAACTTGGATTCGCATTAAAAACAGCAGTCCAAGTATCAATTCAATAAATGGGTATATCCAACCATAGACAGGAAGTACTTTGGCAAGTGGGTCATACATTCGAAAACTTTCTGGGAAGCCTTTTAAGTCCAAAAACTTGAAGAAACTAAATACGATGTAAAACAATCCCATAAAATCCAGCATGGCTTCGGAAGTGCTCCAGTCTTTATAGTTGAGCAAAAATGCCGTAACAAAGAGATAGGTAAAAATCAAGAAAAGGGGGCGTAACTGCCCCCATTTTGATTTTTCTTCAGAAATAGCCGGCTGTGTAGGGATATTTCCTTTTTCCGTAATAGTATATTTTGATGGTAGCACAGATTGTAAGTGAGCCAAGGAAATGTTTTGGGACATTTCCATTTTGGCTTCGCCATTTTCCAAATCCACAGCTACGTCCAAAACACCATCTACCTTGGACAGTTTATCCTCAACTGAGGCCACGCAACCCTGACAGGTCATCCCCGTTACTGAATAGGTTTGTTGCATTTAGTGTTTTTCATTATGGTTCGAATCGAGTTCCCGGTACCTGCAGCAAGGGTGAACACTTTCATACGCTTCTTGCGTAGCTTTCAACTCCTTGGTATCGTGACCCGCTTGTACTATAGCAGATTTGATTTCCATGGAATTGGTTTTCCGTTCATCCACCACTAAAGACAATTGATGCGTTGGAATATCCCAAATCGCATATTTTACCCCTGGTACACCAAGAGCGGCTTTTTCAATACGTACCTTACACATGTCACATACACCATCCACCTCAAAGGTCATTTTCTTGTTTTTTTCCTGCCCAAAAGAGACTATCGTTATCAACAAGCTTGCTAAAATTACTATTCCTTTTCTCATTTTTTAAATATTATCTATTCGTATTATGTTTTAAATCGAAATCCCAGATATACCATTCTTCCCAAAATTGGTGCAAACACTATGGAAGTATCAAAATTTGGTCCAAATGGGTCTTGCGCACCCAATATTGGATCGTCCTGTCTAAATCCGGTCAGGTTCTCCCCTCCCACGTATACTTCGAATTTAGAAGAAAAGACACGGGTTATTTGAGTATTCATAAGACTATATCCTTCGGCAAAATCACCCAACTGAAATTCAACGGGGTTTGAAGCCGTACTCGGTAATCGCTGCCTTCCCAAAGCATGAATGGTATAATCAAATCGCCATTGACTTCCATTTTCCTTTGGAATGGTAGTATATCCAACGTTGGCAAAATACCGATGTTGCGCCTGCAAGGGTCTTTGCAACAAACCTGTTTGATAGGTCGTTTCCACATCGTAATATTTATAAGCCATTCGTAATTCTACGTTTGGCACAACTTCATGGTTCACCTCAACTTGTAAACTATTGGCAAAACTCTCTCCATCCAGATTGGAAAATCGAACCGCATTGGGGTTTTCCCAATCTACAACCACTTGATTTTGGAAATCGGTTCGATAAAAATCCACCGAAAACGAACCTGGACGGTTTAGCCAAGTAAATTTCTGAAGAAAACCGAATCCAAAATTGACTGCCTTTTCCGCATCAAATCCATAAATGTTACCACCGTTCCCAGCCAATTGAATTGCGCGGCTGGAGGCAAATAGTTTTTGATTTTCCGCAAAGATGTTAGCGGCTCTTCTACCCAGTCCAAAAGAAGCTCGAAGGCTTCCTCTTTCCCAAGGGGTATATCGCACATGTAGTCTAGGAGTGAAAAAATTTCCAAGCCTGTTATGGGTGTCGAAACGAAGGCCAGCGGTAAAACTTAGTTTTTCCAAATTGGTATAGCTGTACTCAAAGAAAGCACCCAAAGATTGGTCCGTTCGGCTAAATCGTTGCGTATTTACCAATTCATCGTAACCATCATATGCAAAAGTCAATCCTGAGGTAAACTTGTGTTTTGTATTTCCGATAATGGAATTGAACAAGAAATTGGAATAAATGCTTTCGTGGTCGATATCGTACACATTGAATCCGTAAAAGGAATCCTGGGCATGATTGCTATACGAGGCTTGAAATCCAAAGCTTTGAAAAGGCAACTCAGGAAATACATATCCTAGTTTTAATGAACTATCAAACCTTCGGGTATCGATTTCACTTCCCCAAGCATTGGTAGTGAAACGGTCCGTTTCTGGATTGAATTCCGATTGACCTACCTGTTTTTCATCGTTCAAAAAACGAACGTTAATAAAGCTCACCCAACCCGTTTCCGGATTTTGGTATTGCCACCGGTTCATCACATTGATTTGATTGGCCAAGGGAATGTCCAAAAATCCATCATCATTGTTATCAACCTCAACATCCCTTCGATTACCATGGATAAAAAGTCCTGTACTCCATTTGTCCGAAAGCTTGGTGTTCAAATGCGTATTCAGTTCTAACCTACCATTTAAATTGGCATATCCGTTTACAAAAACCGGCACATCCAATAATGGCTTCTGCAATTCCGTGTTGATTTGACCTGAAATACTTTCATACCCATTGGTCACACTACCCGCTCCTTTGGTAATTTGGATGCTTTCTATCCAAGTTCCCGGAGTAAAGGTGAGTCCGTAAGCCTGCGATGCCCCACGCACCATAGGAATGTTTTCCTGCGTAATCAAAAGATAAGGGCTGGTTAGGCCCAACATCTGAATCTGCTTGGTCCCCGTCAAGGCATCATTAAAATTGACATCAATTGCAGGATTCGTTTCAAAACTCTCCGATAAATTGCAGCATGCCGCTTTAAGAAGTTCTTCGCTATTTACGGTAACCACATTTTGCGCAGAAAAAAAGGCTTTTTCCACCGTTTCTATCTTCTGCTCAACAACCACTTCATCCAATTGGTTTGAAGGTTGCAACCAATGATGCACCTTTCGAGGAGCATCGATGGTCAAGGTATCTGTCCTAAAGCCAATATAGCTTATGACCAGTTTGTTGTATTTAGGATTGTATGGAATGGTGAAAGTTCCATCCTCTTGGGTTATTGTCCCCAAAGGAGAGTCTAACCAGTACACGTTGGCCCCAGCAAGGCCTATATGTTTATTTTCTGCATTGGCTTCCATGACCATCCCCTCTATTGTATCCTGAGCGGTCAGTATAATGGGAAACCAAAAAAGTATAATGCTTATTTTTTTCATGTATATATTGAATCATTGCGAATAAAATAGTTCCTTCCCTGACCTGCTTGAAGTCAAGGCTATTCATTTCGATTCAATACATCATATTAAGAAGACTTGGTCCAGAACATGAATGTCCCTGACCAGAATAGGAGGTGGATATTCCTCATGAGGAACTGGCAGCTCATCAAGAGGAACAAGTAAATCCAAATAAGAAGTTGAAAAAGCAACTAGAAAAACCTGTTGTTCCAAATCAAAATCGGACCAAGTAAGTTTTAGGTCATCCTGACCAGTCAAAACAAAGGATTCATCATCGCAACAATGCGGTTTTTTGCTATCCTTTTCCAAAAGGGCAAAGGCAGATTCCATCCCACAATCATCTGCTTCCGAGAAAAAAGAAATATCCATAACACGCCCCATGCAAAGGTGTTTGTCCACACTCCACGATATTGTAGAGAGCAGTACCAAAAGGGACATCATTGTGGCAATTGTTTGTTGAATTCCTTTTTTCACAAGGCAAAAATACAAAATGTGCCGATTTTGCTCGTATTTATACTAAAGCTTAACCAAACTTTAGGGAATGGTGTGTGAAATTTTTTCGACTTTTACACGACTATTTTGAACTCTAAATACAAAGGAAATTCCATGTTTGAAGCTTTAAAATCTCAAGTCGAAAAAATTCTCTCTCAAGAAGAAAATGTAGATACTCGTCTTCAATTGGTTTGCGACCTTTTAAGGGAAGGGGTCAACTACTATGATTGGGTAGGGTTCTATTTCAGAAATGGAGACAAGGAGGAGCTAAAACTTGGCCCTTATGCCGGCGAACCAACTGACCATACCATCATCCCCTTTGGAAAGGGAATATGCGGACAAGTGGCTGTTAGCAATGAGAACTTTGTGGTCCCGGATGTTGCAGCACAGGATAATTATATCGCCTGTAGCATTACCGTAAAGTCAGAAATCGTTATTCCGTTACTCAAGAATGGTGAAAATATTGGCCAAATCGATATTGATTCCAATACGCCCGACCCATTTTCTGAGGAAGATGAGCGATTTTTGGAATTTGTCAATGAAAAAGTCGCCCAAATTCTTTAAAACTCAGCCCTTTTTGTTGATAAACCCTCTCTGTTTTTCATAACAAAAAATTTACTTTTGTGAGCTTAAGAAATTGATTTTTAAGTCACCACATGAGCACTTCCAAAAAAGCAACCAGCGCCTTAGTTTCAGTATTTCATAAAGATGGATTAGAACCCATTGTTAAGAAATTGCACGAGCTAGGTGTGACCCTGTATTCCACAGGAGGAACTGAAAAATTTATTAAAGAACTTGGGATTCCCGTAGTTCCTGTCGAGGACGTCACCAGTTATCCCTCCATCCTTGGAGGACGAGTTAAAACGCTTCACCCCAAGGTTTTTGGAGGTATTCTCAACAGACAGGACCATGAGGGCGACGTGGCGCAAATGGAAGAATTTGATATCCCACAGTTGGATATTGTGATTGTGGACCTATATCCTTTTGAAAAAACGGTAGCCAGTGGTGCATCTGAACAGGATATTATCGAGAAAATTGATATTGGGGGTATTTCCCTGATTCGGGCCGCAGCTAAAAACTATAAGGATGTGCTATGTGTGTCTTCAATGGAAGATTATGAAGACTTTTTGAATGTCATTTCCGAAGGGAACGGAACTACCTCTTTGGAAGATAGAAAACGATATGCTACCAAGGCTTTTAATGTTTCTTCCCACTATGATTCTGCTATTTTCAATTACTTCAACAAAGACCATGGAGTAGCTGCCCTAAAAATCAGTGAAACCCAAGGTAAGGTGCTTCGTTATGGTGAGAATCCGCACCAAAAAGGTTTCTTTTTCGGAGATTTTGAGGCCATGTTCGACAAATTGCACGGTAAAGAGCTTTCCTATAATAATCTCCTGGATGTAGATGCGGCGGTCAATCTTATGGAAGAATTCAAAGATGACGACCCCACTTTTGCCATCTTAAAACATAACAATGCCTGTGGTTTGGCCACCAGAAGCAACATTAAACAAGCCTACGTGGATGCGCTTGCAGGCGACCCCGTTTCCGCTTTTGGAGGCATTTTGATTGCCAATACCGAAATCGATGTGGAAACTGCCAATGAAATCCACCAGCTTTTCTGCGAAGTGGTCATTGCTCCAAGCTATTCTGATGATGCTTTGGAAGTATTGAAAGGCAAGAAGAATCGTATCATTTTAATTCAAAAAGAAATTGAACTTCCCAAAACCTTGACAAGAACATGCCTCAACGGGGCCTTGGTTCAGGAAAAAGACTCCAAAACCGATAGTGAAAACGACCTGGAAGCGGTTACCAATAAAAAGGCAAGCTCTCGGGAAATTGAAGATTTGTTGTTTGCTTCCAAACTGTGTAAGCATACCAAAAGTAATACCATCGTATTGGCTAAAAACAAGCAGCTTTGCGCTAGCGGAACTGGACAAACCTCAAGAGTAGATGCCCTAAATCAGGCCATCAATAAGGCGAAGTCCTTCAACTTCGACCTTGACGGAGCGGTTATGGCCAGTGATGCTTTCTTTCCTTTCCCTGATTGTGTGGAAATTGCTCATACAGCAGGAATACGAAGTGTAATACAACCAGGAGGCTCCATTAAAGACCAATTAAGCATCGATTTTTGCAATGAAAATGACATGGCCATGGTTATGACGGGCACTCGACATTTTAAGCATTAATTTTAGTACATTAGCCGATAAATTTTACCGTTAATCCAAAAAACCAAAACCTTTTATGGGATTTTTTGATTTCATGACCGAGGAAATCGCAATTGACCTCGGAACTGCAAATACCCTTATCATTCACCTAGATAAAGTCGTTGTGGATAGTCCTTCCATCGTAGCTAGAGACCGGGTTTCTGGCAAAATTATCGCTGTGGGACGAGAAGCTAATATGATGCAGGGAAAAACCCATGAGAATATCAAGACCATTCGTCCATTAAAAGATGGGGTAATTGCCGACTTTGATGCTTCGGAGAAGATGATCAATATGTTCATCAAGAACATTCCAGCTTTAAAGAAAAAATGGTTTCCACCTGCCTTACGTATGGTCATTTGTATTCCTTCCGGTATCACCGAAGTGGAAATGCGTGCGGTTCGCGAATCTGCAGAACGGGTAAATGGCAAAGAAGTATACCTTATTCATGAGCCTATGGCTGCTGCTATTGGTATCGGTTTGGATATTATGCAACCCAAAGGAAATATGATTGTGGATATAGGGGGTGGTACAACGGAAATTGCAGTAATCGCTTTAGGTGGAATTGTATGTGATAAATCGGTGAAAATTGCAGGTGATGTCTTCACCAATGACATTATTTATTACATGCGTACCCAACACAATCTATATGTAGGAGAAAGTACGGCCGAAGCCATCAAAATTGAAATAGGTTCTGCAACAGAAGATTTAAAATCGCCACCGGATGACAAATCCATTCAAGGGCGGGATTTGCTTACTGGAAAACCGAAACAAGTTCATGTCTCGTACAGGGAAATAGCCAAAGCCTTGGATAAAAGTATTTTGCGTGTTGAAGATGCAGTTATGGAGACTTTATCTCAAACCCCACCCGAACTGGCGGCAGATATTTATAATACAGGTATATATTTAGCTGGAGGCGGTTCCATGCTTAGAGGTTTGGATAGAAGGCTTTCCCAGAAAACGGACTTACCTGTTTATATTGCCGAAGACCCATTAAGAGCTGTAGTTAGAGGAACGGGAATAGCACTGAAAAACCTGGAGCGATACAAAAGTATTCTTATAAAATAGGCGCGTATTGAACATAATTGTGGAAGACAAACTTCTGCGTCCATTCTAACCCAACGATTGCATGCAACGCATCATCAATTTTATACTCAACTATAGAAACGCTTTTCTCTATGGTTTTTTGGCTTTGATTGCGTTGGTACTAACGGTTCGGTCACATTCCTATCACCAGTCACGATTTTTCAATTCTTCCAAATGGGTTACGGGAAAAGTATATGGTAGTGCGGCAAGTATATCCGGTTATTTTTCCTTGCAAGAAGAAAACTCAAGATTGATCGAAGAGAATGAACGTTTACGAAGATTATTGTTCAACGCTCCCAATGAAATTCAACAAGCTTTAGACACCACTGAACTGGAGTACAGTGTGACCAATGCCAAGGTGATTAAAAATAGCTTTTCATCACCTAGAAATTATTTGACTATTAACAAAGGAACCAACGCTGGAGTCGAACAGGATATGGGAGTAATTACTACCGAAGGTATTCTGGGAATTGTTGAAAATACTTCCTCCAACTTCTCAACCGTCCAGAGTGTTTTGAATACCAAATCGAATATCAATGCCAAAATAAAAAACACAGACTATTTTGGGTCTTTGGTCTGGGACGCCAGAGATTACAGAGTGGTTCAACTTGTGGATATTCCTAGGCTAGTGCCTCTTGTGGTTGGAGATACTATCGTTACAGGTGCCATGTCCAGTATTTTTCCCGAAAACATTCCTGTTGGTGTCATCAAAAAGTACGACTTAAACGCTTCCAAGAGTTTCTATAACATTGATGTTGAGCTATTTAATGATATGGCGAATGTCAAGAATATTTATTTGATAAGAAACAGGAACAAAAGAGAGATTGAGGAACTGGAAGAACTGACTGCGGATGAATAATGTTGTCTTTTTAAATATTTTAAGGTTTGTCTTGCTTGTTCTGACACAGGTATTGATTTTCAACACCCTCAACTTTTTGGACTCCATCAATCCGATGGTCTATGTGATTTTTTTGTATTGGTATCCTATTAAGGGGAATAGGGCAGTTTTCTTGCTAACCGCTTTTTTATTGGGCCTTATCGTTGATGTATTTTCGGATACCCTAGCGCTACACGCTTTTGCTACCTTGACATCAGCATTCATTAGACCCCTGATTATGCGATTTTGTTTTGGGGTCAACTACGAATTTCAGAACTTTAGTTTTAAGAATACTACCAAGGTACAACGCCTCACTTTTTTAGGGTTGTTGGTATTAGCGCATCATTTGGTATTCTTTTTCCTAGAAATTTTAAGTTTATCGCATATCCTTTTAATTTTGAAGAAATTTTTAACGACTAGTTTGGTCACATTTTTCCTATGTGCCATGTTTAGTTCACTTTTTAGCCCCAAAACCGAATAAACCCAAGGTATTTGCGTTAGAAAAATATAGGGTTGTTTATATAGGTCTCACATATGAAAAAACTGTTACTTTCCTCGGTAGTTGTCATCATCGGTTTTGTATTTATAAGCCGTTTGTCCTATCTACAGCTTTTTAGTTTTTCTCCTGACCAAACGCTGGAGGATCCTGCAATCAAAGCTATTTATGATTATCCGGAAAGAGGTTATGTGTATGACCGCAACGGGGAACTATTGGTTGGAAATCAACCTGCCTATGATGTGATGGTCATTCCGCGTGAGGTGCAACCCTTGGATACCTTGGAATTTTGCCGTTTGTTGGGTATTGATAAAGAAGCCTTTATTTCGAAAATGAAAAAGGCCAGAATTTATTCCCCGAGACTGCCATCGGTTTTGGTTCCCCAACTTTCTAAGGAGGATTATGCTGGATTACAGGAAAAAATGCGTCATTTTGAAGGGTTTTATATTCAAAAAAGATCGCTTCGCTACTATGCAACAAATAGTGGCGCCAATGTTTTGGGTTATATCAGTGAGGTAAATGAGCGTGACCTTCAGAACAATCCGTATTACGTTGCAGGAGAACTTAAGGGACGAACCGGTATCGAAAAACAATATGAAGAGACCCTCAGAGGGCGTAAAGGCGTAAAATTCATTCAAAAAGACCGTTTTAATCGGGATATTGGTCCCTATAAGGCGGGCAAACTGGATACACTTCCCCAGCAAGGAAAAGAAATAAGAATTACACTTGACAAGACCTTACAGGAATATGGAGAACGCCTAATGAATGGGAAAAGAGGCGGAATCGTAGCCCTTGAACCTAAAACAGGGGAAATATTGGCCATGATTTCTGGCCCTACCTACGACCCAGCTCTTCTTGTAGGAAGAGAGCGGTCCAAAAACTATACTAAACTGCATTATGATACGATTTCCAAACCTACTTGGGACCGTTCCATTTTGGCAGAACCTTCTCCAGGATCTCCTTTTAAAACACTTAATGCCTTAGTGGCTTTACAAGAGGGGGTAATAGATACCTCAACCAAATTTAGATGCTACAATGGGTTTTATGTGGGTGGCGTAAAAAGAGGCTGTCACTGTGGAGGCGGTGTTCGCGATATGAATTCTGGTATTTATCAATCCTGCAATGCTTATTTCGCTGGCACATTCAGAAAAATTTATGACAAGTATCCAACCACGGACGAAGGAATGGACGTATGGGAAAAACATATGAAAAGTTTTGGTCTGGGAGGTTATTTGGGCACCGATTTACCCACAGGAAGACCTGGGCGAATCCCGAACCGCGCGTATTATGACAATGCTTATGGTGATAACCGATGGGCTTCTTCCTTTATCATTTCCAATTCCATTGGCCAGGGTGAAGTGGCGGCTACGCCATTACAATTGGCGAATATGACAGCAGCCATTGCTAATCGCGGTTATTTTTATACCCCACATGTTATAAAAAGTATTGGCAACAGCGGAGGTATTGATCCTAGATTTACGGAACCTCGATATACTACCATAGACCGCGAATACTTTGACCCTGTAATTGAAGGCATGGCCAATGTATACAAATATGGAACTGCCCGATGGGTTCAAATTCCAGGAATCGAAATCGCTGGAAAAACAGGAACGGTTGAAAACTTTGTCCGAATTGATGGAGAGCGCATGCAGCTAACCGACCACTCTGTTTTTGTTGCTTTCGCTCCGGTGGAAAACCCAAAAATTGCACTCGCGGTTTATATTGAAAATGGATACTACGGTGCGCGATATGCTGGACATATTGCATCGCTCCTGATAGAGCAGTATATCAAGGGAGAAATTACCCGAAAAGATTTAGAAAAAAGAATGTTGGAAAAAACCCTGGAACACGAATACGCCAAACCGTATAGTGGGGAACCTTTCAAGATAAACGAGTATGTCTGGTAGAGGACTGGTTAAGCGGATAGATTGGATTACCGTTTTTTTGTATGCCTTTTTGGTTTTTATAGGTTGGATTAATATTTATTCCACCACCTTAACCGACCCTAATACGTCCATTTTTGACTTTTCCACCCTATATGGAAAACAATTGTTTTTCATGATGCTCTCTTTAGGAGTGATTGTGTTGGTCCTCTTCGTGGAAACTAGTTTTTTTGAACGCTTTGCTTCTATCTTTTATATTTCTTCATTGGTGCTTTTAATTGGGCTTTTCCTTTTTGGAAAAACTATTGCTGGTGCTACTTCTTGGTATGATTTGGGATTTTTTAACCTACAACCTTCCGAGTTGGCCAAAGTAACCACCGCCTTGGCCCTGGCCAAATACCTGAGTGATATCCAAACGGACATCAAAAATAGAAAACACCAACTCTATGCGTTGCTGATTATTCTCTTACCTGCCCTGCTTATTTTGCCACAGCCGGACCCGGGAAGCGCCCTAATTTATTTCTCCCTCTTTTTTGTATTGTTCAGGGAGGGGTTTCCTCTGTATTATTTGGGCATTTTATTGATTATGGTCGCGCTTTTTGCAAGCACATTGATGTTCGGTACCGTCTGGGTTGGCATCGGATTGGGAATTCTAACCGTTCTTACTTTTCTTTTTAAAAGGAAGTCAACCAAAATACCCTTGTTGCCACTGAGTCTCGCATTGATTTTGGCCATGCTTTTTTCCTTATCCGTGAACTTCGTTTACGAAAACGTATTTGAGCAGCGTCATAGAGACCGTTTCGCCTTATGGTTAAGTCTGGAAAAAGATGAAGACAAGCTGGAAGAAATTCGCAAGACCATAGGATACAATACCTATCAATCGGAAAAAGCGATTGAATCTGGAGGGTTTTTCGGCAAAGGCTTTCTGGAAGGAACCCGTACCAAGGGAGATTTTGTTCCCGAACAGCAAACGGATTATATTTTTAGTTCCGTAGGTGAAGAATGGGGTTTTATGGGAACGACAACTGTCGTTATTCTATTTTCTCTCTTTTTCCTTCGTCTCATCTATGTGGCAGAAAGACAGAAAAATGATTTTAGTCGCATGTTTGGTTATGGCGTTATTTCCATCCTGTTTATGCATTATTTTATCAATATTGGGATGGTGATAGGCCTGCTGCCAACCATCGGTGTTCCCTTGCCCTTCTTTAGCTATGGAGGTTCCAGCCTAATGTTCTTTACCCTACTATTGTTTATTTTCTTGAAACTGGATTCCAACAGATTGCGTGACGGCATCTAAAATCGCCAGTTGGAAACTTTACTTTTTGATTCCATTTTGGCCTGCCAATCTTTGGGTTGTTTGTAAAAGAAGTCAATCCCAGTTTGTTTCTCGATTTCATCAACAGTAACCGCGAAATTCTGAAGTGGCGCATTACTTTCTTTATTTGGAATCAAGAATGAAATGGTTTCGATACCGTTTTTGGTTTCCCGATAAATGATTTTATAAAAAACCTCAGGTACATCAACATCTTCTTCTCCTATTTCTTCTAGATTGTTTTCGAGAACGCCACCCGTGATTATCACCAAATCCCCATACCGTTTGCACCAATACCGAACCTGTTGCTCCAATCGATTCCATACTCCTGCATTAAAATCCCGGTCTTGGGGACTAATGTTACTAGTGTAAAAGGTCTCATTGTATGCCTGTTCCGAAAATCTACGGTCACCGGCTGGAACCAAATGCCCTCGGTCGTACCCAGAACCTTTATAATTCCGCCAATCTGCCGATTTGGATTTTATTTCAGGGTCTTCGATGAAATAGGGTCTTCTTCGGTCATCATCGGTTAGATGTTCTCTTTTTAGTGGATAGACCACCCATTCTGCTTGTTCGTGGGGTTCGCTGTAGGACAACATAAAATATTCATGTTTTGCAATAGCTCCATAGGTGGAGGAAGGAAGCCAATCTTGGTCAATTATAGGGTTTCCATCGCCTTCCTTGTCCGAAGAATAGGTGGCTGGCGTGTAGAAGTTTTCAAAAAGCCAAAACCCTATGATGCAAATGGCAATTAGGAGGGTATAAATCGTTCTTTTACTCATAGGCCGCAAAGTAGCAAAATGCAAAGGTTTTAAAAATAAAAACAGGTCTTTGAACTTTGTCTAGCATTATGACCTAGGTCAAAGAAGAATAGTTTTTCAACTTTTTCAAATAGATTGATGACCGAGCTAAAGGAATCTGCTATAGAGTTTACGGTACTACGTTATTTTTGAATCGAGACGTTATAGTGATAGCGGTCAAGTTTATGAAATCCTTGGAAATCAAAAGTTTTCTTTCCAATCAAATTATCCGTGATAGCGACCCCCAGTAAATCTTCATCTCCAATGTATTTTTCGAGTTCTAGATAGTCTTTGGAATCATATAGTTCAATAATTTTCTTATAATGAATTCGTATTGTTGGATCTATTCGTTCAATTGATATTTCGGAATCTTGTTCAATAAGAAAAACTAGATATTCATCACTTTTTGAATTATTACTTCGCGCTGTTATTTTGCTTAATCTGTTATTTTGATCAAATGTTAGTTGTTCAGCTAATATTGGTTTGCCAAGTTCATTCTTTTCGGTGAAATCGTAGATAATAAGTAGTATTTCGTCATTTTTAGTGGATAAACTACTCATATCTTCTGATAGATTTAAAGCTTTTAGAGTAATGGAAAAAAGTGGTTCCTTTTGGATATTCTTTTCTTCTATAACTGAAACGTTTTCGGAAAGGAGCGAAGTGCTTTTGCAGCTCAAAACTAAATACAGGATTAATAAAATACTTGCTATTCTTTTCATACAGCAATTGTACATAGAGTTTAAAGTAAGGTTTGTTCGAATCTATTGTATTTCCAGTTTTTTAAACAATTCCAGCCAGACAATTGAAGTTAGAGAATTTTCCATTAAAATTCCCCTCGAATTGATTGATGTATGAGATAGGTTGACTTATTTCATTGCTATGGGAAAAACATATGTGGTTTACAAACAAAAAAACCGACCTCTTTAGGTCGGTTTTAATATTATAGGAATGTATAATTTATCCCTTCACACTCGCAAGCCTTCGCTCCGTGCTTTTAATATTGTTAAGTTTCAAATCCTGTAGTACGTTGATGGCTTCCTCAACATAGATATCTTTTGCCAAGCTTTTGTGCCATCTATTTCTCTTTTCCCGTAACACTGAGTCTTGGGTAAATAATTCCGTTTCGTATTTCAATGATTCAAAAGTCAGCTTGGAATCATATTCTCTCAAGCTTTTGAACTGGTCTGATTTCTTCTTGGATTCTTCTTCCCTTTGTTTGTACACTTCATAATTCAAAGAGACTGTGGTTTCATCCTGTTGTTCCTTTAACCACTTGGCATTCTCTTCAATCAACTCGATATATGGGTTCTGGGCCATTCTCTCTTTACTGTTGGCAATGGTAGTTTCAAAATCGATATATCCATCCCAAACTTCATAATCAGCAGCGGAAATTTTATCCCACTCCAATGGATTTTCCTGATCTCTTTCACCTAAATCGATATAACTGTATCTATCTGGAACCACGATGTCGCTCTTTACACCTTCCAACTGGGTAGAGCCTCCATTGATTCTATAGAACTTTTGTGTAGTTAATTTGATTGCTCCAAGATTCCCATGTTCATTGCTTCGAACAATATTATCCAAAGGAATTACATTTTGCACAGTACCTTTTCCAAAAGTCTGCTTGCTTCCGATTACAACGGCTCTTTTATAATCTTGCATAGCTGCAGCCAAAATTTCTGAAGCTGAAGCAGAAAGCTCATTGACCAAAATTACCAACGGACCATCCCACTGGATTCGCTCATCTTTATCTTCATGAACTTCTTTGCGTTGCCCAGATGACCTCACCTGAACAATAGGACCGTCTTTAATAAAGAGACCGGCCATATCCACAACAGTCTTCAAAGAACCACCGCCATTGTCTCTTAAATCTAGGATGATTCCTTCCACACCTTCTTCTTTAAGTCGTTCTACCTCTTTGGCTACATCCGTAGCAGCATTTCTTTCGGTATAGTCCTCAAAGTCTACATAAAATTTAGGCAAGTTGATCAAACCATATTTATGACCTTCTTCTTTGACTGTAGCAGATTTTGCATACGATTCTTCCAACATCACAACATCCCTAATAATGGAAACTTCCTCAATAGTTCCATCCACACGGCGAACCGTAAGGTCAACAATAGAGCCCTTAGGGCCTTTGATAAGCTTTATGGCATCATCCAATCGCATTCCTACGATGTCAATAGGTTCTTCACCTTCTTGGCCTACTTTCAAAATCTCATCTCCCACCTCAAGGCTTTGCTCTCTCCAAACGGGTCCGCCAGAAATAATTTCGACCACTTTGGCGCCTTCTGGTTTCTTCTGTAACCGAGCACCAATACCTTCAAATTTTCCGGACATTCCGATATCGAACTTCTCCTTGTCGTCTGGTGCAAAATAGAAGGTGTGTGGGTCAAATTCGTCAACTATGGTGTTGATGTATTGCACAAACCAATCCTTGCGTTCCAAATCATTTATGAAATCGAAGAATTCACCAAGGGTATTTTCCGTCGTTTTTCTGGCTTCTGCCTCCAATTCAGACTTCGGTAAATTTTCTTCGTTTTCACTGAGTTTGTTATCATACACACCCAAAGTATTATACTTCAACTGCTGTCTCCATCGCTCACGCAGCTGTTTTTTGTTAGCGGCAAACTCTTGGTCCTTGTAGTCGATATTGATAGTCTCCTGTTTCGCATAGTCAAACGGAGTCTCCAAAACGTCTTTGTAGATTTCCTCGGCCTCACTCATACGCTTCATAAGGCGTTGGTATACTATATTAAAAAATGTGATGTCTGTATTTCTGATTTCATCGTCAATCATGAACCTGTATTTCTCAAAATCCCTGATATCGCTTTCCAAGAAATAGCGTTTTGTCGGGTCCAGAATATCAATAAAATCGTCAAAGACATTGGATGAGAAACTATCGTTCAAATCTTTAGGTTCATAATGTCCCTTCTCCAGCACATAGGTGATTAAATCCAGTAGTAGTTTATCCTTATCATCGTTTTCAAACGATTTGTTGGTAAAACTGCATGAAGCGACTGCTACTAAAATCACTAAAAATGCTAGGGTGAAATTCTTTTTCATAAAAGTGGTATTTGTTGGGTGCAAATACGATGGGTTTACCTCACCAAATCCGCGTTACATTAATCTTTTTTCTTTTTCTATGAATTCCCTAAGATACTGAAAAAACCATGCCAGACGGGAAGAGCCCGTATAATTTTTTGTTAAACGACCTCATCTTCATATCCTTATGAAAAACGTATTTTTGCGCCGTTAATTATGCGAAATGCAAAAACCACTCATTTTAGTCACCAACGATGATGGGATTACTGCTCCCGGACTACGTTCCCTAATCCGTACAATGAAGGAAATAGGCGATGTCATTGTGGTCGCTCCAGATAGCCCGCAAAGTGGAATGGGGCATGCCATTACCATCGATAACACCTTGTATTCAAAAAAAGTGGTTATTGATACCGAACAGGGCGCTCCTTCGGAATATAGTTGCAGCGGAACCCCCGCAGATTGTGTAAAACTGGCCCTTCAGGAAATTTTGGACCGAAGACCAGATATTTGCGTTAGTGGTATAAATCACGGGTCCAATGCATCTATTAATGTTATTTATTCCGGTACCATGAGCGCTGCCATCGAGGCAGGTATTGAAGGGGTTCCAGCCATTGGTTTTTCGTTATGCGATTACTCTTGGGAAGCTAATTTTGAACCCTCTTTGAAAGCAGTCAAAAAAATTGTGTCCCAAGCTTTAGAATATGGAATTCCCAAAGGGACCGTGTTAAATGTCAATATTCCTAAGTCAGACGAAGAACCAAAAGGAATACGTGTCTGCAGGCAAGCTCGCGCCAACTGGAAGGAAAAGTTCGATAAACGGACAAGTCCAACAGGAAAAGACTATTATTGGCTTACTGGGGAGTTTGAACTTTTGGACAAAGGAGAAGATACTGACGAATGGGCTTTGGCGCATGGTTATGTTTCCGTAGTGCCCACACAATTTGACCTGACCGCCCATCACGTGATTCCGCAAATCAATAATTGGAGTTTAAATGAATCGTAAAAAAGAAATAATCATAGGTTTCATAGTGGGTATTATTGCAAATACCATTGGGACCCTCCTGTATATCCTTCTATTTTCAGACCTGGGAATTGTGGAAACTTACAATGCCGCAGTGGAACAGGGACATATTGGCAGTTTGTTGGCATTGGGCGCCATATTGAATTTGGTCGCATTTTTTGGTTTTCTCCGATTAAAAAGGGATTATAGGGCAAGAGGGGTTATGATAGCTACTTTGTTGACCGCCTTGATAATCTTGTACTATAAATTAGTGGGCTGATTCTGAACAATCTTTGCAATGAAATACTATATAATCGCCGGTGAAGCTTCAGGGGATCTACACGGTTCCAACCTGATAAAAGCCCTTAAAAAAGAGGATGCTTCTGCCCAAATTCGTTGTTGGGGTGGGGATTTAATGCAAAAAGCGGGCGGTGAGCTAGCCAAACATTACAAAGACATGGCCTTCATGGGTTTTTTGGAGGTTGTCAAGAACATCCCGACCATCTTCAAAAATATCAAATTTTGTAAAGAAGACATCCAAAAATTCAAACCTGACCTGGTTGTTTTTATTGACTTCTCTGGATTTAACCTGAGAATCGCCAAGTGGGCCAAATTGCAGGGTTTTTCTACCAATTATTACATTTCTCCACAAATTTGGGCTTCGCGAGAGGGTAGAATCAAAAAGATAAAAAGGGACATTGACCATATGTATGTCATCTTGCCCTTTGAAAAGGATTTTTACGAAAAAAAACATGGATATCCTGTCAACTTCGTGGGACATCCTTTGATTGATGCAATCGCCAACACTTCAATTGAAGATGAGACCACATTCAGAAAGAACAACCATCTGGATATGGAAAAACCCATAGTGGCTTTACTGCCAGGAAGCAGAAAACAGGAAGTGCAAAAAATGCTCTCCATCATGCTTTCTGTTCAAAAGAAGCATACCGATTACCAATTTGTAATTGCGGGTGCCCCAAGCTTACCCAACGAATTCTATTCCACCTTTACCGAAAATAACCAAGTGGGGTTTGTGTCCAACCAAACCTATACACTACTGACCTATGCCCATGCAGCCTTGGTAACCAGCGGTACGGCCACTTTGGAAACAGCACTCTTCAATGTTCCCCAAGTAGTGTGTTACAAAGGAAATTGGATTTCTTATCAAATTGCAAAAAGCATCATCACCTTGGACTACATTTCATTGGTCAATTTGATTATGGGCAAGGAAGTGGTCAAAGAATTGATTCAAGGCGCTTTAACCACCCAAAACCTGGATGTTGAGCTGAATAAAATTCTTGTTGGACCGGAACGAGAGCGAATTTTATCGGACTACGCCCTGTTAAAACAGAAATTGGGCGGTGAGGGTGCCAGCCAAAAGGCGGCCCAATTACTTATCAAAAATGCTTAGATTTACATTCCAAGAAGTAAATTGTATTCTTGGATGTTGCGAAAAACCATAGGTTTGCTTTGCATTTTCGCAGTAATTAGCTGCGGAACAAGCAAAAAACGAACGTATAGCAAGACCCGAACCGTCACGGTAGAGGGGTCATCCGAGGAGACTAACCTCACTCCGAAGATTTCCAAAAAGGAAAGTAAAAAGAACCAAAAGGCCAAGGACATAATTGCCACGGCCATGACCTTTAGTGGTACCCGCTATCAATTTGGGGGTACAACACGTAAAGGAATGGATTGTTCCGGACTCGTTTTTGTGAGTTTAAAGGAACATGAGATTATTTTCCCAAGGACGTCATATGAAATGGCCGAACAGGGAAAACGAATTAAAGTTGGACAGGTTCAGGAAGGAGACCTGCTTTTTTTTAAGACCAGTAAAAGCGGAAAACGCATCAACCATGTTGGATTGGTAGTCGACGTCAAAGGAGACGATATCAAGTTCATACACTCCACAACCTCACGTGGCGTGATAGTCTCTTCCCTTAGGGAAGGGTTCTGGAACTACTCCTTTGTGAAGGCGACTCGAATCCTATAATGCGAATTTTTGATTTTGTATCGGTCAAACTGACCTTATTGTTGATTTTTGGGATTTTTCTAGGATTCTATTTAGAGCCTAAGCTATTCCCTACCCTTCTTTTTTTGGGACTTTTCCTTATCTCCCTCGGATTTGCTTGGAAAACGAACCGTTTCTTTAGCTTATCTGCTGCACTGGTGACTATCGGTTTTGGTACTTTGATTACCCTTGTTGCTCTTGGAAAGGATTTACCTAACCATTATTCCCATTTAGGAGTAAAAAATACCGGTGTTTGGCAAGTAAAAATCACAGAAGTCCTCAAACCCAATCTGTATCAGCAGCGATATGTTGTCAAAGCCGAAGTTTTTGAAAAAGAGAAATGCACTGGAAAGCTAATTCTGAACATAGCAAGAGATTCCCTTTCAACACCTCTTCAAGTGGATGACGAAGTGGTCCTATTGGCCAAACTCGATGCTATTCGACCTCCTTCAAATCCACATCAATTTGACTACAAGGACTATCTGAAAAAACAAGGGATTCATAATCAGTTATCGGTTCAATCCACCACCATACTCCACGATGGCAAATCAACTTCTTCTCTATTTGGTTTGGCCATGAACACAAGGGAACATCTCATTTCCAACTTATCCAAAGAAAGCTATGATGAGGATGTGTTTGGTGTAATTCAAGCCTTACTGTTAGGAAAAAGGGAAGATATCTCAGAAGAAACCTATACCCACTACAAAAATGCGGGTGCGGTACATATTTTGGCAGTTTCTGGATTACATGTCGGGGTATTGCTGTTCTTATTTCAGTTTGTGCTACAACCCTTGACCTACCTCCCAAAAGGTGAAACTATCCGCCTGGCATTTGTAGTTCTTTTATTGTGGGGCTATGCCTTCTTAGCCGGTTTGTCCCCATCGGTCGTTAGAGCGGTGACCATGTTTTCATTTGTGGCATACGCACAGTACCTAAACCGCCCTACGAATTCCTTTAATATCATTGCGCTTTCCATGCTTTTTATTTTGTTGGTCAAGCCCCTTTATCTTTTCCAAGTAGGTTTTCAAATGAGCTACGCAGCCGTATTTGCCATTGTATGGATATATCCTAAACTGCAGCAATTTTGGTTTCCCGAGCATTTTCTGATTCGAAAGATTTGGCAATTGTTATCAGTTAGCTTAGCTGCACAAATTGGCGTATTGCCTATTAGCTTATTCTACTTTCATCAATTTCCTTCGCTATTTTTTATATCCAATTTGTTGATTATCCCATTTTTGGGGGTCATTCTTGGAATGGGAATCCTGACTCTGTTCCTTTCTCTTTTAAATATACTACCCCAAGTTTTGGTGACTTTTTACAACTTCATTATTAAAGTGATGAACAGTATTATAGGCTGGGTTGCACACCAAGAAAGTTTTGTGTTCAAAGAAATTCCCCTTGATGGTGCACAGATGATGCTTCTATATCTCATATTGATTGGTTTAGTTTTGTTTTTATCCAAGACTACATTTAAAAATATTATGGTTCTAGGTTTTGGAATAGTTGGATTACAAGCCTATGGTTTATGGAGCGAATTGCAAATAAGAAACAACCATTCCTTTATTGTAGCACATTCTTCAAAAACCCCAGTATTGTTACATCAGAATGGAAGACACCTGACTTCTTTTACCTTGGATCGTGTCAAAGTGGAAAAAATAGTGACAACCCTCAAAGTTGGAGACCATTTGGAAACCGTTCAGCACGAAACTTTGGGAAACACACTTCAAGCAAGCACTAAAAACATCTATCGCGTTGACAGTTTTGCCATTTTTCCACCTCAACAAAACATGGATATACTATGGCTTTCCGAATCCCCCAAAATCAATTTGGAGCGTTGGTTAGATTACCTACAACCCAAAATGGTCATCATGGATGGAACCAACTATAGAACGTATTCAGCTCGTTGGAAGAAAAGTTGTCAGAATAAAAAAATCCCTTTCCACGATACGCGCGAAAAGGGAGCTTATTATTTTAAGTAAGATTAATGTACGTTGCCCATCAATCGTTTCATCAAAGGCCCGAAGATGATAACCACACCCCCTGCGACCAAAGCATAGATTGCTATTAATTGGAAACCATCCAAGTATACATCCAAAGTCTCCAGTCCCCCTACATTGCTATCCGAACTTTCAATGGCCAATTGTTTTGAAATAAATCCTACAATTTGAAATGCATAGGCCGAGGATAAAAACCAGACCCCCATCATAAATGCCACAATTCGTTTTGGGGACAAATCTGTAATTTTTGAAAGTCCAACCGGCGACATGAATAGCTCTCCTACTGACAGAATAAAATAAAGCCAAAGCAAATAAGAAAATGGCACCATTCCATTCTCATCTGCTGCATTTCCGCTCAAGGATACGATATAAAAACTTAACCCTGCCAACAATAGTCCCATCCCGAACTTATAGGGTGTTCTTGGGTTTAGCTTCTTCTTAGCCAACATGGTCCACATTATGGAAATAGGTATGGAAAGAATTACAATGAACATGGAGTTCAATGCATTGGTTTGGCTGGCATTAATCAAAGAAAGATTTACGTTTCTCGCCGCGAACAAGGTAATCACACTTCCATGCAGTTCATGAAAACCCCAAAAAATGGTCATAAAAAATGTAATCAATAGCGCCATGAAAAGTTTTTTTCGCTCGTCCCCGGTGGCACCAATCATAATCTTTGCCATATAAGCCAATACCGCTATTCCAACAAAATAAAAGAGAAGATTGACGATGTTCGTATCACCAAAGAAAGTACCCTTTTCCCCTAAAGACTTGTATGAATACAACAGAAAAGCGATTAAAGGGGCCGATAAAAAGGCTAAAACGCGCACCAATTGATGTTGTGGCAGACCCCAAACCTTTTTCTCGTAAACTTCCACACTAGGGGGTTTGCCCCCTTCGCCAAATACATTTTTCTTGATTCCACTCCAAAAGAAAATCAGACCTGTTAGCATTCCAATGCCCGCCAAGCCAAAACCATAGTGCCAACCATAGGTTTGTCCCAACCAACCACATAATAGTGGGGAGATAAACCCTCCAATGTTGATTCCCATATAAAATATGGTAAACCCAGAGTCCTTTCTGGTATCACCATCCTTATATAAAGTACCTACGAAGGTCGAGATGTTTGGTTTGAAAAATCCATTCCCTACGATAATGAAAGCCAGTGCTAAGAAGAAGGCCATGTTGTTTTCAATTGCCAGAACAAAATGACCTAGGGCCATTAGGATACCTCCAAGGAAAATGGATTGTCGCATACCTAAAATAGTATCTGATATTCTTCCACCAATTACAGTGGATGCATATACCAATGATCCATAGGAAGCATATACCGCTGCAGCTGCATAATCTCTTGTTGATAAGGCTTCAAAAATTACATTTACCATGTATAGCGTGAGCAATGCACGCATTCCGTAAAAACTGAAGCGTTCCCACAACTCAGCAAAAAACAAATAGAATAATCCTTGGGGATGCCCGAAAAGTTGCTTTTCGTTAGCCGGTTTTATTACTTCTGACATATTAAGTTAGTTTGGTTATAAATTTTCTTTGATGAAGTTGGTCATCTTAGTAAACAGGTGTAAACGGGTGTTCCCGCCATAAATGCCATGATTCTTATCCGGATAAATGGCCCATTCGAAGTCCTTGTTTGCCTGAACCAAAGCTTCTACCATGCGCATGGTGTTCTGAACATGCACATTATCATCTCCCGAACCATGAACCAAGAGATACTTTCCTTTCAATAATTCTGGATAATTGAAGGGCGAGTTATCATCATAGCCGCTTGCATTTTCCTGAGGGGTTTGCATATAACGTTCGGTGTAAATGGTATCATAAAAACGCCAAGAAGTTACCGGTGCAACTGCTATAGCCATTTCAAAAACATCATTGCCCTTCAATAGACAGTTGGTCGACATGAAACCTCCATAGCTCCATCCCCAAATTCCCGTTCTATTTTCATCGATATAAGGCAATTCACTCAACTTCTTAGCCGCTGCAATCTGGTCTTCAACCTCATATTTACCCAATTCCTTTTGGGTCACTTTTTTAAAGTCTCTTCCTTTTAATCCGGTGCCTCTACCATCCACACAGACAACAATATATCCTTCGGACACCAACATTTGGTGCCAGTAATCATTAGAACCAAACCACCTATTGGCCACTTGTTGCGAACCTGGTCCGCTGTATTGAAACATGAACAAGGGGTACTTTTTGTTCTCATCAAAATCAACAGGTTTAATCATATACATATTCAGGTCATTCCCATTGATGGAAATCGTGGAAAATTCCTTTGGACTCAATTCAAAAGTTTCCAATTTGGAGTCCAAGGATGAATTGTCTTTAATCGCTTTAAGTTCTTTCCCGGTTGAAGCTTGATGCAAGGTGAACTGATAAGGCGAAGTAGCACTTGAAAATGTATTGATGAAATACGTATAGTTGGCACTGAAATCCGCGGCGTTGGTTCCTTCTTTTTGGGTAAGTCGCTTTTTGGATTTTCCATTCGTTTTAATGCTATACACATCTCTATTGATAGAACCATTTTCGGTCGATTGATAATAAATTACTTTACGTTTATCATCATAACCATAATAATTGGTCACCTCCCAAGGACCTTGGGTTACCTGATTCTTTAATTTCCCGTCCTTACCATAAAGGTAAATATGGTTATAACCGTCCGCTTCGCTGGTCCAGATAAAGCTGTCGTCTGCCAAAAAGGTTAGATTGTCCGTAACATCCACATAAGCATCATCTTTTTCTTCCATCAATGTGCTTACCGAATTGTCATCGGCATTGACCGACAATAATTTTAGGTGGTCTTGATGTCGATTTATGGTCTGCACACTTAAATACTTTGGGTTGTTCATCCACTTGATTCGTGGAATGTAATAAGGGTCTCCTAAATTCACATCACTTGTCCCACCGGAGGTGACATCGTACATATGTAGGGTTACCTTTGCATTTTCCTCTCCTGCTTTCGGGTATTTAAATTCATATTGAAAGGGATACAACATTTCACCGTACACATCCATTGAAAAATGGGGGACATTGGTTTCATCAAAACGCAAAAAGGCTATCTTGGAACCATCGCTATTCCATGCAAAAGCCTTTACGAAAGCAAACTCTTCTTCGTAAACCCAGTCGGTAACGCCGTTGATAATGGTGCCATAACTCCCATCTTGCGTAATCTGTTTGGTACTTTTTGCCGCAACATCGAAAATGTACAGGTTATTGTCCAAAACATAAGCCACCTTTGAACCATCAGGAGAAAGCTCGGGCTCTTGGATTTTATTATCCGAGATTTGGGTTACACTTTTGGAGACGACATCATACACATAATAAATGCCTAATCGTGATCTTCTAAAAATAGGTTCCACTTCTGTGGCCAAGATGATTTTGGATTCGTCCGCACTAAACTCATATGAGGTGAAATTGGGCACATTGGATCCTGACTCCACTATGGTCTCCACTTTTTGTTGTGTCGCATAGTCGTATTTATCCAAGCTGCTGGTGCCATTCCCTCTATTAAAATTGAGAATGGTGTATTGTTTCCCATTTTTCAGGGACCGAAGCACATCGAGTTGTTCTGTTCTAAAAGCTCCTCCCCAAATTTCTTCAAGGGCTATTTTTTTCTTTTGGGCTGTAGTTTGGGATAAAAAACCTATGAGGCATAGGCAAACAAGAAATTTTTTATACATGGAAGTTCTTCTGTTTAAAATCTACCAAGTTTACTAATATTTATCCGAAATATAAATTTTATTGTTGCTGTTGCAACATAAAAATTCAATTCGCGAAGCAATCCTATAAATTCAGTACCACACAATCCTTATATTTAGGCGCTTTAACCAAAAACTATGAACGCGCCTGTTGAAGGATTTTCCAAATTTTCCAAGGAAGAAAAAATCCGATGGATTGCCCAAAACTATACCTCCTATCCAGAGCAAGCTGAACAATTACTTAAAAGGTATTGGAATACGGATGCGGCAGTGCAAAAAATTCATGATGAGTTTATTGAAAACACCATTTCCAATTACTACTTGCCGTTTGCCATTGCACCCAATTTTCTAATTAATGGTGAATATTACGCCATCCCCATGACCATAGAGGAAAGTTCCGTAGTTGCTGCCGCCAGTAAGGCTGCCAAGTTCTGGCTTTCCAGAGGAGGTTTTAAGACTGAGGTGCTTGGAACAGAAAAAGTGGGACAAGTACATTTTATGTTCAAGGGCGATACTTCAAAACTCTCTCGTTTTTTCTCAGAGATAAAACAAGACCTTATCAAGGATACCTCAGGAATTACCCGGAGTATGGAAAAAAGGGGTGGAGGTATTACCAATATTGAATTGCGCGATAAGACCGATGCAATAGACAACTATTACCAGTTGCATTGCACCTTTGAGACTTTGGACGCCATGGGTGCGAACTTTATCAATTCGTGTTTGGAGCAGTTGGCCAAAACCCTAAAAGAGAAAGCAAGTGCCCACTCTGACTTTACCCAAGAGGAAAAAGCCGTTGAAATTGTAATGAGCATACTTTCTAATTATGTTCCCAAATGTACGGTAAAAGCAGAGGTTAGTTGCCCTGTTGAAGCTTTGAATGAAGATGGGATGTCCCCTCAGGACTTTGCCAAAAAAATGGTTCAGGCCGTGCAAATTGCCAAAGCTGAACCTTATCGCGCGGTAACCCATAATAAAGGGATAATGAATGGCATCGATGCTGTGGTCCTGGCAACAGGAAATGATTTTCGGGCTATTGAAGCAGGAATTCACGCTTTTGCGGCTAAGGGTGGCACCTACTCCAGTCTAACCCATGCTTCTATCGAAGATGGTATTTTCAAGTTTTGGATTGAGGTTCCTCTAGCCCTAGGCACAGTTGGCGGACTTACTTCGTTACACCCCCTTGTAAAACTGGCCATGGAAATCTTACAGAACCCAACGGCAAAACAATTAATGCAAATCATTGCAGTAGCTGGATTGGCGCAGAATTTTGCGGCCCTTCGTTCTCTGGTTACTACGGGAATCCAAAAAGGCCATATGAAAATGCATTTGCTCAATATTTTAAATAAAATGGGGGCCAGTGACAGTGAAAAGAAGGAGTTGGTTCATTTTTTTAAGGAGCGTACCGTATCCAATGCTGCTGCAAAAGAAGCTTTGCAAAACCTAAGATCCTAAATGCAAAAGGAATTTTACAGTAATGGAAAATTGTTGCTTTCAGGGGAGTATGCCATTTTGGATGGTGCATTAGGACTCGCTGTTCCCACAAAATATGGGCAATCCTTGACTGTGAAATCCATTGAAAAACCAATACTGCTATGGAAAAGCCTCGGTCATGAAGGAAACCTATGGTTTGAAGCGGAATTTACAATTGACAATTTTACAATAAACAATGCTACAGACAGTGAAGTTGCCCATACACTGCAAGCCCTTCTTATGGAAGCCAAAAAGCAAAATAGAAACTTCCTGTCAGGGGATACCGGTTTTAGAGCAGAATCCCATTTGACGTTTCCAAGAAATTGGGGATTAGGAAGTTCTTCCACCCTAATCAACAATATTGCCCAATGGGCAAAAATAGACGCCTATCACTTGCTGTGGAATGCCTTTGGTGGAAGTGGCTATGACATTGCTTGCGCTCAACATGATTATCCGATTACTTATGCATTGAAAGACAGGCGGCCTATAGCCAAAACAGCTCATTTTAATCCTACATTTAAGGACTCTCTGTTTTTTGTGTACCTGAACCAAAAACAAAGTAGTAAAGAGGCTATTGAGGCTTATCGAAAACAATCCTTTGATAAAACCAAATTGGTCCAAGATATTAGCCTTCTTACACAAAAAATGATTGCGGTCAATTCTTTGGATGTATTTCAGAAGTTGCTCGAGGAACATGAAGCGCTATTGTCCAAAGTACTGGGAATTAAACCTGTGCAAAAGAAACTCTTTCCGGACTACCCAGGAACCATAAAAAGCCTTGGCGCATGGGGTGGTGATTTCATATGGGTTACCGGGGGTGAAAAGACAAAAGAGTACTTTATATCCAAAGGATTTGAAACTGTTATTTCCTATTCCGAGATGGTTTTTTAGTTTTTAAAAGTACTAGTCCTGGACCTTTATTCTATTCATCCTCAAATGCAAATCTTATCACAATGGAGCCTCCTAATCCCAAGGTTTTACTATATTTCGGTAAATAAGCTTAGGCTCAACCTGACCAAAACCTCCCTAATAATTTGAGCTGCAAGCTGTGAAACCAATCAAGAATGAGCATTCTCAAGGATTTACAGAATCTCGTAGAGGCTGATATCATTACCGAAGACATTGCTGATGATATCAGAAAGTTTTATCAAAAGAAAAGCAGTCCACCTTCCAATAGGCTTTTTATTGTCTTTGGAATACTGGGTGCCATTTTAGTAGGACTTGGGATTATTCTGATTATTGCCCATAATTGGGATGAACTCTCCCGATTCACGAAAACCTGCTTTGCTTTTCTACCACTAGTTATTGGCCAAGTCCTTTGCGGTTATACTTTACTCAGAAAGCAGGATAGTATCGCTTGGAGGGAAGGTAGTTCGGTTTTCCTGTTTTTCTCCGTGGGTGCAAGCATTTCCTTGGTAAGCCAAATCTATAATATTCCAGGCGATTTAGGTTCTTTTTTACTCACCTGGATGCTGGTTTGTCTACCCATCGTTTATATAATGAGGTCCTCGGCCACCTCCTTGTTTTTTATCATTGGGATTACGTGGTATGCCTGCGAAGCCAGCTATTGGTCATATCCTTATGAGGACTCCTATATGTATTGGCTGCTGTTTTTGGGGATTTTACCCTATTATTATTTACTGTACAAAAAAAGTCCATCCAGTAATTTTACGATACTCCATAATTGGTTCATTCCCCTTTCCCTTACCATTGTTCTCGGAACTTTGGCGGATAGGACTGAAGAATTAATGTTTGTAGCCTATTTCAGTTTGTTTGGCATATTTTACCTCATTGGGGAATTAAACTTTTTCAAGAAAGAAAAAAAAAGATACAGTGGGTACAGATTATTTGGTTCTTTGGGAACCGTCATTTTGTTGCTTGTACTCAGTTTCGATTGGTTTTGGGAGGACTTAAGAAGAGGTCACCTCATATTCAAAGAGGTAATTTCCAGCCAGGAGTTTCTTGTTGCTATGTTGTTGTCCTTAATTGCCTCCGCCCTATTATTCTTGAACATAAAGAAAAACCAATGGTCTAACGTAAAACCGTTTGCTCCTGTATTTGTTTTTTTTATCATCGCCTTTATTCTCGGTTTGTGGTCTCCTATCTCGGCAATTCTTATCAATATCTACGTGCTTGCTTTGGGTTTGTTGACCATTCGGGAGGGAGCCAAACAAAACCATTTGGGGATATTGAATTTCGGACTTGTAATTATAACGGTGTTGATTGCCTGTAGGTTCTTCGACACTGATTTGAGCTTTGTGGCTCGGGGAATTCTTTTTGTTTCCGTAGGTGCTGGGTTCTTTCTAACGAACTATTGGATGTTACAAAAGAGGAAAAATCAATGAAAAGTACAAAAGCTATATTCCCATTGTTCATTCTTATTGCTTTGGCCCAACTTTTTGTACCGGCCCAAATGATATGGAACAACGAAGACGTATTGGAAACCGGAAAAGCATTCAAGTTTAAAACGGCTCCAATAGATCCCAATGACCCATTCCGAGGAAAGTATATTTTTCTGAATTTTGACAATGTCGATGTAGAGATTCCGAAAGAGCACGATTGGAAAAGGGGAGAATTGGTTTATGTTTCCCTAATGGAAAATCCAAAGGGATTTGCCGAAATAAGCTCCGTTTCCAAAGAGGAACCCAAAGAAACTGAAGATTTTGTTCTGGCGAAGGTGGGTTTTATCAATTCCTATAACACAGATATAACCACTATGACCATCCTATATCCCTTTGAGCGGTTTTACATGGAGGAATCCAAGGCGTATGATGCTGAGTTGACTTATCGGGATTCCCAAAGGGATACTACCAAAACCACCTATGCTTTAGTACATATAAAAAATGGGGATGCGGTTTTAAAAGATGTTCTAATTGATGGGGTTCCCATTAAGGATTTGGTAAAGAAAGAAAACAAGCCCCTCAAATAAAAAAGCCCCTACAAAGGGGCTTTCTAATATTGAAATTTTTTCTTTTTAGTAGAAGGTTGCTCGGTTGTCCTCAATCTCGGCGCCTTCTTTTATCGCATTAAAAACATCTCCATTCACTCTATTGGATGAATTTGTTTTTAAGGTCTGCGCATAGGTGGAAAAGTTTTCCAATTCCGGAGCGGCTTCTTTTTTGATTACTTTAACCATGAAAATACCCGATTCCCCTTCAATAAGTCCCGAAGTCTCATCTTGGTTCAACGTAAATGCCGTTCCAACCACTAAAGGTTCCCGTCCTGCACCAGGTAAAGTAGGTGATTTCATGGTTAGGGCCGTAGCGGTGGACGCAACCACTCCATTATCCTGTGCCATGGCTTCCATGCTCTTCCCTTGGTTGATACTCAACAACTGTGCTGCCTTGCGTTCTTTTCTGATTTTTGGCAAAGCAGTGGCAGAAGCATCCTCCGGACTCATTACGCCTTCCTTATATTTCTTGGTCAATTGCACCACGGCATATCCATTATTCACATTGAAACGTTTAATGTCACCTACTTCGGTATCGTCATTAAACGCCCATTGTACAATCCCCCGTTGGCTGGACAAGCCTGGAAGGTTTTCATCCAACTCCTTTATTTTGTTTACAGGTCTTACAGAATATCCACTTTCACTTGCAATATTGGAAAAAGATTCCGCCTCTGCATCCAACGAAGCCATCTCGAATTTGGTGGCATCCGTAAATAAGGTGTTAATGGTCTCCTCAGAAGGTTCAACCTCTCTAGATAAAGTAGCTACTTGAATTATATCTTGCTTATCATCAATTTTAATGATGTGAAAACCAAACTGGGTCTCAACCAAGCCTATGGTTCCTGTGTCATTTCCAAAACAGAAATCGTTGAACTCATCCGCCATAATGCCTTCTTGGAAATATCCTAAATCACCACCTCTAGGGGCTGAAGGTCCATCTGAGTTATCTCGAGCCAAAGCTGTAAACTGGGCTCCTTCTTCTTGGGCATCAGCCAAAAGCTCTTTGGCTTTAGCTTCAGCTTCCTCTTTTGTTCTCTTAATCGTCGGATTGGCACGTTCAGCACCTTCGTATGTAATCAGAATGTGACTCGCCTTAACCGAGCCATCCTTTTTCTTATCTACTACTTTGCTTAACTTGAAGAAATTACCATCTCTATAAGGACCATGAATTTCACCAATATTCATGGCAAGCAAAGTATCAGCGGAAATTGAAGGCAAATCTTTTTTCGCTTTATACAGGGTATCAAACTTAGTATCTGAATTCCTATCCAAAAAAGCGGCTAAATCAGTTGTATTGCGAAATCCAGGAATAGTATCTGTGGTGTTCGTCTCTTCGATATACTCCACAGAATCACCCAAAAGGGCAATCAACTCATCAACTTTTACTTTTTCATCGGCAGCAGAAGCCTTTTCCTCAAAATAAACGAATCGGATGTCCCTAGCTCTTTCCTGCTTGTACTCATCCTCATGTTCCTTTATATATGCTGCTATCTCATCTTTGGAGACCTGAATGGTACTATCTGCAATTGCGGTATATGGCACCCTTACATATTGGATGTCCACCTTGTCGTTGGCCATTTTGTAGTCAAACTCGCCCTCGGCCAAAGTAGCACCCACACCCCCTTTGATGAGGTTGAAATAAATTTGCTCTTTTGCCGATTGGATGATGATTTGCTCTATGTCCAACCAATCGTCATAACGTACTGGGTTGTTTATTCTCCAATCAGCTATAGCACTTCGGAAAACTTCTTCATTGAACACTCCATTTTCATCCAGAAAATCAGGAATTTGAGCATATCCAGAAGTTCTAACAAACTCCACAATCTGATCGCTTTCCACATTGATTCCCAAATCCTCAAATTGTTGCCCCAACAAGGATTTTCTTACTTGTTGGTCGTATACCGTGTTTACCAACTGGGATGACGGGAAGCTTGGTCCGAATCTGCGAGAAGCCTTTTCCACTTCTCTTCTAAAATCGTCTATGGAAATACTTTCGCCGTTGACTTCAGCTACTGCTGAACCTACTTTTGCCCCTCCAAAATCATTGCTGGTAAATACGCCTGAGATTACAAATGCGAACAAGGCCATACCGATAATCAAAATGAGTACGGTTGTCCTTTTCCTAATGTTCTCCAATATTGCCATTCTTCGCTTGTTTTCTATATTTCAGTGGGCGAAAATACCATTTTCTTTTCAATTTAGAAAGCTTGAAAAAGGAGGTAATGTGTTAATCTTCAACGAGCACCTGCACTGTAACCAAATCGATTTTCGTGTCGGACACTTCAAGGATGTGAAAAACAAAGTTATCCATCTTAATTTCGGAATCTTGCTCGGGAATTTCGGCAATCCCATTCATAATCAGTCCGCCCAAAGTTTCATATTCTTCGCTTTCTGGAAGTTCCAATTTGTAGTTTTCATTGATGTAATCGACTTCCAAACGTGCCGAAAATTTATATACATTTTCACTCAATTGTTCTTCGAAGAGGTCTGTAGAGTCATGTTCATCCTCTATTTCTCCAAAGAGCTCTTCAATAATGTCCTCGACCGTCATGATTCCCGCAGTACCCCCATATTCATCCAGAACAACGGCCATACTTTTACGTTTTTTGGTGAGTACATTCAAAATATCCTGAATAAGCATGGTTTCCGGAACATATTCCACAGGCAATAAAATGCTCTTTATGGTTTTTGGTTTTTTAAAGAGCTCATAGGAGTGTACATAACCAATAATCTCATCTATATTCTCTTTATAAACCAATATTTTGGAGTATCCGGTTTCCGTGAACAACTTGGTCAAGTTTTTTGGGCTTTCATCCAAATCCACCGCGGTTATTTCCGTCCTTGGTACCATAACCTCCCGAGCTTTTACCGTAGAAAACTCCAAGGCATTCTGGAAAATTTGTATTTCGGAGTCCACCTCATCTTCTTCCTCAACCGCCTCCATTTGTTCTGTGATATAATCTCCCAATTCCATTTTGGTAAATGCCAACTGTACTTCATCCCCTTCTGTTTTAAAAAATACTTTTAATATAAAATCAGAAATCTTAATCACCATCCAAGAGAAAAGAGAAAACAGCAAATAGAAAAAGTATGCGGGTATGGCAAAGACCTTCAGCAAGGTGTTGGAGTAGATTTGGAAAAAAACTTTTGGCAAAAATTCAGCTGTGATTAAAATGATGAAAGTTGAAATCACAGTTTGGCTGAGCAGACTAAAATCGGTCAAAAGAGAATCCAAAAACTGATTTTGTGTGGGCATTAGCGTTTGAAACCAATCCACAAGCAAATCGCCCATAAAAAATCCATAGATAACCAGAGCAATATTGTTGCCAATAAGCATGGTCGCTATGAACTTGGATGGCTTGAGAGTCAGCCATCCCAATACCTTGGCAAAAAACCCTTCTTGCATTTTTTCCAATTCGATGTGTATCTTATTGGCTGAGACAAAAGCAATTTCCATCCCGGAAAAAAATGCCGAGAACACCAGTGCCAGGATGATTATCAATATGGGTGTATCCATATCAGAAAGATAAACACTCTATTTATTGTTCCTTTTCCGTTCCTCAAACTTTTTGTAGTAGTGTCTTCTGAAAAAGAACATAAAAGCGGTGATTACGGCCAAAAAGATGAAAATATATGCGCGGTTTCTATCGGTTTCCCAAAAGTTAAATGCCATATATGTGGAAAGTATGGCAATTACCAGATTGATATATATGGTGTATTTCAAATATTTTTCCATTAGTTCTCTTCTTCTTTGATAGTCATAAGCCCGTACGTTTTATGGGCCTTAAAAAAGCTAAAATCCCTATTGAAATCCATACCCTCACCGTCCATAATGGTTCCATCGGCAGGATTGGTATAGGTAAATTCGGCTTCAGTAAAAATCCAGTTGTTTTTACGGTCAAAATACAATTGGGGAGCTTCCAATTTTTTTCCATCGTGGGTTTCTATCACCACATTGCCCCTTAAATCGATTAAACTGGTTTGGGAGTAAATTATGCCGTAATCGGCAGTGACAACACTTTTTTGATTTTTTTCGTCAAAAAAATCCACTTGAAGTCCCTTAGGAAAAGTTTTATACTTAAAAAACTGATTATCAAAATCCTCGGTCATTGGACTGGTTAGAATAGCCAAAACCCTGGTGTGGGACTCATCTTCTGTACCTACCTCCTCATCCGTCCCCGTGTAGGTAAGGGTATAATCATAGGCCACTCCTTGAGGGAAAACTGGTTTTATCGCTTCTTCCCCCACACGTTCATAATCGTCACCACAGGATATAAAAAGGATTGCCACGGTAAAAACCGTGGCAAAACATTTATACATATTTTCAGAAATTGATATCACCTTATAGGTTGGGCACTTTTACGCTACCTCCTACCCAGCAATTGAAAGTCACTGTTTTACCAGCCATTGCTGCGCTAAAAATCATTTCTTTAGTAGGTGCCTTCGCAGAATAACTAGCTGCAGATTTATTTGCCCTACCACTCAAGGAAGGATCAACCCTACCTGCCTTTCTAGCCATTTCAGCGGCTTTCCAATAAATTGCTCTCTTCTCAAAAGGAGTGCTTCCGCATGCATTGGCACTTCCTGCATAAAGACTGGCAATCAACAGATACGCCTTTCCATTGGCAGGATTGGCATTAATCGCTTTCTGTGCATAGTTTCTTGCCTGGGATTTGCTACTTCTTCTTACCGTGGTCGCAATCTTATATAAAATATTTGATTTTCTATACGAATCTGTCTCCAACTCAACTGCTTTATTAAAGTCGGCAATAGCTCCTTTGTTGTCACCGGCTTTCTGCTTCAAGGTACCTCCGTATAGATAGGCATCTGCAGAAGGGTCCAATGCAAGTTGCGCTTCAAACAGCTTTCGGAACATAGGATCATCCGTACATTCTTTGGAGAACATTCTACCCACAGCTCTCTTTACCCAATTTACATCGGTTTTCTTTTCTTCGAAACTCTTCTCATATAAAGGTATTAGGTTACCACAATCGGCCAGAGCTCCCAATTTGGAGTCAATGCTTGAGGCAATCTTACCGTATGATTCAGAATTGGTAGTATACGCTTTAAGACGTCTTTTTTCTTTGGTAGTCAATGCAGTGCCTGCATCTTCCTTTGCCAAAAGCTTTTGTAAGGAATTGGTCAACTTTTTGTTTTCCTCCTCAACTTTTTCAGTTACATCATCATATACATCAAAAACTTCTTGAAGCTCTTTCTTGCCTTCCCCGTGCAAATCAACCAAACTAGAGAAGTATAGGTAGAGTGCTTTTGGGTTTTTAAAGTTTTTGCGATCCTCCTTAAAAGCTGCTCCCAATTCATTATAAATATCACCGTCGGAAATCATCTTGTTGTCGAATCTTAACAACACTTTATCGATAACAACTTCAGCTTTAGGATATTTATCTGGGAAGTACTTTAAGCTGTTGTCATATAATTCCAAACAATCCTGAATGAAACCATCCTTATCTGAGCCAGAGGTATTTTTTATCTTGTGCTTAAGGATTCTTTCCCCATAGGAAAAGTTTGCCTTATTGATATCAGGGCAACTCTCATAGACCATTTTCCATGGTTCATAAGCTGCATCGTAATTTTTAACTTTGGCGTGTTCTGCGTAAATGGAAAGATTGGTCATGCACTCTGGATTTTGTGCTTGAGCCATACTTAAACCCATCGCCATGAGACCCGCAAACATCGTTAAGTAGAGTTTCTTCTTCATCTTACTAATTTTAAAGCGGTTAATGTACTAATTTTTTTTGTTAATCTATTCTTCTTTTCTTGAACCATCTGTCATTTAACGAAAGTCCAATGCTGATATTCAGATAATTTTCTTCAATCAAATTGGCCCTTGTTGTTCCTCTTCTTCCGAGTTCAAATCCCAAATTTAAATTGGAAAAAGAATTGGGCAACGGTAAACCAAGGCCAAAAGTTATGCCAAAGTCATTAATCTCCCTTCCATTAACTACCAAACCTGTTACGTCATATCTAAGTCCCGCGCGGTAATTTATCCTCTTAAAATAGCTCGTGAATGATTTATAGTCTGGTATAAAATACCCTCCAAAGGCAATCTTGCTTGCATCTTGATAGGTAACATTATCCAAACCTAGAAAGTCGTTGCTGAAGTCGCTAAACTGCTGAATGCTATATTCCCCTCCGAAAAACCATTTCTTATCCTGACCTATTCCTAGACCCAATGTATATCGTGTGGGTATCTTGAGCTCTGTATTTCTGAGGTTAACGGCATCCAGATTTACATCAATTACCTCAATATCTTGTCCATTTACCAAGGAAAAAGACCCTAATTCTTCGGTGTTCTCTGAAGTAAGGTTGGCTTGGGTATTGATAAGTAAAGAAGTGTAAAGTTTATATTTCTCTCCAATGTTTGGGGTGTAGTTCAACGCGTAGTTAATATCAAATCCGTTAATTCTTGATTCCCGTCGGTCCAATGTCCCAAATTGGACATCTTCCACACTCTGAATCCTCTGATATTCTAATCGGCCAAAATTGAAGTTAGCTGTTGCTCCAATACTAATATTTTTGATAGGTTCCCAACCCATAGAAACGAAAACCCGGTTTAATCCGCCTTCACCTGCAAAAATATTGGAAACTTCTTCTCCTTGGGCATTCGTGGTTATATCTTCAAGGTTGTATCCCACTGAAGTAAAGGGCCTAAGACCAAAACCTACCCCGGCATTGGAAGTTATCGGGAAACCTATGGCCAGATATTCCAAATTGGTAACTGAGGTATTCTGTTCTTGGGTAAAATCCTCCAAGCGGAACTCGGTATGGGATACAGCAGCAGTATAGGCGGTCAATCTAAGTTTGGAGTAAGCAGCAGGATTCTGAAAGTTAAGGTGGATACTATCCCCATGCATACTAATTCCTCCCATCATTCGGTTATCTACCGAACTGTTATTTCTGAGGTCTCCTATTCCAAAGGATGAATATGGTGATATGGTTCCGTTTTGTGCAAAAAGGCCATGCGCGGCCATGCAAATACATGCAATCAGAAATTTCTTTACCATCTAGCTTTTGTTGTATTCCAGCAAGCAATTAAGCCCCTCCACGAGAAATTTAGAGTTCGCAAATATGGAATTTTTTAGCCGTTTGACAAAAAATTGAGAGTCGCCACCTGTTAAAATAACTGTTAAATCTTGAAAACGAGCATGGTACTGATCAATAGTGCCGTCCAATTCATTGACCAAACCATTAATTACTCCACTGTGCATGCAGCTTTCAGTAGAATTTCCTACAAAGTCCAAAAAATCTTCTGGGGTAAGTAAAGGTAGTTTTTCTGTTTGCGAATGCATGGCCTTGTACCGCATATGAAATCCAGGTGAAATAGCGCCACCAATATATTCCCCTGCATCGTTTATCATGTCGTAGGTTACGCAAGTCCCCATATCGATGACTAAAACATTTTTTCTTGGGTACTGATAAAAGGCTCCAGTGGCCAGAGCTATCCGGTCCATTCCCAAGGTATGGGGTGTCGCGTAGCTATTTTTAAAAGGGACTTTGGAGGTATGTGAAAGCACGTGCACCTTGCAAAAAAGGGCCAAAATCTCCTTTTCCCTATTTTCCAACTTGCCCACTGAAGAAATCAAAGCATGTTCTACTTTAGGGTAGTTTTCAAAAATATCCTTGACTTTGGAAAGGAACAGAGTGGACTCCGAAGTTTCTAGTTGCAAAAGTCTTCGATTCTCAAACACGGCATACTTAGTGAGGCTGTTCCCTATGTCAATAACAAGGTTCATAAAACAAAGATGGCGAATTCTAAAAAACCGCCTCCTTTTTTCGTGTTTTTGTTTGTATATCCTAATTTTGAAATTATATTTGCACCCGCCTTTACAAAAGGCATGCAAGGTACCTTAGCTCAGTTGGTAGAGCAACGGACTGAAAATCCGTGTGTCCCTGGTTCGATTCCTGGAGGTACCACATAAAACCCGGCAATTTGCTGGGTTTTTTGTTTTTCATAGAGTCTTCAAGAGGGTGCTTCGAAGAAACTCCAAAAGAGAAGCTTACATTCCGGTAATACTAAAATTTGAGGGCTTTGGAACTGTTTCCTACTACTCCTTTGCGCCAACTACACCCTTATTCAAAGTTCATTTTCTCTTTAAACTCCTGCTTACGATTAGCGGAGATTTTCACCTTTTTACCATTCGTCAGTATTGCCAAGCTTAGGTGTTTATCAACAGTTTCTATAGCCGAAACACAATCTAAATTGACAATAAAAGAGCGATGTGTCCTAAAAAAAGTATTCGGATTCAAGGACTTTTCCAATTTATCCATGGATTCACGAACGGTAAACTTTTTGGTCTGGGTATAAACCTCCACATACTGGTCCGCTGATTCAATATATACCACCTCATCAACCGGTATGAAAGTAGTTACACCAACAGATTTAACGGCAATTCGGTTTATAAATACTGAATCGGTATTTCGCTCATCATTCCGAGATAACGCGAAAAGTAATTCTTTAAAGTTCTCATGGATGTTTACCAAACGATCTTTCTCAATCATATCAATAGCCTTATCAAGGGCTTTTTGAACCCGTTCAAAAGTGTAAGGTTTTAAGATATAATCAATTGCATTTTGTTCAAAGGCATCAACGGCGTATTGATTATAAGCAGTAACGAAAATAATATAGGGATAAGGTGGACTGCACTGGGCTAAGACATCAACACCGCTCATTTCTGGCATTTCTACATCAAGAAAAACAATTTCTGGGGATTCTGAGCGTATGGTTTTCAAAGCCTCCTTTCCGTTACTGTCCGCTTCCAAAAGCTGAAGTTGACTGAACCGCCCCAAGTGGAGCAAGAGCCTTTTTTGTGCTTCCAATTCGTCATCCACGACCAATACCTTGTATTTCATAGCATCTGTTTGGTAGGTATTTGTATTTCGACCATGACCCCATCATTTACCGAAAACAATTCAAAATGTGCTTTGTTACCGTATAACTTTTCAAGTCGCTTCGTAGTATTTTCAAGTCCTATCCCCTTTTTTCTCAGCTGTTCGTGATTAAGCCCTGGTCCTTCATTGTACACAAAAAGCCTAAGCTTGTAATCTTTTTGTTCACTGCCAACCTCAATCCTATTGGCTTCCTTGCTTTTCGAAATACCATGTTTTATGGCATTTTCGACCAGGGGCTGAAGTATGAAGCTAGGAACCATCACCTGCCCATGCCCTTTATCGGAACGGATAAGAACATCCAATTCCTTGTTCCGAAACTGCTCTATTTCAAGGTATTTTTTGATATTGTCCAATTCTTTATGCAACGGAATCAATTTGTGTTTGGATTCTTCCAGGACTATCCTCAAAAAGTCGCCTAAACGTATCAGCATGCCAGATGCCACATCATTCTTTCCTTGCTCTATGGTGCTTACTACATTGTTAATAGTATTAAACAAAAAGTGTGGGGAGAGTTGTGCTTTTAGCATATCCAGTTCACTTTTGAATAGTGCACGCTCCAAAGCAATCGATTCCTGTTGTTTCTGCTTGAGCTCTTTTTGGTATTGTATGGCATGTGCCAAACCAATAATGGCCATATAAATAAAGAAGTGCCAATGAAAAAGGTTAAGAAAGAATATCTTAAAGTAGGCAGTAAATGTTGGCCAACTGAATGCACCTATCCCGAAGAAGTTCCAAACAATGGAATACATCGCCAGATATGCCAAGACAATTAGTACTGCAAAGACAATATGAATCAACAGCCCTCTATAGTAGGTCTGCTTATCAATCCTGAACCGCTTTCCTAACCAAAATATCAACGGACTTAATCCTCCCCAAATGTTCCAGACCACAAATTGGACAAGGAACAGCTTTCCCCAAGAATCCGTTCCGTTGGCCTCCAGTGTTTTCAGGTACAATAGGGTGCTGGTAAAAAGCGCTGCCACCACCCATATGAGGTAAATCGCGATTTTGGTTCTGTTCAACTTTGGAATCATTTAAGAAAGGTACAAATGGAAATTTAATCCTTATGGATTACAAAAGGAATATGTTTTCGTACTCTCGAATGGTGCTCAAAATCATCATCGACAGAGTACGCCAGTATAAGCCAAGCTTGCCCATCAAGTTGATGTACAAAATCATTTCTATCTCCAGAATCCAAGGGGATGGAAAAGGTTATGGAGGTATAGGTATTTCGTTCTGCTCCGTCCAGTATGGTTATGGTGTTTTTGCCACCATTTTTTTCATCCTGTACTGGGTTCCCCACCCCTTTAACAAACAAATCGGTACATGAAGCGGTACCAGCAATGATGTTGAAAAGCAACAAATCACTCCCAACAATCGAATTTTTGTTATTGAACCCCACTCCAACCCAACCGTTGGTCGGTGCCTCCAACTTGCATACCAAGGAGTCTCTGACAACGTCATAAGTAAATGAGATATCCGAAACTTTAGAAACTTGCTGACCATAAAGGCCAGCAAATCCATAAAAACTAAAGGCCAAAACCGAAAGCACTTGAAAACCCTTCACGTCTTAGACTCCATTTATTTCGGCTGTAATACCTACAATCTCCCATTTCCCTTTTGCCGACTTGGCCATGGATAGCTGGTATAGAAAATCATATTCTTCACTCACCGCATTCAACACGACTACTGCCAAATTGTTTCCAAGAAATTCCGCATGGCGATAGGTGATTTTTCTAGGTTTTCCTCCTAACTTTTTTTCGTTCACCATCTTGATGTAATCCTGTGCAGAAAAAGTGCTCAACTTCCCCCCAATAAGAACATATTGAAGCGATTTTGGCTCCAGAACATCTTCCAATAGTCTTCCATCATTTACATCGGCACCTTTAATGAATTGAGCCGCAATTTTCTTAATTTTCACTTCTGATTCTTGTGCATTAGCTGTTGTTGCAAAAACAACCGTACATAATAATACACTGCATACTAAATTTTTAATTATCATGGCTTTGTTTTTAAAATTCGAAACAAACCTAGCCATGACTGTGGTTGAAGAAAAGTGCGAAGTTGGGAATAGGGGAATCCATGTTGGGAAAGTCACCATTCCCCATTTAGCGCTATTGTTCTTAGTCGATTTTCTGCTTCAAGAACAAAACAGATAAACCAATTAAGGCTGAGGAAACCAATAGGACCAACCATAAAGGACCGATACCCGGAAACTCCAATTGTTTTTTGGTATTCACTTCATTTTGTTTCCAGCTTACGACTAGCTGTTCATTGGATTCGTTTTTTTTGAATTCTTATTGGTTTACTTAGGTTTAAATGATAACTAAGAAAAAATGTGTATCAAAATTATTTTTTTGAAGATTTCCGTAACAATCTCCGCCAAGCTTCATCTTTCTTAAAACATCTGAAAATGAAAAACCTAACCACTATTCTATTCATTACCGCATTGGCTCAACTTTCCATTGCGCAAAACACCCCAACAAAAAAGACCAAGGCCGATTTTTTCCCCCAAGAACAGACCAAAGTGCTTGTAGTAGGTATGTTTCACTTGGACTATCCCGGATTGGACACGCACAAAACCAAGGACGACAACAAAATTGATGTGCTAAAAGAGCCCAAAAAAACAGAGGTTACAGAGCTTGTGGAGTACATCAAAAAATTTAAGCCCAATAAAATCATGATAGAAGCCAGAACAGATTGGAACCAGCGCTATCAAAAGTATAGAAAGGGCGAATACCGGGAAAAACGGGACGAACGCTACCAAGTGGCTCTGCGTGTGGCGCATGAAATGGATTTGGACAGCGTATATAGTGTAGATGCCAAAACCCTGCAGAGTGAGCTCTTTACCAAAGACTCCGTATTGGCCAAATCCTTAATAGAAAATATAGATTGGAAGGCTAGTGACCCCTATTTGGACAGTGCGTTTAAATGGTACGATTACCGGGAATCACAGGTGAAAAAAACACACATTCTCACTTATTTAAAAGAAATGAACTCCCGAGAGATGCACAATGCCAATTTTGGCCTCTACCTTACTGGACAAATGGCCGCCAAGGATTATGACGGTGCAGATAATTTTACCATTTGGTGGTATAACCGAAACGTGCGCATCTTCTCTAACATTCTGAGGCTTACCGAAGGCTCGCAAGACAGAATTTTAGTGGTGTTTGGTAACGGCCATGCGGCTATATTAAGGCAATTGTTTGAGGCCTCGCCCCAATACGAATTTGTGGAGTTTGATAGTTTGGAGGATTGAGAATTGCTGAAATCAACAAGCTTTAACGGGAAACTGGCCATTAAAAAAAGCATGAACTTGGGGCTAAAGCTCAATCATCAAGCTTGTGAAAGGTCTGAATAAGGCGTACCTCAAACTGTTTTGAACCTGTCTGTAGTTCTCTTTTCAATATTTGCCGGAGCGTATACTTTTCTTCTGCACTACAATCAAATTCATGAAGTACCTCAAGAGAATTGGCACTTTTTAAAATTTTGGCATAGTGCTCATTGTGTACCTCTACCACAAAATTGACCAGGGTATCCACATCTTTCTTCTTTGATTTTTCCAAAGCAGACCCAATTTTAATGACCATGTACTTGATGAAATAAATAGTGGCCAAAATGGTAATTACGAATATGGTGGTATACAGAAAATAATATTCATGCTGTATCCACTCCTCGTCTCTCCAGACATACATCAACTGCATGGAAAAAACAACAAGTGGGGAAACAAGAGACCATTTATACGGCTTAAAGAAAAATGCAACCACTAATAAGAGCACAGCTAATGTTTGACTAGTGGTCCATAAAAAAACATCCAAGTCGATGTAGTGTTTAAACTGATACTCAACATGGATGTCAAAATAACCGATAACCTTGTCAGCGTACATTATAAGTCCTGAAAGCAGAACCAGTAATGTTCCAACGGATTTATTTATTTTTCTTGGCAGTTCCTGGTTTCCTAATATTTTTTGGCGTAACCGTGCCAGTAGGTTTGATAATATCGAAAAGTTCTTGTTGACTGATTTCATTGTACATACTTTCTTCTTCTGCTACTGAAGTGGCCTCACAGGAAACCGCCATCAATGCAATACCAAAAATTAAAAACAACGTTTTGTTCGACTTTCTCATAATAAATTAGATTTAAGATTAGCGCCGAAAACCCAATTCAAGTGACGTATCCTGAAAAGAGGTTGAGGAAAGAAATAATCATGAAATCCTCACATAAAAAAAGTCCCGACAATTAAAAAATTAATAAAATGTATACCAAGATGACCCTTTTTATTACGGTCGTTTCTTGCAATGGATACTAAAAAATGAAGTTGATGAAAAGTAGAATGGCACAAAGGAGGTTACTAGCATACCAATCTAATTTCTGAATGGAAAGATAGAACAATTTTGTAAGAATTTGTTTAATTGTTTATAACTTTTTTTCTGTAATTCCAATACAGAAATGAGGTAAAGATTCAGTCTTCGTTTTGAAAATAGCAGCTCCAACAGGAATTTGTGATAGCTTGGAGGATTAAGAATCAATTTTGAGCTTTCCTTTTAAACAAATGCTACTACCTTTCAATAAAGATTTAGATATACCACACCTCAACACGACCTATACAATTTAAAAAAAAATTCAGAGGTGTCTTGGCATAGTCTGAAACGAAAAAGACAAAAATCGGATAGAAAACCTCATTTTCCTTTTGTAGTCGATGGACTACTTCTTAAGATTTTCATAAATCTATAAAATGAATGGTGCCATAACTTTTTTATATCAAACTAAGGTTTATATTTACCCAATCTAGATTAATTTTAAATAAACTGGATTAATTTTAAACAACATGACTGAGCAGTTATTACTACAAGCCGAAGAGTTTACCAGCAGAACTCTTAGCCATATGTCCACCAGCGACCGCGTTAAAGCTTCCCGAGAGGCTAAACAACTTATACTTTCCATCAACGAAATCTACAAGAAGACCAAAGATTCTAAACTTATGGACGTGATGAAAAGCATCACCGAGAAGAAAAGAAAAATAGAAAAGCGTCTTAAAGGTACTCCGTTGGTGTAAGCACACCGCTCACTTTATTATTTCTTTTTTTTGATAGCAGGTGCCGCCCAACACCAGCGCTGCAGAGATTATCATTATATTCTTAAGAATATACTGCCCAATGAGGGTGGGTTTTAGGTAGTTTCCTTCCTGAAAAGTTACCTCTGGTAGAAAAACAAAAGGCATAAAAGTGCCAAGCATTTGCAAAAACAACAATGCAATAGCAATTCGTGTGGTCTTTTTGAACAAAAAGGTAATCCCGATGACCACCTCCCACCAGCCAATTACCACCAACCAGGTATCCGGTGCGCCAAAGGGAAGCCATGCCACCGTATCCTTTAGCAGTTCACTTGCCGAAGAAAGTCCGAAAGGTTTTAAAATGCCAAACCAGAAAAAGATAATGGCAAAGGAAACACGCAATGCAGGAATTCCCCAACTGCACATGCGCTGTGCAATGGCTTGGTCAATCTTGTTGAAATCCATTTATTTTGGTTAAGGTCCAGCAATAGTAGCATTTTTTGGTTTCTAAACCATAACGCGCGACGGAATTTCCATTAGGGTCCAATTCCATTTATACTCTTTTTTTGACCAATTATGATCTTTCCCCTACGGAGAATAAAAAGCTAAAAGGAATGCCTAAGACTTTTTAGTAATTTCGAAAGGAAATCAAAATTCAACCTTTTTTAACCCATCCAAAAATGAACACTGTAGAAGAAAAAATAGGCTATGCTTTTTGGTATTTGATGGTGGCCTGTTCTGTTTTTGCACTCATCAACAGTTTGTACCATTACATGAACTAAAAAACGGCCCTTGGGCCATAAAGGAAGTCTCCAACCCCAAAGGGGTGTCTCATTTAATTAACAACCAACCAAAAAAGAAGGGAAACGTAAAGTCTCCCTTCTTTCTTTTATAGATTATCCTTTGATTTCCAATATCTGCCTCACCATCTGATTGGTAAATCCCCACTCGTTATCGTACCAGGTCATTACCTTGAGTAAATCTCCACCCACAACGCGAGTCATCCCCAAATCTACCGTAGAAGCATACGGACTCATAATGATGTCCGAAGACACAATAGGTTCATCCGTAGTGGCCAAAACATCTTTGTATCGATCAGTTTGGGCTTCCTCCTCCAAAATCTGGTTCACTTCTTCTGGGGTGACCTCTCTTTCGGTCACAAAGGTCATATCGGATATAGAACCCACCGGGACAGGAACCCGAATGGCTACCCCGTCAAATTTTCCAGCGTATTCCGGTAATGCTTTGGTAGTTGCAATTGCGGCACCCGTTGTAGTGGGAATCAAGTTTTGTGCTCCAGCCCTGCCCATTCTAAAATTCTTTTTGGATGGACCATCCACCATTCCCTGCGAAGCGGTATACGCATGTACCGTGGTCATTATCGCCTTTTTGATCCCTATTCTTCTACCCAGAACCTCAACCACCGGGCTGATGTTATTTGTGGTACAACTGGCACAGGAGAAAACACTGGTTTCACCATCAACTGAGTTCACTCCATGAACCACGGTTGGTGTGTCTACACTCTTGGTAGGTGCAGAAATGATTACTGTTTTGGCACCAGCTTTCAAATGTCTTTCTGCATCTTCACCATTGGTGAAAACACCCGTACTTTCTATGACCAAATCCACTCCATTTTCTCCCCAAGGTAAATCCTCAGGGTTTCTGATGGATGTGAACTGTATTTTGTTGCCATCCACGGTCAAAGAATCCTCGGTGTGGGTGACTTCTTTATCATACACCCCATACACCGTATCATATCTCAAAAGGTAGGCAATGTTCTCCGCAGGAACAATATCGTTGACTGCTACAACCTCCAGTCCGGGGGTATCGTTTATTACTTTTAATGCGGCCCGTCCAATACGGCCCATTCCGTTTATTCCAATTTTCATAGTGAATGTTCTTAGGTTTCTATTTTACGCTTGATTAGTCTGAAAATCAACCTGTAAATTACAAAGTTATGCCCGATAGATAACTATAGAAATGCAATGAAATGGTTAAGAATCTTAGGGCATTAATCCCAGATGGATTCCATTTTTTCTACAACCAAGTTTTCAATGGCAAACTCCTTGCTTTTGTTTTCGATAACCAGCTGATTGTAGGGGGTTGTCGGGAAAATTTGTTGGGTCATGGTGTATAGCCCATTATTAAGGAAAACCTCAATGGAAGACCAATCCACCAGAATGCGAACCTCGATGGGTCCATCCTCCAGGTTATCGATAGGCATAAAGTGCTTTTTGTTGCCGAATTCCGGTTGAAAATCCACTTTGCCTGAATTCATCCTATCCAAAAGAAACGCATTGTTGGCTTTATCCATGTTCAATTCCACGAACTCACCTTCACCGTTTTGCAATTTTATGCTGAAATCCCCGGACGAAGTAGTAAACGAAATCCGTGACTGTTGAAGACCATCTTGGTACAGGGTCTCCTCTTGAAGCGCTTCGACCTTTGGACCTCTGCTCAACACCGCTTTAGCCAAAACATTCAAATTTTCAAGAGGTTGGTTCGTAAGAAAATAGTCGTCGCCAATTTTCTTCAAAGCCAAACTTCGGGGCAAGGTCATGGCGCTACGCCAGTTTTCTGTCGGAGTGTCCCTGGCGTAATCCCAGTTGCTCATCCAACCGATAAATATCCGTTCTCCATTGGGCGTATTGTTGTAGGTAACCCCAGCATAATTATCGGTTCCATAGTCCAACCACTTTGCCTTTTTCTGGTCAGAAACAAATCGTTTTCCATCAAACTCGCCAATAAAATACTGGGTGCCACTACCTCCATTGGGGGCTCCTGGGTTGATGCTGATAATCAACACCCATTTTTGTTCCTCCTCTCCTTCAACAGATAACGGAAACAAATCCGGACATTCCCAGACCCCACCATGAGCGCCTTGTCTCTTTCCAAAATCGCTCAGGAATTTCCAATCTTTTAAATTGGACGAACTATAGAATTTGGCATGATCTCCCGCAACCAAAACCATTATCCATTTTTGGCCTTCTTCATGCCAAAATACCTTCGGGTCCCTAAAATCCCGAATCCCCGAATTCTTTATCACGGGGTTTGCTTCATATTTCGTCCAAGTTTCCCCATTATCCAAACTATAGGCGATACCTTGGGTTTGAAAATCATCCCTTCCGGATTTTTCCCCTTCCATGAGATGATACGTGAAGATGGCCACCAATGGGGTTTCTCCGTTCTGGGCAAATCCAGAGGTATTGTCCTTGTCCACAACAGCACTTCCAGAAAAAATAAGACCGTTTTCATCTGGGTATAGTGCAATGGGTTTGTGCTCCCAATACACCATATCTGTACTTACAGCATGCCCCCAATGCATAGGTCCCCAAACAATATCATCGGGATAGTACTGATAAAACAAATGATAAATTCCTTCATGATAGACTAATCCATTGGGGTCGTTCATCCATTTTTTTTCGGGAGTAAAATGAAACTGGGGACGGTACATTTCGGTATAGTCGCGAGGTGTAACTAGGTTCTTCTTTTCTAGCCGCTCTTTCTGTTTACAGGCAATAAACAAAGAAAGGGCAAAAAAAAGAATTGCTATGGGTTTCATGATTGTTGGGGTTAAATCTTCCCTTAAGATAATTATAAATATTTACCTCAATTAAAAAAGTAATGGGCATAGTCTTATTTTTGACCCTATGATTAAACCCCTTCTCTTCTTGTTGAGTCTGTTCCTGAATCTCAGCCTGCTTGCCCAGTCCCCAATCCATGAATCATTGGACACCCTAAATGTTGGAAGCATTGACTACATCTATCCTAAAAACCTGGCGCAACTAAAAGATGTGGTGGTATTAGATGCCCGGGAAAAGGAAGAGTTTGAGGTAAGTCACTTGAAAAATGCAATTTGGGTTGGATATTCGGATTTCGATATTGAAAAAACGAGCAAAATCCTTCCAGAAAAGAAAAAATCCATAGTGGTGTACTGTTCCATTGGGGCAAGGTCCGAGGATATTGGTGAAAAATTGGAACAGGCAGGTTATAAAAATGTAAAAAACCTTTACGGCGGAATTTTCCTCTGGAAAAACTCGGGTTATCCTGTTTTTGACGAATCCAATCAAAAAACTGAAAAAGTACATGCTTTCAGTAAGGAATGGGCCCACCTACTGACCAACGGAGACAAAGTTTACACCACCAAAAAAGATACCCTTGAAAAAGAAAGAGACTGATCTTTTGTTGATTTTCACCCGGAATCCTGGGCTTGGCAAATGTAAAACCCGATTGGCCGCCAAAATTGGTGATTCTGCAGCCCTGGAGGTCTACACATTCTTACTTCATCATACCGTGGCTTTTACCCAAAGTCTGGATGCCCATAAAATCGTCTATTATTCAGAGGAGATTTGGGAAAATGATATTTGGGATAATGGCCTATATCAAAAGCAACTGCAGATAGGCAACGATTTGGGAAAACGCATGAAAAATGCATTTGCCCAGGGTTTTGATTCAGGTTTTAAAAAAATCATTATCATTGGCAGTGATATGTACGATTTGTCCCAATCTGATTTGGAAGTAGCATTTTCCAAGCTTGATTCCCATGACTATGTGATTGGTCCAGCGGAAGATGGGGGATATTATCTCTTGGGAATGAAAGTTGAAAATTCGAAGGTTTTTCAAGATAAAGCTTGGGGTACCAAATCCGTTTTAGGTGACACTTTGAAAAATCTTGAAAAAGAAAGCCTCTTTGTGTTACCTGAAAAGAACGATGTGGACCACTATGAGGACATAAAGGATATTGAGGCGTTTCAGCCCTTTTTAAAACATATGACGAATGACTAAAAAACAAGTTGAAGAATCCCTTCAATATCTCAAAAAGAGGGGTTTTGATTCTCCTGAAATCGGAATCGTATTAGGTACAGGTTTAGGACAATTGGTGGATGAAATTGAGAATCCCATTGAGGCGCATTACAACCATATTCCCTATTTTCCATTGGCTACCGTTGAATTCCATTCCGGTAAGTTGATTTATGGCACAATCGAGGGGAAAAAAGTAGTGGTCATGCAGGGACGATTTCACTTGTACGAAGGCTACGACTTTTTGGATATTACCTACCCCATTCGAGTGATGCATGGTTTGGGAATCAAACGTTTGTTTGTTTCAAACGCGGCCGGGGCCATTAATCTTGATTTCAAGAAAGGGGATATCATGCTTATAGAAGATCATATCAATTTGCAAGGGGGCTCCCCGCTGGCATTTAAAAATGTGGTGGAATTTGGGGACCGTTTTGTGGATATGAGTGAACCTTATGATCTCGCCATGCGCCAAAAAATTGAGCAAATCGCAAAAAAAGAAAACATCTCCCTACAAAAGGGGGTATATGTTTCTGTAGTGGGTCCACAACTCGAAACCAAGGCCGAATATCGCATGTTGAAAATACTGGGAGCTGATGCTGTTGGAATGAGTACGGTTCCCGAAGTAATTGTGGCCAATCATTTACGACTACCTATTGTAGCCGTTTCGGTATTGACCGATGAATGCGATCCGGATAATCTGCAACCCATTAATATTCAAGAGATTATTGAAATTGCTGGAAAGACAGAACCTAAGATGATACAACTGTTTAAAGAATTAATAAAGGAAATATGAGTTATTTAGATGCAACCCAAGATTTGTATAAAGAAGCTGCCTTAACCCCAGATGTAGGCTTGTGCTGTACTACAAATCCAGTTTGGCAATTCCCAGGATTATCTATCCCCAAAATAATGCAGGAAATGAACTATGGATGTGGAAGTACGGTATCTGCTCAAGACCTAGTGGATGACCCCAAGGTGCTTTATGTAGGCGTTGGAGGTGGAATGGAGTTGCTCCAGTTTTCCTATTTTTCTCGTCAAGTTGGCGGCGTAACGGGGGTGGATTCTGTGGATGAAATGCTGGAGGCATCTAGAAAAAACTTCAAAATTGCTGAAGAAGAAAATGACTGGTTCAAAAGTGAATATGTCAATCTCGTTAAAGGAGATGCTTTAAATCTACCCGTAGAGGACGAAAGTATTGATGTAGCCGCACAAAACTGCTTGTTCAACATCTTTAAGATGGAAGATTTGAAAAAAGCGGTTTCCGAAATGTATCGCGTGTTAAAACCCCATGGAAGGTTAGTGATGAGCGACCCTACTTGTGAACAACCTATGAATGATGAGCTTCGGAATGATGATAGACTCCGTGCTTTGTGCTTAAGCGGAAGTATTCCAATCAAGGATTATGTAAAGGTATTGACCGATGCGGGCTTTGGAACAATAGAAATTCGGGCTAGAAAATCCTATAGGGTATTGACGCCTAATCACTACCCAACGGATGAATTAATTCATATCGAATCCATTGAAATTGCAGCTATAAAAGACCCAATGCCTGCGGATGGACCCTGCGTTTTCACCGGTAAAACGGCCATTTATTATGGGGACGAAGAGTACTTCGATGATAACAAGGGTCATGTACTGCTTCAAAATCAGCCTTTAGCTGTGTGTGATAAGACTGCTGCGGCACTAGGAGCGGCTTCGGACCAGATTCATGTTAGTGAAAGTACGTGGCACTACGACGGCGGAGGTTGCTGTTAAACAATTTTAACGAGGGCAAAATGAAAGTTTTGCCCTTTTTTTTAGACTTGTGTTATACCATTAAACCATAAAAATCTTATGCTATGAATTTTTGGGGTTACACTTTACTTTTTACATCCTTTTTTAATTGTCAGACCGAGCTCAACCATGAGACCGTTTTTGACTCGACAACCATTGCTCAGCAAATTGACATCGATACCGAAAAACCAGACCATACAGCATGGAACGATTTGCTAAAGAAATATGTGGATGATTTGGGCAATGTCAATTACAAAGGGTTCAAAGCCGATATCCAATCTTTAGAAACCTACATGAACACCTTAGCCAACACACCTCCAACAAGTTCTTGGTCCAAAGATGATAAGTTGGCCTACTATATCAATCTTTACAATGCCGCTACGGTTAAACTGATTGTGGACAATTACCCCACAAAGAGCATTAAGGATATTCCCAATAGATGGAAGAAAAAGTGGATTACTGTAGGGAATATTACCACCTCTCTAAAAGATATTGAGCACGAAGTACTTCGCAAAATGGATGAACCACGGATTCACTTTGCCATTAATTGTGCATCCTATTCTTGTCCAAAATTGCTCAACACAGCCTTTACTTCCCAGAATATGGAAAGTCTTTTATCCAAAACTGCTGCTGATTTTGTTAACGATACCAAAAGAAATCGGTTCCAAAATGGAAAAGCACAGCTATCCCGAATTTTCAAATGGTACAAGGGCGATTTTACAGAGAGTACCTCCCTCTTGGAATACATCAACCAATATTTGGAAAACCCAATAGACAACAAAGCAGATATTAGTTATCTGGATTACGATTGGAGTTTGAATGAAGCAAAGTAATCAGAAAATAAGCATACTAATTCCCGTACTGAATGAAGAAGAGGGCTTGGGCAATATGCTAAAGCATCTGAATTCAAGCATCACTTCATCCGAGGTTGAGGAAATCATATGCATTGATGGGGGAAGTACGGATAAGACGGTTTCCATAGCCATATCTTGCGGCGCTACAGTTATTGCTTCTGAAAGAGGTAGGGCTAAGCAAATGAATACGGGAGCCAGACATGCAACAGGGAGCATTCTTTACTTTTTGCATGCGGATACCCTCCCACCAAAAGGTTTTGACAAGATAATACTTGATGCGGTAGAAAAAGGAAGCCAGTCGGGGTGTTTTCGTATGAAATTTGACTCGGAAAATCCCATACTTCGTTTTTTCGCCTGGCTTACCCGAATCAACCACACCCTTTGCAGAGGTGGTGACCAGTCTCTTTTTATTGAAAAAGAGCTTTTTGAATCAACGAAAGGATTTGACGAAGACTACTTCATCTATGAGGACACGGAGTTCATCCAACGATTGTATACCCAGACGGAGTTTAAAATACTTCCGGATTATGTGATAACCTCAGCCAGAAAATATAGAGACAAAGGGTGGTTTAAGGTTCAATTCCATTTCGGGATGATTCATTTGAAGAATTACTTTGGAGCTGGCCCCGAAGAATTATATCGCTACTATCGCAAAAATATCTTGACGTAAAAAAAGGAAAACCTTATTCCTCTATCTCAAGGTCGGCATAATCCTTTAAAATACCATTGGCCAACCATTGTGCTAAGGTTTTTTTATTGGATATCAATTCAATGCCTTTGGCTTTGGATTCGCTTGAAGTACCATCAATGTCCAATAAACTTACTGCGGGGAGTACATTTTTGGCCAGATACAGCATTTTAGCATCCTCAAAAATGGCTTCAAGACTCTTGTATGAACGATTCTCAACACTGTGTTTTTGGAATACCTGCCTTAGGTTTTGTGCCAAACGTTCGCCTTCTTCACTTTTTTCGTGATGATACACTGAAACATCCATTCTTCGGCGAATTTGTCCGTTGGCTCGCAAAATCAAAAGGCGCTGATACTTTCCAATATTTTTAAGATACCTTTTGTTTATGGCGCCAACATATGCCCCCATGAGTTCCAAACCCTTGTCTTTTGCGGAAGTGTAAGTAAATCCTTTCTGCTCAAGAATAAAAACATGCGCTCCATTTTCCAATAGTGTCTTCGCCAAATTCCGTTCCACTTCATTAGTAAAGCTGTTTTGGGCATTTGATTCATTTTCGGTGATGAGATAGTACACAACATCTTTTAGAGCATCACTTTTTTTGGATAGCTTCTGAAGCCCTTTTTCAAAGATGGGTTCTTCCTCATTTGAAGCCAGCAATACCCTTATCCCGAGATTTTTAAAAGATTCTGAAGCATACGGAATATAGTATTCCCTCCCCACATGCAGAAAACTTCCGTCCTTAAGGTTTACTTCATTGAGCTCAACAAATTTCTGATAGTGCTGTACGGGATCTAGGCCTTGTTTGCGCAAAATGGAGTAGATGCCATCGCCAGGTTCAGCAACTACTTTATATGGTTTTTCTTGGGCCCAACAAGAGAATACAAACGCACCCCACAATATCAATGTGAGTATATTTTTCATCAAAAAAGGATTTTGCTGGGATGCTTTACAAATATCCAAAAAAAAGCATGAAGTACGACATTAAAAATACTGTCCTATGCCAAAAACTACACCACGGGAGGAGTTTGTAGTAATCCCTTGGCCATAATCAATCCTAAAAATGGCATTGAATATTCGTTTATGGATAAAACGGAGACCCACACCGGGATATATTCTCAAGTTTTGGTCATCACCAAAATCACTAAAATCCCCTCCTGGATTTCTCCATGTTCCACCATCTACAAAAACATTGCTTTGAAGAACAAACCAATTTTTATCTATAAGGGTATGCCGGTATTCCGTATTCAAAACAATAGCAGCGGTACCGCGATCTATAAGGTTTCCTACTCCACGTATGTTCAAGTTATTATCAACTGCGAAGGGAGCGAATGGTGTGTCCAAATTGCTGGACAATCCCAATCGTAGTCGACTTGCCCAATTTCCTTTTTCGCCCACCCGCACAAAATAAGTGAAATCATTAAAGCCAATCCAAAATGGTGGGAGTTGTCCATCATCACTTCGGACATATTGCAGATTCAACGAACTTTTAAATCCTGATAGGTATTGATAATGAAACTTAATCGCATCATAATTATAAAGGAATTTCAGCAAATGTTTATTGACCCTAAGTGCCAAAGGAACGTTTGGGTCCGTATCCCCACTGAGAAACTCATAATCTTCGGTAAAAAAATTGATTCCAAACTCAAATCTATGCCTGAAATTGAGCTGAAAAAGGGCCAGGGCCTCAATGGATTCATTGTTATATTTATAATCGGCGCTCCCATTATCCAAAAAGACGGGTTCCTCGGTAGTCAAATCTTGGTAACTAATGGCCAGGCCCCACTTTCGGCCAAAAATATTGGGAGCACGAATATGGGCGCCAAAGGAATCAAAAATATCGCGTTGGTAAAATCCACCCAAAGTAATATTCCGGCCCAATACGTTGAATTCCTGTAATCCAACCCGAAAGGCAAACTCATCATCATTTGAAGTGAAAATACTGGCAAAAGGAATTAGAGTAAAATTTTCCTCAATTCCATAGACCACATCATAGTGGTTTTCTTTTAGTGATTCAGAAACTTGGTAATAGGCATGGGAAATTGAGGGTAGGCGTTTAAGTCGATACATGTCCTCTTCCATCTTGGTAGTATCCAAAGCAGCTCCAATTTCCAGTTTTATGATTTTTTCCAGAAAAGAGCTCTTGGTCCTTTCGTTACCTTGAAGGATCAGGCTGGCAACTTTGGGGGCTTGGCCGTATCCAAAAAATACGCACAAAAAAATCAGTAAGGTTACCAAGCACCTAGGAGTCACAGTAATTTCTTTTTTGTTAAAGCTAACGTATTCGTTTCAGAAATTCTAAGTGTTTTGCCGTCACCCGTGTTAAAACTTGATTTATTCAAACTCAAAAGGAATTTCTGAGAACAAATTCACCCAATTATCTTCGCTGACCGCCAGCAATGTAAAATTGTATTGTGTTTCAGGGGTTAGTATTGGAGGTGTTTCTTCCGTAATGTTCAAAACCACATTATCCAATTTGTAGTATTGGAATCTTCTTTCAAAAGTATAGGTCCCAGATAAAAAGTCATTAGAGGCATTGGTCACCACGTGGAAATAGATTATCGAATCCGTAAAAGTTCCATCCTCCCAAGTGAATTCTGGCATATTTCCTATGGAAAAATCCGTCATCACATTTTCGGGCAAATATTCAGTGGGTTTGGAACGTTGTTTTAGTCGGATAGGGTTGGAAACATGAATGGCCCCCTCTTCTTCAAAAGTTACAATGACCCATTTTTCTTCATTAGGTTCCACTTCATATCGCAACAAATAACCATTGAAAACATCTAACAAAGGTAGTTCTCGCCGCGTATATTGAGAAAAGTCATCCTTATCCACCTCAGATGTGGCCGTTTCATAATATCGAATATTATTAACACCAGGTCTGGGATAAAGATAAACATCGACTACTTCCGAATTTTCTTGACTTGCAGCACATGCAATTACATTGTCCAAAACCACTTCCCTCCCTTCCAAAAAGGAATCCAATTGGGAGTCATCCAAAATACCGTTGTCGTCTTCATCGGAAGAACACGAACAAAGGGTTAGAATGAGTACTATGAAAGAGGCTTTAACGTATTTCATCAACTTTTGGCAAAAAATTCGCGAATGGTATCTTCCGCTGGTTTGTTTTGCGGGGTGAAGCGATTGTCCTCGTCCCCTCCTGATCGATCATGATGGATGAACCATTTCCAAATAAAACCTCCAGCAAACCATTCCTCATCCCAAAACTCATCAAAAATGGCTTGGGTCGCATCAGCCTGTGCCTTTAGGTTGACATCCATTTCATTTTGGTCTACCAACCAGGGTTTCTTAGCTGTATAATCCATGCTTCTATACCCAAATTCAGTGAAAAGAATAGGTTTGTCCTTGGCATTGGATAAATCAACCAGTTTTGTTTTCCAGGGTTGCCATCCTGATTTTAACTCTTCCATGGTTGGGTATCGTTCCTCAGATAATGGAAAATAGGCATCCACTCCAATAAAGTCCAACTCTTCCCAAAATGGAGTTCTGGAGTATTCATCCCAATTGGCCGCATATGTCAATTTTCCTGAGTAGATACCTTTTATTTCTTTTATAAGTTGTTGCCAGTAATTTGGCCTATTCTTCACAAATTCTTCCAGCTCGGTACCAATACAAAGTATTTCAACCTTGGTTTCTTGGGCTAGCTTTGCGTAGGTCAAAATGAAATCTTTGTAGGTCTTTTCAAGTGTTTTCCAATCCGCTTCAGATTTCATAACCATATCCCCAGTGAACTCTCCGCGCCATATCCATATTTGAGGCTTCATCATAATTTTAACCCCGCTCGCCTGTAGCATTTTGATATATTGCTTGGCCCCCTTTCTTGTTTCTCCATACCACTGCCGATCTGTATCAAAAATTATTTTCGGCGAATTTAAATTTCTAGCAAACCCAAAGGGCATTACTGCTGCATAGTTGGCGTTGACCTTTAAAACCGGGTCTATATGGGTTTGGTCGACTTTTTCCCGCGACCCTACAAAACTGACCCCATTTATTTTCTCTTTTTTTTGACTAGTGCAGGAAAATTGGAGTAAAAACAAAAAAAGAAGCCCTAATTTCTTCATAGTTTAAGAATTAAGACTTCTAATTTAGGCTTTTATGTATGGTTTTGACTAGAACACTGCGCGCAAACCTATGTTAAAAGTTTCACCAAGACCGGTATCCCTTCCCCTTACGAAATTAGTATAGAGAAATTCCACATTTAACTCCTTGGTTAATTGATATTTGGCGCCTCCTCCTAGGGCTGTAAAGTTCTGACTAAAGTCGTTGCCCAAGTCTATCAACTCTGTATGCTGTCCCAGAACCAAAACGGTAAACTTACTACTCGGAAAGTAACTCAAAAATACACCTGGCGTCAAGCGTAAGCTATTGTTTGCAAAGCTACCTTCAACGGTTATCCCATTCACATCCCGAACTGCATCATCCCCAAAGTTGTACTCTGAATTAATTTCGGTGAATATTTGCCATTTTTTACCTGGAAAAGTATAGTCATAGAAAAAACGATTCTGCCATGTAAAGCCGTCCTGGTCCAAGAATACGCCATTTTCATCCACTTCTTGGTCAATAAGGGGAATAGAGAAAGAGCTAAGAATGGAAAAATTACCCACTCTTTTAAAAGGAACTATTTTGATGGAAGGCGCAATAGATGTCAATCCCGAAGTATTTCTACGTTCTGTTGTTCCATTTTCCAAGATAAAATCCCTACCATTGGCTCTAAATTCTGCAATAACCCCTACGTTTATTCTTTTGGTATCAGAAACCCCCGTGAATATCTCCAAGGTTGAGGTAAAGAAATTTTGACGGATTCCATCTTCCTCCGCAAAAGTACTCTCGTTTTGAGTATACAGGTTGTTGAACAGTTTAATGTCCCATTGTCCCTTTCCGATAAGCTTGGAAGGGGTCAAGTTTTGAATATTACTTCCAGCTTGATCATCATCTTGGGCAGATATAAAGGTTGCTCCAAGAAAAAGGGCAACAAAAAAGGTGTTTTTAATTATTGTTTTCATGATATGTTGAGTAGTTATTGTTTTTCTTATTTGATTTCATTCAAGGCCCAATCGTAGCTGTAGTAGCCTACTTTTGATTTCGGGTCTAATTTTTCTTTGCGGTATTGATTCACATATTCTATCAAGTTCTTTCCACCCTGGGTAAAATCTCCGGTATACCATTCAAAGATTTGGGAAAGGTTTACTCTTTTTCCTTTGACTTGAATGAAATTGGGATTATTCAACGCCAATTCGGTTTGTTGTTGTAATTGCGATTCCAGTTTTTCTGGAGTGTAGGCGCTATTGATTATGGGAGGACATCCCAAACCGGCACAGACAAGCACAAAATGGAATCGGGATTCTTGTGGAAAAACAGCACGCAGCAATTTGTTTTCTATATCATTTAAGGTCGTGTTCTGGCCTCCAATATCATAGGTCTTTTTATCAAAGAACCCGGCCTTATTCAATGGTGATTTAATTGGGTAATTGTCTACAATTCCTTTTATCACTGAAAGGTTATAACCATTAATCCAAAAAGCCTGATAGGTCTTCGCATCGCTTTTGGAAACTCTTATATCTTTGGCCAATTTCAATAATTCTTCCAGAGAAGACGGATTGGCTTTTATGTCTTTGTAGGCTACTCTACCGTTAGTAACATATGTACTGAAGAAAGTGTCTGCCTTGGAAAAGAATTCTGAGGTTCCCTGACCAAATCCCAATTGGGCAAAGGCAAGCAACAGAACTGCGATTAGTGTTTTATGTGTTTTCATTTAAATTGTTTTGTTGATTAAAACTGACCATTATGTCGAGGGTCATTTTAACACCATACAAGCGTGCTAAATTTTTATGATATATTTAAGATTTTAATAATCAGCGTGTTACATGTTCGCTACGTGAACACTAACCTTACGGCATCTTTCCATATTTAAATTGTTTCTAAATAATTCTTTTTTGATAAGTTCCTATCTTTAAAAACGACACATCCAACAACCAATAATACCACATGGAGAACATCGTTATTATCGGAAATGGCATTGCAGGTGTTTCAGCCGCTCGCCATATTCGAAAACTTTCCGACAAAAGAATCATTATTGTTTCTGCCGAGACCGACTACTTTTTTTCTAGAACAGCTTTAATGTATGTGTATATGGGACACATGAAATTTGAGCACACCCAACCCTATGAAAATTGGTTCTGGGAGAAAAACCGAATTGAACTTGTGAATGCGTTCGTGAACAAAGTAGATACGGAAAATAAGGCGCTTACCCTTGATGGCTCAAGAACGCTTCATTATGACAAGTTGATTTTGGCCACAGGTTCCAAGCCCAATAAATTCGGATGGCCCGGTCAAAACCTCCATGGGGTTCAAGGTTTGTATTCCAAACAAGATTTGGATTTGCTGGAAGTCAATGCACCCAATAAAGAAATTTGTAAGAGAGCCGTAATCGTAGGTGGTGGGCTTATCGGAATTGAATTAGCAGAGATGCTTCGTACCCGAGACATTCCGGTCACCTTTTTAGTACGGGAAAGTAGTTTTTGGAATGGGGTTTTGCCCGAGGGTGAATCCCAAATGATCAATGAGCACATTCTTGAGCACCATATCGACCTACGACTGGCTACCAATCTGAAAGAAATTATTTCCGACGAAAATGGAAAGGTAAAATCAGTAATTATTGCGGAAACGGGAGAAGAATTGGCCTGTGATATGGTTGGACTGACTGCTGGAGTGACTCCTAATATGGATTTTCTAAGGGATTCAGGAATTGAGTTAGGTAGAGGAATAAAAGTCAACCGATTTTTGGAAACCAACGTAACTGATGTTTATGCCATAGGTGATTGCGCTGAACAACATGAGGCTATTGGAAATCGAAGACCTATAGAAGCCGTATGGTACACGGGAAGAATGATGGGTGAAACTGTTGCCCAAACCATTTGCGGCAATCGAATCGAATACAAACCCGGACACTGGTTTAACTCTGCTAAATTTTTGGATATCGAATACCAAACCTACGGTTGGGTGTTTTCGGAAAGAGGCATGAAAGACTATGAAGCCCATTTTCACTGGAGACATCCTTCAGAAAAACTCTGCATTACCGTAGCTTATAATAAAGAAACGGAACGATTTCTAGGTATCAATACCTTCGGAATTCGTATGCGACATGAAATGTTTGATAGATGGTTGACCGAAGAAAAGGATGTTAACTATGTAATGCAGCATTTAGCAGATGCTAATTTTGACCCAGAATTCTACAAGCATCACGAATCCGCCATACTATCCAAATACAATTCGGATAGAGGCACTTCCTTAAAGGCCAAAAAGAAAAGTTTCAAAAGAATATTTCAACTCACATAAAGACAATCCTAATATCATGAGCACTTACGATAGAAGCATGGCCCTTACCGGTCAGCCTCCCAAAGAAATCAATTTAAATCAAAAAATAGCCTCCATTGTGGGTATGCTAGGACTGGCCATTCTATTGTTGGCTACGTTTAATGTGAGTTTCCCCAACAAGACCCTTTGGCTTACGCTAGCCCTGGTTTCCATTTCAGGAGGGACCTTATGGTTTGCTTGGGAGCAGTACAGAGGGAAATACCCTGGAATTAAAAATGATGGTGTTTGGTTTAAATCCCTTACCAATCTTGGTTTTTGGGGCTGGATAGCAGGCTTGGCCATTACTACGTTTTATGTGATTCTTTACTTTTTTCCTGAATATCTAGGTCTGGTCAATGGAGGAGACAATAAAGGAGTTATTGGTCTATTTGACCCATTGAGTAAAGCCTTAAGCGGCAATCCTGCCAGTCAGTGGTTTGTTTATGGGGCGCTGTACACTGTTGCCATTTTGGTGTTTGGCGTAAAATTCATGTGGAAGTACCGACACAACAGATATGAAAGAATCCGAACGTTGAGTGTAATGTTCTTTCAAACTTCCTTCGCTTTTTTGATTCCAGAGTTTATGGCACGATTGAATGGAAGTTCAGTCCTTCAAGGGGGAAGTCTGCCTTTTTTGGATTTGAAAAACATTTGGCCACTGAACTATTACAATTTTGAATCCTATCGTATTAAAGGCTTTTTAAGTTCAGGCGATATTGGCTTTGCTATGCTCATTTTTGCCATTCTTTCCGTATTTGTGATTACACCTTTTTTAACCTATAAATTTGGAAAGCGTTGGTATTGCTCTTGGGTATGCGGATGTGGGGGTCTTGCCGAGACTATTGGTGACCCTTTCAGGCAATTGAGTGACAAATCAGTTAAAGCCTGGAAAGTAGAGCGATGGGTGATTCACAGCGTAGTGGTTTTTGTTACCCTCATGACCACTGCAGTTATTTATTCCTACCTAGGAAATGACACAAGCAAATATTGGTTAACCAAAACAACCTTTCTTTTGGGAGTGGCCACTCTATTGACCTTGGTATTTGCTTGGGTAATGATTTTCAAACGTGACCAACTGCAAAAAGATGCCAAATATGGGGCTATCGGATACTTTGTTATTATCATATCACTAATTGCAATTCACTTTTTTAGTGGTGAAGGGCACGTATTCTTGTTCAAATCCGGAGCCCTACGTAAAAATTACTCCTTCCTTATTGGAAGTATCTTTTCCGGTGTGATAGGAACTGGATTCTATCCCATCTTCGGAAACCGTGCCTGGTGCCGATTTGGCTGTCCTATGGCTGCCATGATGGGCTTTCAACAACGACTATTCTCTAAATTCAGAATCACCACCAATGGTGGACAGTGTATTTCTTGCGGAAACTGTTCTACCTACTGCGAAATGGGAATAGATGTACGCGCCTATGCCCAAAAAGGCGAAAACATTGTGCGTTCAAGTTGTGTAGGATGTGGTATTTGTTCTGCCGTTTGCCCAAGAGGTGTACTTAAGTTGGAAAATGGTCCTTTACAAGGAAGAATTGATAGCAACCAAGTGTTGTTGGGGAATGATGTTGACTTGATGGAATTGGTGAACTCAAAATAAGATGTTGCGGTTTTTCCTGGTTTTTATTTTTTTGACCTCACCTACTTCCTTAAAAAAAGAATACCATCGCGAATACCATGAAAATGGTGTGATAAAAGCTCAAGGATGGATAAAAGGAGATTCCAAGGAAGGATTCTGGAAGTTCTACTTTCCCAATGGAAAAATAAAGGAACAAGGCCATTTCAAGAATAATCAAAAAGTGGGGTATTGGTATTTTTATTCAAAAGATGGTAAACTGGACATGGAGGGACATTATGTAAAGGGCAATATGGTAAAATGGTGGTTGTTCTATGATCATAATGGAAAAATCAATCATAAATGTCAATTGCACAAGGGAGTTAAAAATGGCTATTGTCTGAAATACAAGGATGAAAAATTGAAATCAGCCCAAAAATATAGCAACGGGAAAAAAATCAAGGAGTGGTATGATTTCCGAAGCTTTAAGAAAGAAAACAAACTCTCTGATTTAAAATAAATGACGGATATCAGAGTCATCATCCCGGCAGTTAATGAAGGGGATTCCATTGCCAAAGTTGTTGAAGAAATCCCCGATTCCGTATCAGAAATCATTGTAGTGAATAACGGTTCTACGGACGATACGGTTGAAAATGCGGAGAAAGCGGGTGCTACAGTTCTCACGGAAAACAGAAAAGGATACGGTTACGCCTGTCTTAATGGAATGGAATATGTTGACAAACAATCCAAAAAGCCCGATATCATCGTATTTATTGATGGAGATTACTCAGATTATCCGGAAGAATTAGATAAGATAGTGGCTCCTATTCTGGAAAACGACATTGATTTTGTGGTTGGGGCGCGAAAAAAATCACTTCGCGAACCAGGTTCCATGACTCCGCAGCAAGTTTTTGGTAATCAATTGGCCACTTTTTTGATGCGATTGTTTTTTGGGGCAAAATTTACGGATTTGGGACCTTTTCGTGCCATAAAATACGAAAAGCTCAAAGCTTTGGAAATGGAAGATAAAACCTACGGCTGGACCGTGGAGATGCAACTGAAAATTTTACGTAAAAAAATGTCATATATCGAAGTACCAGTGCGTTATAAACAAAGAATTGGCGTTTCAAAAGTTTCTGGAACCGTAAAAGGTACTATATTTGCTGGCGTAAAAATTTTGGGTTGGATCTTTAAATACAGTTTAAAATAATGGGACTAACAATTGCTTGGATTATTATCGCTATTTACAGTACCGCATTGATTTTGATATTCTGTTACAGTCTGGCGCAGTTGAATCTTTTAATCAACTACCTGTCGCACAAAAGACAAAACGAAGAAGCACCCAAATTCAACCTTCTCGACCCGAAAGAGATTCCGTATGTGACCATACAGCTTCCCATTTATAATGAGGAGTACGTTATGGAGCGATTACTTGATAATATTGCCAAAATTGAGTATCCAAAGAGTAAATTGGAAATTCAAGTGCTGGACGACTCCACTGATGATTCAGTTTTGGAAACTGCTGAGCGCATCGAGGAACTTCGGAAAACTGGTTTGGATATTCAACATATTCGAAGAGAAAATAGAGTAGGTTTCAAAGCTGGAGCCCTGAAAGAAGGTCTAGCCACTGCAAAAGGTAGTTTTGTAGCCATTTTCGATGCAGATTTCCTTCCCGAAAGCGATTGGTTGAAGAAAACCGTTCCCTATTTTAAAGACGAGGAAATCGGAGTGGTTCAAACCCGATGGGGGCATATCAACAGAGATTATTCCACGCTCACCCGAATCCAGGCCTTTGCTTTGGACGCACACTTCACCCTCGAACAAGTAGGTAGAAATTCCAAAGGACACTTTATAAACTTTAATGGAACCGCCGGAATCTGGAGAAAAGAGTGTATCCTGGATGCCGGAAACTGGGAGGGCGATACCCTAACCGAAGACTTGGACCTTAGCTACCGTGCCCAGTTGAAAAATTGGAAATTTAAGTATTTGGAAGATGTGGAAACTCCTGCGGAACTGCCTGTAGTAATGAGTGCCGCGCGTTCACAACAATTCCGTTGGAACAAGGGAGGTGCAGAAAATTTCAGGAAAACGGTTTGGAGCGTTATTACTGCTAAGAATATTCCTTTTAAGACCAAGTTTCATGGAGTAATGCATCTTTTGAACAGCTCTATGTTTTTGTGTGTATTTATTGTGGCTTTGTTGAGTATCCCAATGCTCTACATCAAAAATACCTACGGACACTTGGGTCTGGTTTTTCAGGTGACCAGCTTCTTTATCATCAGCACCATTATTCTTTTTATATGTTACTGGTTTACTTATAAAAGTATCCAAGGCAGTAGCTTTGATAATTTTGTGGATTACATCAAATTGTTCTTCACCTTCTTCTCAGTCGCCCTTGGGTTTTCCCTTCACAATTCCATTGCAGTTATGGAGGGTCATATGGGCAAACGCAGTGAATTTGTAAGAACACCAAAATTCAATATCAATAACCTTACCGATAGTTGGAAAGGCAACAAATATCTAGCTAAAAAATTGTCCCCAAACATGGTTGTTGAGTTTGCTTTAATGGTTTACTTCTTGTTTGGTATGTATAGTGCCATTCCTTTGAATGATTATGGATTGTTCCCATTCCATTTAATGCTCTTTTTAGGTTTTAGCTTTGTTTTCTTTAAATCCTTGACGGCAAAGGCTTAATTTGTTTCCTACGTCATTTAGAATTTATTTAGGAATATCGTTGGGTTTTCTAACGAAGGCAAAATAGCTACATTTATCTCATCAGAATCTTATATTTCTGATGTAGCATGGAAGAAAAACCAAGACTTTCTCGACTTACGGCAATTTTAACTCAACTACAATCCTCGAGGATTGTAACGGCTAAAACTTTGGCTGAAAAGCATGAGGTTAGCATACGGACCATTTACCGGGATATACGGACTCTAGAAAAATCAGGAGTCCCCATTATTACAGAAGAAGGAAAAGGCTATTCCATGATGGAAGGATATCAACTCCCTCCTGTCATGTTTACAGAGGACGAGGCCAATGCGCTAATAACAGCAGAACAATTGGTGGTCAAAAACAAGGATGCCTCCTTCGTCCAATATTATTCCGAAGCTATTTTAAAAATAAAAGCCCTTTTAAAGGGTTCACAAAAGGACAAAGCCAGCCTACTTAAAGACCGTATCTATTTTACCGATAACTTCACCCGAGAAACGACCAGCAGTTATCTCATGCGAATTCAATCGGCGCTTACCAACTTTCAAGTCTTAAATATTGACTATCTCTCCTTGGAAAACAAGTCCACCAATCGAGATATAGAACCTTTTGCGCTATACAGTACCCAAGAAAAGTGGCTGCTTATCGCATATTGCAGACTACGGAAAGCTTTTCGGGTATTTCGAGTAGACCATATCCAAAAGGTTACAAACACCAATGAAGTGTTTGAATCACATAACATGACCTTAGAGGAATATTACAAATCCTACGATAGGTACAACGGCAATCATTCGGATTGAGAGTAAAACTGTTTTCCTTAGAAGTGCTGGAAAATCTTATTTGCCGTGCTTATCTTGCCATTCTTTTACAATCCCGGGCAATTCATCTCCCTCTGCAACAAAAATCATTGAAGCAGAATTCATGCAATATCTCAAACCTGTTGGTGCTGGACCATCATTAAACACGTGGCCAAGATGAGACCCGCTTCCACTGTCTACCACCTCAGTACGAACCATGCCATGGCTTCTGTCAACTAATTCTTTAACGGCATTTTCATCAATAGGCTTATAAAAACTAGGCCATCCGGTTCCTGACTTAAACTTATGCTCAGAGCTGAACAAAGGCTGACCTGTGGCGGCAGAATAATACGTTCCTTTTTCCTTGTTGTCCCAATACTCCCCTGTAAAAGCATATTCCGTACCCTGCTGGCGTAGAATGTAAAACTGCTTATCAGAAAGTATCTCCTTCCATTCTTCATCTGATTTTTGAATGGGGTAAGCGCCTGTTTCCTGATTTGAACTGGGTTTTGTCTGGCAAGACGCAGTAAAATATGCAAGGCTGAGAACTAGAATAAGAGATAATCGCATCGTTTTTTTCTTTTTCAACTTAGTCGTAAAGTTAACCCATTTGCTTACCAAAAACTTTGTAGATACTATGGAATTGTTTTGTACAGCTTGATAATATCGAACAAATACGAATTACTGTCTTGTCTATACGTTTTATAGGTGTGAATCTTTTCAAAAACTAAATGCAATTGATTCAAAATCAAATAAGTTAGATGATTTTTAGACCCCTGACACACCCTTGTCACATTGTGGGTTTACATTTGTCTAAATCTTAAAAATCAATCATCATGACAAGCACAAAAAAGGAAGAGCTGACCATTGTCGGAATCGCAATAAGGACATCCAACGCACCTAGAAAAGGTGAAAGGGATATTCCAAAGTTGTGGGAGAAATTTATGGCCGAAAATATCATAAGTCGTATCCCAAACAAGGTGGATGAAACCATCTATGCTATTTACACCGACTATGAAGGAGACCACTCGCAACCCTATACCTTAGTTATTGGCTGTAAAGTATTTAGTTTGGACAATATTCCCGAGGACATGACCGTGAAAATCATTCCGGCATCCAACTATACACAATTTACCGCCAAAGGGGATTTGACCAAAGATGCTGTCATCAATACCTGGATGGAAATCTGGAATACAAACTTGGAAAGAACCTACACCACAGATATTGAAATTTATGGCGAGAAAGCCATGGACCCTACCAATGGGGAAGCAGAAATATTGGTGGCTACTGCCTAAAATTCAATCAATCAAAAACGAACAGTCATGAAAAATAAAGTGCATAAAAATCATCAATTTGGGTTCTTTAGTATGGCAAGCCGATCAGTTATTGGTCGTAGTCCTCAAGGTAGAACAGAAAAGTATAAAGCATATGGGTTAAAGCAAAAACGATGGTTTTCCATTCGATTTGTACATGAATCACCATGAAGTAATCAACATTTAGCTTATTTCGTTCAAAGCAATCTCAATCCAATATTATTTTATACTTTTTGTCTTGCTAAATTATTCTGCCGGCAATGCACGACGCGTTCTCAAAATTTTGGAACCTCAACAGAATTCCTTTACTGCTATGTTTGGTAAGTATTTTGTTCTATCTGAGCTTTGCCTATGACCTCAATCGTGAAGATTTCCCAAAACTTTTGGGGCTATATGTTGGTTTGTTTTTCTTGTATTATAAATTGGCTCAACTACAGCAGTGGAATTTTAAATTCCTTTTGGCCGTTGGAATACTTTTTCGATTGGGTTTTCTCTTCGCTGAACCAAATCTTTCGCAGGACTTTTATCGCTTTATATGGGATGGGCAATTGATTAAAAATGGTATCAATCCCTACCTCTATATGCCCAATCAGATTATGGAATGGTCTCAGATACCTATTGCTAATTATCATATCCTTTTTGATGGCATGGGGGAATTGAGCGCCAAACATTTTAGTAATTATCCTCCACTCAATCAGGTAACTTTTGTCATTGCAGCTTTCTTAGGTGGGAAAAGTATTATGGGAAGTATTATTGTTTTAAGGATTCAGATTATCCTTGCCGATATTGGTATAGTGTATTTCGGAAGAAAGTTGTTGCAGCATTTGAAAATGGAACCCGGTCTAATTTTCTGGTATTTCCTAAATCCTTTGGTGGTTATTGAGCTTACTGGAAATCTACATTTCGAGGGAACCATGCTCTTTTTCTTCGTTTGGGCCCTGTATTTGTTAATCAAAAAACAATGGATAGCTGCCGCTCCGGTGTATGCATTTTCCATTCTGGTGAAATTGGTTCCTATCCTGTTCTTGCCCTTGTTCTTAAGGTATCTAGGATTTAAAAAGAGTGTTGGATTCTATACTTTGGTTCTTACCACCTGCATTGCTTTCCTTGCTCCCTTTTACACCCCAATTTTTATTGATAATTATTCTGAAACCGTTGGACTTTGGTTTTCCAATTTCGAATTCAACGCGGGAATCTATAACGTGGTCAAATCCATCGGAGTCAATTTTTTTGAAGCAAAGCCTTGGGAGCTGATAAAAAGCTACGGTAAGGTTATGGCCATTTCAGTAATCGCTATAGCCCTTGTTCTTACCTTCTTTAGGAAGAATGAAAACTTCAAAACTTTACTCCAATCCATGCTTTGGGTTCTTTTTGCCTATTTGGCCCTGTCCAGTACGGTGCACCCATGGTATATAATTTTCCTGTTGACCCTTAGTTTGCTCACAAATTATAAGTTCCCAATCCTTTGGACACTCGTGGTCATATTGAGCTATTGGGCGTATTCCAATCCAGATTTCACAGAAAATCTTTGGCTTTTAGGTATTGAATATTTAACGGTCTTTGCCTTTTTGATTTATGAATTGACCACTAAGTCCTCAAAAAAGTTAGATTTCTTCAAAAAAACATCTCCAAATTAGGGAGGTTGGAATTAATTTGTACATTTATCCCTGTAATGAACGGACAGAACTACATATTAACTTCTTTGAGCACCATCGCTCCCGTACGTCCTTTCGCACCACGTCGTCGCCCGTAAGGGTGCACACTAGTTATGGAAATAGGTGAGTCCATTTCCGCAAAAACCATCAAATCCTTAGTTCAAATTTTAGTCTAAATCGAATTGGCAATGGAAATTATAATTGCTAACGAATCACATTTTAAGTACGCCCAGATTATCAGTGATACCATCTCCGAATCAGCAAAGGTTCGCGGAACCGGTATTGCCCAAAGGTCTCCAGAATATATTATCCAAAGACTTCAAAATGGTAACGCAGTTATCGCTTTGGATGATGAAAAGTTCGCAGGTTTCTGTTATATAGAAGTGTGGGGCAACAAAAACTTTGTGGCCAACTCAGGCTTGATTGTCCATCCTGATTACAGAAATCAAGGCCTTGCCAAAAAAATTAAAAAAGCGGTCTTTGAGCTTTCCAAAAAGAAGTTCCCTGATGCTAAAATATTTGGAATCACCACGGGTCTAGCTGTCATGAAAATGAACTATGAACTGGGTTACAAACCGGTTACCTTTTCTGAACTTACGGACGACCCAGAATTCTGGAAAGGCTGCCAAACCTGTAAAAACTTTGACATTCTTACTCGAACCGAGCGTAAAATGTGCTTATGTACAGGAATGTTGCACGACCCTAAGGAAACAAAACACAATACCAGAAAAGTCAATGGAAAAGCATTTCAGCGATTGAAAGAAATGAAACAAAACCTTTTCCTTAAAAAGAAAAAAGAATCATGAAAAAATTAGTACTGGCCTATAGTGGCGGGCTCGACACTTCGTATTGCGCAAAATACTTGTCCAAAGAACAAAACTTTGAAGTACATGCTGTTAGTGTAAACACCGGAGGGTTCACGGATACTGAAATTCAAGAAATTGAAGAAAAGGCCATACAACTTGGGGCAACATCCTATACTTCGATTGATGCCATTGCTACGTTTTATGAAAAGGTGGTTAAATACCTCATCTTCGGTAATGTATTGCGGAACAATACCTATCCGCTTTCTGTTAGTGCGGAACGAATTGTACAGGCCATTGAAATCGTAAACCATGCTCGGAAGATTGGAGCTGAATACATCGCTCACGGAAGTACAGGAGCTGGAAATGACCAAGTCCGATTCGATATGATTTTTCAAATCATTGCACCGGAAATTGAAATCATCACTCCCATTCGAGATAATAAATTATCCAGAGAAGCTGAAATAGCATATCTACAGGAAAATGGAGTGGAATATTCCTGGGAAAAAGCCAAATATTCCATTAATAAAGGTCTTTGGGGAACATCCGTTGGAGGGGATGAAACCCTAACTTCCCATTTATCTCTACCTTCTGAAGCCTACCCAAGTCAGTTGGAAAAAGAGATTTCCAAAGTTTTAAAACTGACTTTTGACAAAGGAGAACTTGTAGCAGTAGATGGAGAAACGGCAAGTCCCATTGAGAATATTGAGAAATTATCTGAAATCGCATCCAAATACGCTATTGGAAGGGACATCCATGTGGGCGACACGATTATTGGAATTAAGGGTAGGGTTGGTTTTGAGGCTGCTGCTCCCTTAATAATCATAAAAGCACACCATTTACTGGAAAAACACACCTTGAGCAAATGGCAGCAATACCAAAAGGAACAGTTGGGTAACTTTTATGGTATGTTGTTGCATGAAGGAAACTACTTGGATGAAGTGATGCGAAACATCGAAGCTTTTTTGGCCGACACCCAGAAAAATGTATCTGGTGATGTGCTGGTGACCTTACATCCCTATCGATTTGAACTAAATGGAATAAATTCTACCCACGATTTGATGAATGCTTCCTTTGGCAGTTATGGGGAAATGAACAAAGGATGGACTGCAGACGATGCGAAGGGATTCATCAAAATCTTGTCCAATCCAGGAAAAATTGCAAACCATGTAAATCAAAATCATGATTAAGGCTGGAATAATAGGCGGTTCAGGGTATACAGGAGGAGAGCTGATACGAATATTGCTCAACCATCCAGAAGTTGACATTGATTTTGTCTTTAGCACCACACGAGCAGGAAAACCCATTTCAAGTGCCCATCCTGACCTTTTGGGCGTTACTGAATTAGGGTTCACTGGGAAGTCAAACCCAGAGGTTGATGTTGTTTTTCTATGCTTGGGCCATGGGAATTCTTCCAAATTTTTATCCGAAAACGAATTTAGTGCGAACACGAAAATCATAGATCTCAGCAACGAATTCCGATTAGAAAACGATGCCGAATTTCAAGGCAAACAGTTTGTGTACGGTCTACCTGAATTACAAAAAGAGAAGATTGTCAAAGCCAATCATATTGCCAATCCGGGGTGTTTTGCGACGGCCATCCAACTGGCTTTGCTTCCGCTAGCCAAGCAAGGGTCGTTATCACAAGAGGTCCATGTTAATGCGATGACAGGAAGTACCGGTGCAGGAGTTGGCCTGTCACCTACTTCCCATTTTAGCTGGAGAAACAACAACATCTCATGGTACAAGCCCTTTACCCATCAACATTTAGGAGAAATTGGGGAAAGCCTGAAATCATTCGGAAATGAAGTAGGCAAGTTGCGGTTTTTACCGAATCGAGGGAACTTCACCAGAGGTATTTTGGCTACGGCCTACACTTCCCATCAAGGAAGCCTGGAAGAAGCAAAATTGCTATATCAGGAGTTTTATCAAGACGCTTTATTCACGCATATGACTGATGAACCCATTCATTTAAAGCAAGTAGTGAATACGAATCAATGCCATATTCATTTGCATCAACATGAGGATGTTTTACTCATCACCTCAGCTATAGACAATTTATTGAAAGGGGCTTCAGGACAAGCGGTGCAGAACATGAATTTAATGTTTGGATTAAAAGAAGATTTAGGGTTACAACTTAAGGCGGAAGTCTTTTAATAAGAGCTAAGAGGATAGAAAATACATAATAGAAAACGGACATCGAGCTTCCAGCATCGACCAACAAACAATTAAAACCATGAAAATAGCAATCATAGGAGCAGGAAATTTAGGACTATCCATCGCCAAAGGGGTATTGCACAGTAATGGCGCAACCACCATGTACCTGACCAAAAGGAACTTGGATGATATTAAGAATTTTGAAAAATATGGGAATGTGACCGTGACTTCGGACAATCGTGAAGCTGTAGAACATTCAGATATATTGATTTTTGCGGTTCAGCCAGGCCATTTTCAAGCTATTCTTGAACAAGTCAAGCATTTACTCACCGAAAAGCATGTGGTTATCAGTACTATTACAGGTTTTAGCATTTCCAAAATGGAAGATATCATTGGTTCGGACAAATACATTATCCGAAGCATGCCCAATACGGCTATTTCAGTAGGCAATTCCATGACCTGCATATGCAGTAATGAGTTGGGTAAAAAGCGAATCGATTTGGCCAAGGCCATTTTCAATAGAATGGGGCATTCCTTGGAAATACCAGAAGAACAAATGCAGGCTGCCACGGTCATTTGCGCCAGCGGAATCGCTTTTTGGATGCGACTCATTCGGGCCACAACCCAAGGTGCCATTCAATTAGGGTTTGACGCTAAAGAAGCCCAAGAATTAGCCATGCATACCTGCAATGGAGCGGCCAATCTATTGATTGAATCTGGTACCCATCCTGAAGAAGAGATTGACCGGGTGACTACTCCAAAAGGATGTACCATTGAAGGCTTAAATGAAATGGAGCATCAGGGACTAAGCTCTTCCCTAATTCGGGGTATTGTTAGCTCTTTTGAAAAAATAAGTCAAATCAGAAAAGGATAATATGGACTTGTTCGATGTATACCCACTATACGATGTCGCTCCAGTATCTGCGAAGGGAATTGAGGTGAAGGACGACCATGGAAAGACCTATTTGGATTTTTATGGCGGTCATGCGGTCATTTCTATTGGTCATTCACATCCCCATTATGTAAATCGCATTAAGGAACAGTTGGAAAAAATTGCTTTTTACAGCAATTCAGTGCAAAATCCGTTGCAGCAGGAACTTGTGGGCCTTTTGGGTAAGCTTTCAGATTGTCAGGACTACAACTTGTTTCTATGCAACTCCGGGGCTGAGGCCAATGAAAATGCCTTAAAATTGGCTTCATTTCATACCGGAAAATCCAAGGTGATTGCGTTTTCCAATAGCTTTCATGGAAGGACTTCCGCTGCCGTGGCCACTACGGACAATCCTGCCATCAATGCGCCGATAAACAGACAACAGCAGGTTACCTTTTTACCACTGAATGATTTTGAAGCCTTTGAAAAGGCAATCCAATCCGATGCCCATTGTGCAGTTATTTTGGAAGCGATTCAAGGGGTCGGTGGATTGGATGAACCTTCCACAGAATTCTATCAGTTTGTAGCCAAAAAGTGCAAAGAAAATGGCGTGGTACTCATTGCTGATGAAGTACAATCCGGATTCGGACGTAGCGGGGCCTTTTTCGCATTCCAGCATCATGGAATCCATCCCGATATTATTTCCATAGCAAAGGGAATGGGCAATGGTTTTCCAGTGGGTGGCATCTTGATTCATGAGTCCATAAAGGCATCTTACGGGTTGTTGGGCACCACATTTGGAGGAAATCACCTGGCCTGTGTCGCTACCTTGGCTGTATTGGAAGTACTGGAGCAAGAAAACTTGATTGAAAATGCGAAAATCTTGGGGGATTACTTTAAACAGGAGGCAGCTAAAATTCCACAAGTGAAAAAAATTAAGGGAAGAGGATTGATGTTGGGGCTGGAATTTGATTTTGAAGTAGCAGACCTCCGAAAAAGATTGATTCACAATCAACTCTTTTTCACTGGGGGTTCCAAGAACAAAAAACTGTTACGCATCCTGCCTGCATTGAACATTTCCAAAGACCATATTGATCAATTCTTTGAAGCCTTAAACAAAGAACTTTCATGAAACACTTTCTCTCTTTACAAGATATCGATTCCCTGCCCGATTGGGTAGACGAAGCTATTGCATTAAAAAAAGACCCGTATCAATTTAAAAACTTGGGACAGGGCAAAACCATTTGTTTGTTGTTTTTCAACAACAGCCTTCGTACCCGTTTAAGTACGCAAAAAGCAGCTATGCATTCAGGCATGGAAGTTATGGTCATGAATTTTGGAAATGAAGGATGGGCTCTGGAATATGAAGACGGAACCGTCATGGATCAAGGCACTTCAGAGCATATTCGAGAGGCCGCTCAAGTGGTTTCGCAATACGCCGACATTGTTGCCATTCGTGCATTTGCTGGATTAAAGGATAAAGCAAAAGATGAAGCCGAAGAAGTTCTGAACGGATTTGCCAAATTTGCTTCCATTCCCATTGTGAATATGGAAAGCTCCACAGCACATCCTTTACAGGCCTTGGCAGATGCAATTACGTTAGCTGAAAATAAAACAAAGGCAAAACCTAAAGTGGTATTGTCTTGGGCGCCACATCCGAAGGCCTTACCCCATGCCGTAGCCAATTCGTTTGTGACCCTGATGAAAGGTCAAGAGGTGGACTTTGTAATTACGCATCCCAAAGGTTATGAGCTCAATCCAGAGATTACCGAAGGTTGTCAAATAGAATCCGACCAGGAAAAAGCCTTGGAAAGTGCAGATTTTGTCTACGTGAAAAATTGGAGTAGTTATTCAGACTATGGCCGAGTGCTTTCGAAAGATTCCAGTTGGATGATGACCCAAGAAAAGTTAGGTAATGCCAAATTCATGCACTGTCTCCCAGTCCGAAGGAACGTAGTCGTTGAAGATGCTGTATTGGATGGCAAGCAAAGCTTGGTGATTGAGCAGGCCAATAATCGGACCTTTTCGGCGCAAATTGTATTAAAAAAGCTCTTGGAAAAACTATGAAACCAAAATTGTCCATAGTAAAGATTGGAGGAAATGTCATTGGGGATGCAAAATCCCTGACCCAAGTTTTGGGGTTATTTTCCAAAATGGAGCATCATACCATTTTGGTCCATGGAGGTGGAAAAAAAGCCACGGAACTGGGTAACCGACTGGGGATTAAAGCACAAATTACTAATGGAAGGCGCATCACAGATTCCGACAGTTTGGAAGTCGCCGTAATGGTTTACGGAGGACTGGTCAGTAAAAATATTGTGGCGGAGCTCCAGAGCATGGGAACCAACGCCATTGGAATGAGTGGCGCTGACGGCAATGCCATACATGCACACAAAAGGCCAATAAATGATATCGATTTTGGTTTTGTGGGCGATGTAGATGGGGTGCATGCAGAAAACATATCCAAGCTTTTGGAAGCCGGATTTACTCCCATTTTTTGTGCCTTAACGCATGATGGAAATGGGCAATTGTTCAATACTAATGCAGATACCATTGCAGCGGAATTGGCGGTGGGTCTTTCATCAAACTATGAGACCACATTGTACTATTGTTTTGAGAAAAAGGGAGTTTTGCGAGAGGTATCCGATGAAGATTCGGTAATTGAACACATCAACTCCGAAAGCTATAAGGAATTGCTAAAAGAGGGAATCATTGCTGATGGTATGTTACCCAAAATGCACAATTGCTTTTATGCCCTGCAAAATAACGTTCATCAAGTATGTATTGGCAACGAAGGTATGTTGTCGAATACTTCATCAAAATATACACGTTTGACATTATGAGTCACAATCAAAAAACATTGACTGAGAAGGCGATTGCCTTATTAAAGGAATTGATTTCTACCCAGTCCTTTTCCAGTGAAGAGGACAAAACCGCGGATGCTATTCAAAATTGGTTGGGAGATTTTGGCATCGAAACCCAAAGGCAGGTCAACAATATATTTGCCTTCAATCAACATTTTGATACCTCCAAACCAACCCTTTTATTAAATTCCCATCACGATACGGTAAAACCCAATACCGCCTATACCAAAGACCCCTTTCATCCCCATGTGGAAGATGGAAAACTTTATGGTTTGGGCAGCAATGACGCCGGGGGATGTTTGGTTTCCCTTTTGGCCACCTTTGTGCATTTTTACCATCGGGATGACCTGAACCACAACATTATTATGGCGGCAACTGCGGAAGAGGAAAGTGCAGGTCCAAACAGCTTGCTTTCCCTGCTTCCTAACTTACCCCAAATTGATGTCGCCATAGTGGGGGAACCTACTTTAATGGACTTGGCGATTGCAGAAAAGGGGCTTATCGTTTTTGATGCCGTAGTGGAAGGAACACCCTCGCATGCGGCCCATCCGAACAACAACAATTCTATCTATAACACCATTGATGTCTTGGAATGGTTTAAGAACTATCGCTTTGAAAAGACTTCGGACGCTTTGGGAGAGGTAAAAATGACTGTTACTCAAATCAATGCGGGCAAACAGCATAATGTGGTCCCAGCGCATGTGGATATGGTGGTGGACGTTCGGGTGAACGACCGTTATTCCAATGCCGAAATTGCAGAACTATTGCAAGCGGAAGCGCCATGCAAAATGACTCCGCGCTCCTTGCGACTAAATTCCTCGGCCATTGATCCCAATCATGATTTGGTAAAAAGTGGGTTGTCCCTAGGTAGAAAAACCTATGGTTCGCCTACCCTTTCGGACCAAGCGGCCCTAAGTTGCCAATCCCTGAAACTGGGACCCGGCGACAGCACACGTTCCCACTCAGCCGATGAATATATTTTCGTTCACGAAATTGAGGAGGGAATAGGCCTGTATATTAAAATATTAGAAGGATTTTTACAATAATCAATGAACAATGTTCAATCATCAATAAGTAGTTTTAGATTCCATTGATTAATTGATTATTGTTCATTGTAAACCGTTAATTGAACATTGAATTATGAAACTTTGGGATAAAGGATTCAGTACCGAAAAGAAAATAGATCATTTTACCGTAGGCAACGACCGCCAATTGGACTTGGTCCTAGCCAAGTATGATGTGATAGCGTCCAAAGCTCATGCCCAAATGTTAGGGAAAGTGGGTCTTATAGGTGAAGATGAGGCCAAAAGTTTGGTCAAAGAACTGGATGTCATTGGTAAATCCATTGAAAAAGGAACCTTTACCATAGAAGATGATTTTGAAGATATGCACTCCAAAATCGAGTATCTGTTGATTGAAAAATTAGGAGATGTTGGTAAAAAAATCCATAGCGCACGTTCCCGAAACGACCAGGTTTTGGTAGCTACGCAACTCTATCTCAAAGATGAACTCAAGGAAATCAGGGCACAGGTAAAAACCTTGTTCGACCTATTATTGAAATTGGCCGACAAACATCAAAATGTATTGCTTCCCGGGTATACCCATTTACAGATTGCCATGCCTTCTTCTTTCGGACTATGGTTCTCTGCCTATGCTGAAAGTTTGGTAGATGATCTATACTTTATCCAAGCAGCCTTTAAGGTCGCCGACCAAAATCCTTTAGGGAGTGCGGCAGGTTATGGAAGTTCTTTCCCTATTGACCGAAGTTTTACTACCCAAGCTTTGGATTTTGAAACCCTCAAATACAATGTAGTGGCCGCCCAAATGGGAAGAGGAAAGGCAGAACGTGCCACGGCCTTTGGAATTGCTAGTGTGGCTTCTACTTTGGGAAAATTGGCCATGGATATATGCCTCTATATGAGTCAGAACTTTGATTTTATCTCCTTTCCCAATGAACTTACTACGGGAAGTAGCATTATGCCCCACAAGAAAAATCCGGATGTTTTTGAGCTCATTCGCGGTAAGTGTAACAAACTACAGTCCATTCCCAATCAGTTAAGTCTAATTATGGCCAACTTACCCAGCGGGTACCACAGGGATTTGCAATTGGTCAAGGAAGTGATTGTCCCTGCAATTCAGGACATGAAAGCCTGTTTAGAAATGATGTCCTTCAGCCTTAAAGAGATTCAAGTCAAGTCAGACATTTTGGAGGACCCCAAATATGATTACTTGTTTAGTGTGGACACTTTAAACGAAATGGTAAAAAACGGGATTCCCTTTAGGGATGCCTATAAAAGTATGGGCAAGGCCATAGAAAATGGCAATTTTAAACCCAAAAAGGACATTGAGCATACGCATGAAGGGAGTTTGGGCAATTTGTGTTTGGAAGAGATTAAGGCCAAAATGACCCAGGTTTTGAACTGATCCTCTCTTTTCTATTCCTGTAAATTTTAACAAAAGCGTCTTCACCCACTAGTTTTACCTCATATTGGTACATAAAAATGTGTTTTGGTTTCGTGTATCTTTAAACAAACGTCATGCACAATATTGTCAAATCAAAACATATTTGAAGTTTGAAAAAGAGAGAAGTGTCTTGGCTCTCGGGAACCGCGGGACTTGCAGGTATTTTTTCGGTTCTTCTTTTTGGGATAGACGGATTTAGGGCCAATTCAACCCTGGATATCAATATTCACGATACTTATTTTGTCTTTGCAAATGTTCATCTAACGATTTTAATTTTAGTCTTGACTTTGTTCTTGGTTTATCTAATCCGAGCGATAAACCAAAACTTTAAAAATTTGACCGCAAATCTAATTTTGATTGTTTCGACAATACTTTTAATAATATTTTTTACCGGGTTAAACTCAATTATAGATTCTATACTCTTACAACATTCCGGATGGACAATTTATCCACCACTAAGTACAGAGGTAGAATCTCCAGAGATTGAAGAAGAAATTGGACAGATTGAAAATATTTTCGAAATCTTTTCAAAAATTACCCTTGCAACCCAAATTTTACTTTTGATTTTGCTAGCATTTTGTGGATTTAAAACCGGACTAAACTACAAATCAAAGCAGTAAAACAATATGCATAATAATGGCTACAGCCTATGCCTATCTCTTAGCCATTTTTTCCTAACTTGAATAAACTAAAAAACGTCGTGGCGCTGACCGCGAAATCTTAGTGGAGACCATTGTAAGCAATTTGAAAAAGATTCAATTATTCATATTTCTAATATTCCTCATTGGAATTGGTTGCATAAATAAAACCAACAGGGATATCGTATTGCAAAAATCTGACTTTAATCTTAAAACTGATTTTACAGAATTAACAGATAAAATAACCGAATTAGATACAATTAAGATTTGGGCTGATTTATCAAGCTGCATGTGGATGACAACAGAAAAGATAACTCTAACAAAATCAAATGACAGTTTATATATTGAGTTAAAAGTTGTTCAAATGATGGATCCTGAAGTAACAGAAGTAATTAAGATTCACGAAAAAGATACAACTTGGAGTTTCAATAAATTTTTGACAAATAATAAAGAGCGTATATTAAAAACAGAAGAGAGGGACGAAGTAAATTTGACTATAAAACACAATTCAGACTCGATTAAATTTTATACCGGAAACTTAGGTGATTTGAATAGCTTTATTGGAAACTATTATGAATCAATGTTTAAGCTTAAACCAAAAAACAAAGCATATCGGTTCATAATGGACATTGATATCGAAAAGACACCTATTCCAATCAAAGGAATTCCTGAATCCGCATTCTGGTCAGGAAACGGTAAAGGTCTTGGACATTAGTTTAATGTAGAATGGATAAACAACCATAAAAACCTAACTCGGGTTGCCATCTATAATGAACAAAATGGAAAACTTATCGTGAAAAAAAGATTTATGAAAATTTGTCCAATGGATGAATTGAAATTTATTGAGGACTTGAGACAAGAAATTGACTTTTACGATGGCGAAAAAATTCAATTGAATGACAATTGTTATTTACAACCAAATTAAAAAAACTGCTTACAATAATGGCTATATGGCATAGGCCTAACGCACCAAACGCATGAACAAAACTTTAAATTTTCAGAAAAGCCTACTCATTTTTGGAATCCCAATATTAGTTATTGGAACGATGGTACTGCTTGCGAAATCATCCATTTTCCATAAATACCCAAATGATCTATCCGCTGGAATTACATTCGACATGTTACTAACTGTTCCCTTGCTCTACTTTTTGCTCATTCAAAAAACAAGCATTCCAAAAACAACCGTAGTCGCGTTTTTGATTGTTGGAATGGTGGTCGCAACTATAATTCTTCCAACTCAAAATCAATATTATCTCGACCTTTTTAAAACTTGGATATTTCCTCTAGTCGAGTTGTCCATAGTGTCTTATGTCATCTATAAGGTTACCAAAGCGATAAAACGATACAAACAGAACAAAAAAGAAAATGTTGACTTTTATACTACTTTAAAAAATACTTGCTACGAAATACTTCCGAAAAGTGTGGTTGTTCCAGTAGTGACCGAAATTGCTGTGTTTTACTACGGATTCATGTATTGGAAAAAAAGAAAACTGAATACAAATGAATTCTCATATCATAAAAATAGCGGAACAATTCCTTTATTGATTGCTATAATTTTCATTGTTGGGATTGAAACGGCTGTCTTGCATATTCTTCTTCAGAAATGGAACGGCACGGTAGCTTGGATTTTGACTTTCTTGAGCATTTATACCGGAATTCAGCTTTTTGGATTTCTAAAATCAATGTCCAAAAGACCCATTTCCATTGAAGGTGATACGCTATACCTTAGGTATGGAATAATGAATGAAACAACAATTGATTTGAATACTATTGACAGCATTGAGATTTCGTCAAAAGATATAGAACGAAACAAGGAAACCCGAAAACTATCCTTCTTGGGAGCATTGGAAAGCCACAACGTGATTATCCGATTAAAACAAGAAAACGAGCTGATAGGACTGTATGGCATTAAACGTAAATACAAGAATTTGGCGTTGCATGTTGACAAAAAAAATGAATTTAGAGACCAAATAAATAGCGCCATACAACAATAGCTATGGGTAATTGATAGACAATGGCTCATAGCCAATAACCTGCTACACTATTAAGAAAATATGAAATGAATATTCAGATTCTTAGTAATTTATTCATCAGAACCAATCATATTAAAAGTGAAAGACAATCCATTTGGTTTCTTCATGGATTTGCTGATTCTGGATTGGCGTACAAGGAAGTTTTTGACTCCCCACTTAATGATAACTTCAACCTATATGTAATTGATTTGCCGGGATTTGGTGTTAGCCCAATAAATTCTGATTATGTTTCTATTAAAGAACAAGCTAATCTAATAGCTCAGCTAATAGAGAAAGAAACATCAAATCAGAATAACGTAAATATAGTTGCCCATTCGTTGGGGGCATTAATTGGAACTTGGATTTGTCAAAACCTGACGGAAAGAGTGAATTACTACTTCAATATTGAAGGAAATTTGACGGAGGCGGATAGTTATTTTTCGAGTAAACCAATGAAATTCAAATCTGCTGAGGCGTTTGTAGAGTCATTTAATCAGGAAATCTTTGAGAAGGCAAAATTTGAAGAACGGTATAAAAGATATTATAGCAGCCTAAGATTTGCCGAGCCAGAAGGGATGAGAAACTGGAGCTTGACAAGTCAAGAACACATTAAAGAAAATAAATGTGGAGTTGAATTCAAGGAATTAACTTGCAGAAAAGTTTATATCTGGGGCGATGTCGATACTCCAAAAGAAACACAGGAGTTTATTGCGGAAAATGAAATTCCGAATACATTGTACAACGGTGTTGGCCATTGGCATATGGTCGAGAATTCCAAGCAATTGTATAACGACATAAATGAAAAAATAAAAACAGTGTAGAAAAAAGATAAAATCAAACAATTATGGAATTAACAATCTGGTTTTCGTTTGTTGGCACGGTCCTAATTTTGGCAATAACACCGGGACCAAGTGTTTTATTGGCAACTGCAAATAGCATGAAATATGGAAAAGGAAAAACTGTTGGGACAATTGCGGGAGATTTAACCGCAAACCTATGTCAAATAATTCTTGCCTCTATTGGATTGGCAACCATTGTAATTTCTTCAGGAGAATTGTTTCAGTTAATCAAATGGTGTGGAGTGGCATACCTGATATATATGGGAATAACAAAGATTATAGCTAAACCCCAAATAAAACTATCGGCTGATAAAATTGAAGATAGGAGCTTTTCAAAATTATTTATAGAGGGCTTTTTGATGTCCGCAGCGAATCCAAAAGCGATTGTTTTTTTCGCAGCACTTTTCCCCTTATTTCTGAATGAAACCGATCCAATCATTCCTCAAATAGTAATTCTTGCCATTACTTTTTTAATCATCGATGGCCTGTCTTTGTTTATTTATGCTGTCTTTGCTGAAAAGCTAAAATCTTATCTCGAAAATCAAGAAAAAGTCTATCTGCAAAATAGAATTGTGGGTGGACTATTAATTCTCAGCGGAATAATGTTATCAATGGTGAAAAGAACAAATAACTAAAAAGAAAACTGCACGGGACATGAGCTATAATTTATTGCTTCGTCCTTACTAACTTTAAACCTATTAACCATGAACACGGCTGGATTTCTCATGTGGGAAATGCTCCGAATTTCAAAGTAACAACGAAATCATGGCAAAGACCGTTAGCATTGAGAAGCACAAGCAAACGATAAATGCGTTTGTATTAATAATTACTAATCTTCTGGTAAGCTTTGGTTCAGTGGCGCAAAATGAAGGGGCTCCAAATGTCGTAGGAACAAATTACAGTATTGATTCCAAAATTTTGGAAGAAAAAAGACAGGTTCAGGTTTACCTGCCACCCAGTTATACAACAACAGAAATCAATTATCCTGTTCTTTATATTTTAGATGGTCAGTTCTTCTTCAATTACGCTGTCAGTTTAAGCAATAAATTTAAGCAGGCTAGGCTGACACCTGAATTTATAGTGATAGGAATAAATACTACTTACCCTCAACGTTTTCGTCATTTTTCTAACGGTAAGGATACGTTCATTGAATTCATGCGTACAGAACTATTACCCTATGTAGAGCGCAATTTTCGTGTTACTGGAGAAAAACTCCTATTTGGTTGGGAATATGCAGGCAGTCTTGCATTCAATACTATCCTAAAAAACAGCATGGCCTTTGACGGCTATATTTTGGCAAGCCCATTTCCGATTTGGGAAAGCATTGAATCTTTGGATAATATAACGACCAGAAATACCATGCTTTATTTCGCGGTAAGCCCAGATGAGCATCAAGTCAATCAGGGTACTGAAAAACTTGATGATTGGCTTTCCAGTAAGAAAATTAATGGCTTGGACTGGTATTACACTGAATTATTAAATGAAGAACACTCTTCAACCGGATATCCAACACTCTATCACGGGTTAAGGTCCTATTTTAAATACTATCCTGAATTCCAACAGGATTCTTTTAAAAAATTCATTAAAGCAGGGGGGTTGGAATATGCTTATGATTATAGTAAAAAAAGAGCCAATACCTATGGATTTTCATCCGACCTCTCATCATGGTCTAAATACACTATCATTCGTGCTGCCATGAGAGCCAATGATTATCGGCATTTTCAAAACTATTGCAAGGAGTTCGTTACAAATGAATTTATCGGGGATATGAAATATAGAACTTTAGATATAGCCGACTTTTATGAAAAAAACGAAAATCCCAAAAAGGCTATTGAAATATATGAAACCCTGCTGACGCTATCCCCTGATTCTGAAGATCTCTTAGAAAGAACTGGAAGAGCTTATAGGTCTACTGGTAATGATAAAGAAGCAAAAAAATACTTTAGGCTGGCTGAAAACCTTTCAAAAAGAAAAAACTGAAATACAAGTCGCGCATATGACAATAGTTTGAGAGGTTACCATTTTTTAATTGTTAAGGGCAACCTTCTTTGATTATCTTTCGTCTAATACTAAGGTGATATAGGTAAAAAAGTGTACTTATGAAAAATCAAATTCAAAAGGCTGCATTAATCTCTGGGATTGGAATTTTTATCATGGTACTCACGGTACCAGTAGCTGAATTTGTCATTTTCCCAGAATTAATAGATTATAAAAATGCGGAGATTACTTTTAATAACATAAAAGAAAATCGTTCACTGTTCACTACGGGAATTTTTCTACACTTGATCACCCTAATTTGCGATGTTGTAGTCGCATGGTCTTTATACCTATTTCTGAGGCCAACAAATAAGGATTTTTCTTTGCTCGTAGCCCTATTCCGCATTGTGTTTGCCCTAGTAACACTTGCCGCTCTTTTGAATCTTATAAGCTTACTCAACCTGACCTCAAATTCAGATTACCTATCGGCATTTGACCATTCACTGTATTCCAAAGTCTTGCTCGCTATCAAAAATTTCAATCTTCAATGGAGTTTCGCTTTTGTCTTTTTTGGCATATACTTGATTCTGCTGGGAGTTTTGACTTATAAAGCTTCTTACGTACCCAGAATTTTTGGAATTCTATTGATAATAGCCGGGGCAGGTTATTTAATAGACACTTTGAGGTCTTTCTTTTTCCCATCCGTTGAAATGAGCTATTTGATGATAACCTTTTTTGGAGAGTTGTTATTCATGTTCTGGTTGCTTATTAAAGGTTGGAGGGTTAAGATTATAGAGGATTAATCCCAACCAAAATAAAATACCACAAAGGACAAAATCCTCGAGGGTCAGAAAAGAAATAATAGAACAATTGCCAACACTGCTATAATCTACTACTTCCTTAGTTGGTTATAAGGAAGAACTTTTCTTACTTTAACTCTCAAAATGTTTGTTACCAATTATATCCTGCAAGTTGGCTGAATAGGAACAGGTCACAATGAAATCATTGAATAGACTATTGTAAGCCAACATACAAGATGTTCCAAAACAAAAGCTATATCCCTTATGCGAAAACCCTTTATTTTTTTGATTGTATTGTGCTTAACAATCGGTCTAAGTGCACAAAAAAGAGCCATGACAACCGATGATGGCCTTAATATGGTTCGATTACAAGGTGTCTATATTTCACCTGATGGCACTCAGATTTTGTATGGCAAATCTGAATTAGATTGGGCAAAAAACAAACGCAATACCAAATATCATGGTATTCGCCCCGACGGGTCTGATGATTATCAATTCTTGGGCAAAGATGGCGGGAGTAATATTCAGTTTTCGTCAGATGGAAAGTACATTAGCCTGACTAGAAGCATCGAAAAAAAATCGCAGTTGTTCTTATTACGAGCCAATGGTGGTGAAGCCGTTCAGTTAAGTAAACACAGCGAAGGCATTCGGTCGTATCAATGGTCTCCCGATGGAAAAAAAATCTATTTTTTGGCAAACCAGACACTTTCCAAAGAAGCCAAAAAAGATAAAAAAGATGGGTATGACCATGTGGTTGTGGACGAAGGTCCCAACGGACAACGGGCCTCCGAGTGGAGACATCTTTTTGTGATTGATGTGGAGAATAAAACCATTAAACCACTTCTGAAAAAAGAATTGCTTATTAGCAATATGAAAGTGAGTCCGGATGGAAAACACATTGCGTATACAGCACGCACTGAAAATCGCAGAAACCAGAGAGATCTATCAGAAATTTTCTTATATCATTTGGCAGATAGCTCTACTACCCAGCTCACCGACAACCGATCTCCGGAAGGCGGGTTAGTCTGGTCTCCAGACAGCAAAATGGTAAGTTTTACAGCTTCTGATGATAAGACTTGGGAACTGAAAAACGGGAAGATTTGGACCGTAGATGTGAATACCAAAAGTATTCAGATGCGTTCTGGAAAGTTTGAAGGTAACATACGTGGCTACTATTGGGCACCCGATGGAAAAACCATCTTCTTTAGCGGTCAGCAAGGAGTGAACACTAATGTCTATCGCTTAGATGTTGAATCGGGGGATTACACCAACATTAGCAACGAAACTGGTACCTGGAGAATTCTTGGGATGGATAAAAATCGGAGCAAGATGGTGTTAAGTTTCAGCGATTTTGATACGCCTACTGATCTTTACTACTCTACGGTCACTCCATTCCAACCCAAAAAACTGACCAACCTGAATCCCTGGATTGAAAAAGAAATCGAATTAGCCAAAATGGAACCCGTTCAATGGCAATCTACCGATGGATTGGAAATTGAAGGACTTTTGTTTCAACCTGCAAAAACCACTGCCAAAAAATCTCCATTCTTGCTTCATATCCATGGAGGTCCTGCTGGTGTATTTTCCAATGCATTTAGTTATCGTTACCATGTGTGGGCTGGTTTGGGATATGTGCAATTAGCTCCCAACGTTCGCGGGAGTAGTGGCTATACTGATGCACTTTTGCGCGGTAATATGAAAGATATCGGAGGAGGAGACTACAACGACTTGATGAGCGGTGTGGATTTTCTGATTGCTCAGGGATTAATTAATTCTGATAAAATGGCCGTCCGAGGATGGAGCTATGGGGGAATTCTTGGCGGTACCGTAATTGGTAAAACCAATCGATTTAAAGCCGCCTCTTTGGGTGCTATGGTTTCGGATTGGCGCTCAGAATATGGGATTGGATTTAACTTTGATGTTCGCTTATGGTATATCGGTGGAACTTTTTGGGAGAATCCGGAAGGGTATAAAGAGAAGTCTGCCTTAACTCATGTTGAAAAGGTAGAGACACCTCTCTTACTCCTACATGGAGACAAAGACATCACAGATACCGAAGCACAAAGCATGATGTATTTTGCCGCCCTGAAAGACCTCGGAAAAACAGTACGCTATTTAAAATTCCCTCGCGAACCACACGGTTTTAGAGAACCACGTCATATTCGTACCCGGGATATTGAGGAGATTAAGTGGATTCAAAAACATACGCTTGGAGAGGACTGGAAACCTTGGGAACGCAAAAAAGACAAAAAGGAAGAAGAGAAAGAGGAAACCAATTAAGTCACCAATGAACAACTTTTTGCTCACAACTAGATTTCTACTTGTACTCTTTCTACTAAGTGCTCTTCATGCTTTTCCGCAAAATAAAAGACTACGGGATTACGGTATTGAAATAGGCGTCCTAAAAACGGGTAAATACAACGCCATTACAGATGTTGTCGGAGTTAAAGTTGGACATACCACATTAATCAAAGGAGATAGCATACGTACAGGGGTAACTGCCATTCTACCCCATTCTGATAATATTTTTCAATTTAAAGTTCCGGCAGCCATTCATATTGGAAATGGTTTTGGGAAGTTAGCCGGATATAGTCAAGTAAAGGAATTGGGAAATATTGAAACGCCTATTATCCTAACAAATACCTTAAGTGTTCCTGTAGCTTCAGATGCCTTGATTACCTATACTTTGAGTGCAAACGAAAATGTACGTTCGGTAAATGCGGTAGTTGGAGAAACCAATGATGGATGGTTAAATGATATCCGAGGAAGACATGTTAAATCAGAACACGTCCTTGGAGCCATAGAAAAAGCTAAAGGTGGTCCTGTGAAGGAAGGTAACGTGGGATCAGGAACGGGAACCATTTGTTTTAAATACAAGGGAGGCATTGGTACTGCTTCACGTATAATCCCAGAAAAATTTGGCGGATATACCGTTGGGGTTTTGGTTCAATCCAATTTTGGGGGCGTGCTTGAGATTAATGGAGCCCCTATCGCCAAAGAATTGAACAACTACCCCTCCCAATTTAAATATGATGTAGATGGTTCATGTATGATGGTAGTTATGACCGACGCTCCATTGGATTCACGAAACTTGGAAAGGTTGGCCAAAAGAGCCATCATGGGCTTGGCAAAAACGGGGGGAATCGCATCAAATGGAAGTGGAGATTACGTTATTGCGGTATCAACCGCAAAAGAAAATCGCATTCCCTATTCCAGTGATTCCCTTTTTAACGAGACCAAGGTATTACGAAATGGGGCTATAACTCCCCTATTTTTAGCAACGATAGAAGCCACAGAAGAGGCTATTCTGAACTCCTTGTTTGCTGCAGAAACGATGACTGGAAGGGAGGGCCATACCATAAAATCGATTCCTAAGGTTGAGATTCTTGACATTTTGAGAAAATACAATAGAATTAGTGATGATTAAAATCATCCGTGTGTAGCTTAACCGTAATACAAAAACCTAATGCCATTACCGCGGTGAACTAGTTCTCGCTTTGTAAAAAAACCATCAATACAAAAGGGGATTGTAGTATCTTTAAAGCACGCCCGCTAGCTACGGGTTACAACAACGCACGAAAACACCATCCAAATGAAAAAATCCTACCCTATCGCATGCATATGCGCATTACTTTCTTGTTTTTTCAATCTATCCGCTCAAGAATCCACTCCAAACATTGAGATTGATTCCAGTTTTTACAGCGGATTAAAGTGGCGAAATATTGGCCCTAAGCGTGGGGGTCGTTCCCTAGGCTGTGCAGGCAGCCCTAGTAGGCCCAATGAATATTATTTTGGTGCCACTGGCGGCGGATTATGGAAAACTGTAGACGGAGGCAATGAATGGAAACCTGTAACGGATGGACAAGTGACCAGTTCTTCGGTAGGTGCCGTGGCGGTCGCTGAAAGCAATCCAGACATTGTGTATATCGGCATGGGAGAAGTGCAGTTACGGGGTAGTATTACCCAAGGTGATGGCGTATACAAATCTGAGGATGCTGGTAAAACCTGGAAGCATTTGGGGTTGAAAGAAACACAAGCTGTTGCCCGTATTCGAATTCATCCAACAAACGCTGATTTGGTATATGTAGCGGCATTGGGTCATCCTTATGGAGATAATGAAGAACGCGGGGTGTTCCGAAGCAAGGACGGCGGTGAGAATTGGGAAAAGGTACTATATGTTGGCCCCAAAGCGGGGGCAGTAGATCTAATCATAGATAGAAATAATCCCGATGTTCTATATGCAACCACATGGCAAGTATATCGTAAAGCCTGGAAAATGTGGGGTGGTGGTGGCCAAAGCAAGCTTTGGAAATCAACAGACGGTGGGGATACCTGGACGGACCTCACAGAAAACTCAGGAATGCCCGAAGGCCCTATCGGAAAAATTGGGGTGACCGTTTCCCCGGCAGATTCCAATCGGGTGTGGGCCATAGTTGAGGCCAATGAAGGAGGTGTTTTTCGTTCTGATGATGCCGGTAAAACCTGGGAAAAGACAAACGATGAACGTAAGTTGAGACAGCGTGCTTTCTATTACTCGCGAATTTACGCTGACCCCTTGGACAAGGAAACGGTTTATGGCCTAAATACCCGAATGTATATGTCCATGGACGGTGGTAAAACCTTTGATTCCATTATTCAAACGCCACATGGAGACAACCATGATTTATGGATTGATTCCAATAATCCAAAACGTATGATAAACTCCAATGACGGAGGAGGCAATGTGACCATCAATGGGGGTAAATCTTGGACTGAACAGGACTTTGTGACGACACAATTCTATCACGTAATGACTACCAACGATGTCCCGTATCATGTAGCGGGAGCACAACAGGACAACAGTACTTTGGCCATGCCCAGTGATGGTTGGAGTCATATGCAAGCCAGGGGCCACAATAAAGGTTGGTATTATGCTGTAGGAGGTGGAGAAAGCGGATGGATTACCCAACACCCTGAGAATTTGGATATTTTCTATGCGGGTAGTCAAGGCGCCCTATTGACACGATATGACCGAAGTAACGGACAGATACGCGATATTCAAGTATATCCCCGATTCTTTTCCGGTGAACCTGCAGAGGCACTTCCAGAACGATGGCAATGGACCTTCCCCATTATGTTTGCCCCTCAGGACAGTAAAGTCATGTACACCTGTTCCCAACACGTTTGGAAAACTACGAATGACGGACAAACGTGGGAAAAGATAAGTCCTGATTTGACCTATGCGGACCCCAGTACTTTAGGAAAAACCGGTGGAGTCATCACAATGGATATGAACGGTCCTGAGATTTATGCCACGGTATTCGCCCTTGCTCCTTCTTTTCATGACATCAACACCATTTGGGCGGGTTCAGATGATGGCAAAATTCATATTACACAAGATGGCGGCAAAAACTGGGAAGATATCACCCCTTCGGATTTACCAAAATTCTCAAGGGTAAGTATTATTGATGAATCAAAGCATAGACCAGGAACTTTATATGTGGCTGCCAATCGCTATCAAGTAGATGACAGACAGCCCTATGTTTTCAAAACCCACGATTATGGGAAAACCTGGACCAAAATCATCAACGGAATCGAAGATGGACATTTTGCCAGAGCGATTCGCGAGGATCATATCAGAAAAGGTCTTCTGTTTTTGGCAACAGAACATGGGGTATATTTTTCTATGGATGATGGTGAACAATGGCAAAGTTTACAACTGAACCTTCCAGACACCCCAATCCGGGATTTGGTGGTCAAGGACAATGATGTGGTTTTGGGTTCCCATGGGCGTGGTTTCTGGATATTGGATGATATACAGCCCTTACGTCAATTCAAGCCTGAATTGTTGAATCAGCCGGTCGTGCTTTTTGAACCCAACGATGCCATTCGGGGTATTTCAGAAGCTTCGGTACAATATTACTTAAAAGAACAACTAGATACCATCACTTTTGAGATTTTGGATGCCAACGACAACCTTATTGACACCTTCACAGGTAGCAAACCCAAATACAAAGTAGACAAAAACATCCCTTGGTGGCAAAGAGGAGGCTCTTCAAAACCTACAACAGCCAAAGGTTTAAACAAGTTTACTTGGGATCTACGCTATCAGGGCGCCACTGATTTTGAAGGGATGATCATCTGGAGTGCTAGGCCTACAAGAGGTCCAAAAGCACCTATTGGCAACTACAAGGTGAAAATTAAATCTGGAGACTATGAAAAAACATATCCTTTCGCGATTCATATGAATCCTAATTTAAAAGGAATTACCAAGGAAGACTTGGACGAACAGTTCGAATTGGCCAATAACATTATGCAAAAAACAAGTGCGGCCAATGAAGCGGTAATCCACATTCGGGAAATAAAAGATCATCTCAAGGAACATGAAGAGAAATTGTCAAGTAATGTTATGAAACGGACCATCACCCCTTTCATCAACAAAATAAGTGCCATCGAAGAGAACTTATATCAAGTGAAAAACCAGTCGGGTCAGGACCCTTTGAATTTTCCGATTAAGCTAAACAATAGATTGGCCTCCTTGCGTCGCAGTCTTGAAAATGGGGATGCCAAACCAACGGATGGGGCTTATAAAGTGTATAATGAGCTTTCAGCAGAGTTGGATATTGAGCTAAACAATTTAAAAGATATTCTAAAAGAAGATGGGGCCAAATTAAATAAAGCTCTTCAGAACGTAGGTGTAGATGTTATTAAAACCACTAGGTAGTCGCTATTGGTTCGATTTGATAGAACAAATGCTTGGATATTGAAGAATATAACTAATCAATAAAACTAAATTATGTTAGGAATTTGGCTTTCAAAAAAGAGAAAAACCAGAACATTACACACTTTACTGATTCTCGGTATTGTTAATTGGAATTAGGCTCGCTCCGCTAGTTTATATTATGAAAATTAGTAAGCGAAATGTTTTTAGACTATGCTGGTTTAGCCTGATTACTGTATTCTTTATATGGCAGTGGATGGCGTATCAATCTCGTGACTTACCCGAGGATACTTTTAAAAACGATACTAGAGTATCCATTGAGAAATCAAGCGATAAAATCACATTTATAGCAAATAGTCCGAAAAGCAAAAACGAAATACTTTTTTTTCAAGGTGGAATGACGGACCCAAAAGCATACGCCCCATTATGTAGACAAATTGCCAATAATGGTTACACCTGTCACCTGATAAAAATGAATTGGAGAATGCCTCAATGGAATTATAAAAAAATTGCGGCGATTTTCGAACTGGAAAATGGAAACTACATAATTGGTGGTCATTCCCAAGGAGCAAAAATGGCATCTCAATTTGTTTATGAAAATCCTGATTTGATGAAAGGTCTTTTCCTTATAGGCACCTCCCATCCGAGAGATTTTGATTTATCAAAAAGAACAATTCCAACACTAAAGATTTATGGCGAATTGGATGGACTTGCAAGCGTTTCAGAAGTACTAGAGAATAAAGACAAACTACCTAAAAACAGTAGTCTCACAGTAATCAAAGGGGGAAACCATTCTCAATTTGGGTATTTGGGAAAGCTATTGACGGATGAAAATGCAAAAATTGATTTGGCGGAACAACAGGAAAGAACACTTAAAGAACTAATCAGATTCTTCAATAAAATTGGGATTGAAAACGAAATGGATAGGTAGTTAGGAATGTTTAAAATTGCATGCCGAATTGATTGTAATAACAGGTAAACCATAATCCTTATCTGCTTGATGAAAAAAACGATATACAAAATAATCTTTGTAGCAGTTCTTTTAGCAGCTCTGACATGTTGTACAGAAAAGGAGAAGCAAGAAAAATCAAGTGTTACTCAAAAGGGGTTTACCCAAAATAATAAGTTGACCACTATTTCAAAAGAAAATCTATCAGACTTCCAGTGGTTGAATAAACCTCTATCCTTTGAAGTTGAAGATGGAGTATTGAAAGTAGTTGCCGAGAAAGGGACTGATTTTTTTAACAATCCAGAGGATAAAAGTAAAACTTTGAGTGCTCCATTATTATTTCAAGCAATCGAGGGTGATTTTATCGCAAAAGCTAGGGTACAGCCGGATTTCACTTCCCTCTGGAACGCTGTGGCCCTAATGGTACATATCGACAATGATAATTGGATAAAGTTCGCCTTTGAGAATTCAGATGCCACTGGAAGAAGTATTGTTAGTGTTGTGACCAAAAATCTTTCAGATGATGCCAATGGAGTCGTTCTAAAGGACGAAGATTCGATATGGCTTAAGATTGTAAGAAAAGATAATATCTATTCGATGCTTTGGTCTAAAAATGGAAAGGATTTTAAAATGGCTCGATTGACCACCATGAAATCAGCGGATTCCGTGAAAATTGGGATTGAATTCCAAAGTCCTGTAGGTGACTCTGCTAAACATCAGGTTGATTATTTTGAAATAGAAAAAACCACAGTACAAGATTTAAGAAAAGGGGAATGAAAATCAGTAATTAGGTGAAATAAGATTCATTCCTCAGTGCTATTGCAAACCATTCCAATTGAAGTATTTTTAGCTTTAGAAAAAACAATACATGACTGAAATCCAAATCCTTGCTAAACAAACGGAAATTGCATTTGAATGGACAAACAAGCTTACTTCTTCTGTATCCATCGAGAAATGGGACCGACTGGCGGAAGGAATCGAGTCAAATATAAGCTGGCAGGTAGGACATCAAATCATCAGTATCTATTATCACACCATTATGACTACGGTGGGACACATTCCCGAGTTAATTGAAAAACTGGATTTACGTAGGTATACAGAATTATGCGGGTATGATACTACACCGAAAGATATGGTTGGAAAAACTAACTCCAAAGAGCTGAAGGAACATTTACAACTGATGCAGGGTAAGTCTCTTGAAGTAATTAAATCCTTATCTGAAAATGACTTATGGACACCCGTCAAACCCACCAAAGTGCCGCATCCTGTCGCCAAAACAAAATTTGAGGCCATTGATTGGAATATTAAACATACTATGTGGCATTGTGGACAGATGGCCTCCTTAAAACGCATGGTAGACACGCCCCACGATTTCGGAGTGAAAAAACCAGCTGAAAATAACTAAATTTTATCTTAAACCATTATCCTACTAGCCTCTTTTGCTCGTATTTTTAAGGCCCAAAACACAATTCATGCGTAAAACATTTTACCTCCTATTGGTCAGTTTGCTCCTATGTAGTCATGACCTCTACATAAAGATGGAAACTTACTTCTTGCAACCTAATCAAGAAGCCATCTTGAGCCTTTATAACGGAACTTTTGAAAAGAGCGAAAATATCATCACTAGGGATCGCATGCTGGATGCTTCACTAGTTGCTCAGGGTGAAAGAAAAGCGATCAATGCAGAAGAATGGAAAGACCAGGATAGTACCATTACACAACTAAGTTTCAATACCCGTGAATCGGGAACGTATGTGGTTGGCGTCTCAACCAAAGCAAGAAACATTGAACTCACGGCTGAAAAATTCAACAGCTATCTGGAACATGATGGTGTTTTGGACATCTTGGAGCAGCGAAAGAAAGACAGTCTATTGAATGAAGATGCGGTAGAAAGTTATGAGAAACATGTAAAGGCCATTTACCAGGTCGGTGAAACTAGAACAAACGATTGGACTACGGTATTGGGCTATCCAATCGAGTTTGTGCCACAAGCCAATCCCTATGAAAAATATAGTGGCGAAAAGTTGGAGGTACAATTGTTATTGGACGGTACACCACTACCCAACCAATTGGTCTACGCAGATTATTTGAAAACTTCGCATAGTCACTCACATGACCATCATGATCATGGACATTCACACGATGGGGAAAATCACTCCCATGACCATACACACGCAGATGATGGGCACGGCCATTCCCATGAATCCTCAGAAGAGGAATCCCATACACATATAAATGGTCAACAATTACGCACCGATGAGCAGGGAATGGTCTTGGTTGACCTACCTGAAGATGGCATTTATTATCTACGGACCATTCACATGACTACGGTTACCGATAGCGATGAATTAACACATCAGTCTAAATGGGCCACGCTTACATTCGAAGTAAGCCATAAACATGGTTCTGATACGCACACACATGACCACGACCATGATCACGAACATAGCATTCCCACATGGGTCTTTGTATTGGGTAGTTTACTAATCATAGCGGTGTTGTTCGTAACATTCAGGAAAAAGAACTAAGAATGCAAGCCAGTATAAGACGTTCACTGTTGCTGTTGCTATTGTTCGTTCCACTTTTAGCATTTGCACATGATGTTACCAGTGCAGACCAAGAGCTTTTGCGCACCGGGGGGCTGTGGGCCTACATCCGTGTAGGTGCCACCCATATGCTTACAGGTTACGATCACCTACTTTTTCTTACTGGTGTTATATTCTTTCTGAAAGGCTTCAAAGACATCTTGATGTTCATTACGGTGTTTACCATTGGACACTGTATAACCTTAATTGGTGCCACCTATTCCGGGATTACTGCTAATGAACACTTGGTGGATGCGGTAATTGCGTTAAGCGTTTTGTATAAGGGATTTGAGAATTTGGGTGGTTTTGAAAAATTAAAGGTGAAATCCCCTAATTTACTTTTTATGGTCGGTCTTTTTGGATTGATACATGGTTTTGGACTTTCCACACGCCTACAGTCCTTTGAAATGGGTGAAGGGCAATTTCTGGCAAAAATTCTGTGCTTTAATCTAGGTGTGGAAGTAGGACAAGTGTTAGCATTAATTCCCATCGTTTTTGTTATTACAATGGCAAGAAAACACAGCCAATTTCCTGCTTTTTATAAAGCAGTTAACTGGTACTTGGTACTAGCTGGGATAGTTTTGTTCGTTTATCAAATGTATGGTTACTTTACTGGACATTGATTCGATTATATAGCCCATTTTCATCATAAAGAAATAACTTGCAAAGGAAGTGGTTGACGGGTTTCAAATGCGAACCCCCTATTTTGCATAAGCAATTAGTTTCCCCTGTTTTAAATTCAAAACAATCCACTAATGAAGAAAATTATTCTCATTTCAATCTTAAGTCTATGCTTTGCATGCAACAGCGAAAACAAAAGTATTCCTTCCGAACCTGTCGAAAAGCATGGTGAGAAACATCGGGATAAAGAACATTTAGGACATGGTTCCGCTAATGAATTTATGCATAAATCTTCTTTCGACGATTTAATACAAAGATTTGAATCCCCCGAAAGAGATGCATATCAACGTCCCAATAAAGTGTTGGAACACTTTGGGAACATTGAAGGAAAAACCATTATGGATATTGGTGCTGGTTCAGGTTATTTTTCAGTCAAACTTGCAGAAAAAGGAGCAAAAGTAATTGCTGCAGATGTTGACGATCGGTTTCTAGAATTCATCCAAGACCGTGTGAAAAAGAATGCCCTTCAAAATATTGAAACCCGCAAAATACCTTATGATTCGCCGAGTTTAAGCGAAAATGAGGTGGACCTGGTGTTAATCGTTAATACCTATCATCATATTGAACATCGGCCAGAATATTTTACTCAAGTAAAAAAAGGCACAAAACCCGATGGCGAGTTGGTTGTGGTGGATTTCTTTAAAACAGATACTCCTGTTGGGCCACCAACTGGTCATAAACTCTCTATGGACACGGTTATCGATGAACTTAAAAAGGCAGGATACGGTTCTTTTGATGTAAATGTAGACTTACTTCCCTATCAATACATTATCACCGCGAAATAAGATGGAACCAAACCCACAACTCAAAAAGTTTTTAGAACCCTACGATGATGGTATCCAAAGACTGGCTTTGGACTTACGCGAGTTCATTCTGGACTTGGTGCCACAGGCTAACGAATTAATTTGGGATAATTATAATGCCTTGGCCATTGCGTACTCCAAGTCGGAAAAGCTTAAAGACGCATTTTGTCATATTGCGTTATATGCGAAGCATGTGAACTTTGGATTTAATCGAGGAGCGGAATTGACAAAAACAAGTATCCAATTAAATGGCAAGGGTAAACTGATACGACACATTTCGGTAAAAGACCTAAACTCCTTTCCAAAAGAAGTAATACGACCTATGATCTGGGAAGCCGTGGGGATTTCAGAACAAATGAACAGTGCATTGTTAGAAGGTAACCAAAACCCAAAAAGCATTGTGATGTCCATCTCTGAAAAGAAAATAAGACCAAAATCATGAAAAAACTACTTCTTGGTATTTGCCTCCTTTGGATGACATTAAGTTATGGACAAGCTGAATTTGTCATTGCAGAAGACGGACTATCACCAAAAACTATATCGGCAGAAATGAGTGCCTTCAACTCCTCTCAAATGTATACCAAAACCATGGGTTGGATTGAAGAAAATTCAGAAACCTATAATCTAAGCGTGGAACATGCGGTTGAGAATGCGTCCATCCGAATTTCTTTCCTAAAGGGAAATGCTGCGACCCTTGATAAACAGTACTACAATATTGGATACAAGGCGAAGATCCGTTTTGAAGATGGAAAATACACTTTTGAACCTACTGAAATTCGGTTAAAACTGAACAGTAAATATGATATGGGTTGGACAGATTTTGACCTGTATGATGCATCGGCGTATTTCAAAAAAGGAAAAACCCTGAGGAAATACAAATCCTATTTGGAAAATATTCCTAAGCCAATGAATGAGCTTCAGGTAAATCTTCTTTCCTATTTAAAATCAGAGGACAATTAATCATTATGCAACCCAGAATTGAAAAGCTATCCAAAAAAAAGTTAGTAGGGATTTCCATGGTCATGAGTGTTTTGGATAATAAAACGGGACAGCTCTGGGGACAATTTGGTCCAAAAATCAACGGAATCAAAACTCGAATATCCGACGATAAGATTTCCATGCAGGTATATCCGAAATCCTATTTTGACACCTTTAATCCCAAGCTTGAGTTTGAAAAATGGGCTACTGTAGAAGTTGAGGATTTTACCGATGTTCCACAAGGGATGAAAACATTTGTATTGGGGGAAGGACTTTATGCCGTTTTTGACTACAAGGGGTTAAGTACGGACAATTCCATATTTCAATATATTTTTTCCGAGTGGATACCCCGTTCGAATTATGTTTTGGATGATAGACCCCATTTTGAAGTGTTGGGTCCAAACTATAGAAATAATGATCATGAATCCGAAGAAGAAATTTGGATTCCAATAAAACCAGTTTCCAAGACTTAATCATTAACTTACCACCATTGTTGACTTTTATCTAAAGACCATGCTTTCCAAAATTTATGATATCAAAAATCTTAGAGGTGACTTCACAGGAGGTTTGGTGGCCGGTGTAGTGGCCTTACCACTTGCTCTTGCTTTCGGAGTTCAATCCGGCATGGGAGCCACAGCGGGCCTTTATGGAGCAATCGCCGTAGGCATCTTTGCCGCTATGTTTGGAGGAACTGAGACACAGGCCAGCGGCCCTACCGGACCCATGACAGTTGTGTCAGCTGCTTTGGTAGCGGCCGCCATAGAAATGAATGGAAGTTTGGAGAATGCACTACCCATTATCCTGGCCGCCTTTTTGGCTGGAGGGCTTTTTCAAGTAATTTTTGGATTTTTGAACATAGCCAGCTACGTAAAATACTTTCCCTATCCTGTGGTTTCAGGATTTATGAGTGGGGTTGGACTGATCATTGTAATTTTACAACTATTCCCCTTTGCCGGACTGGATTCTGCAAAATCCACAGTAACCGTCATTCAAAATTTTCCCAGCCTTTTTACCGAGGCCAACGTTTCTGCCTTAATTTTAGGTGGAATTACCATCGCGATTTATTTCCTTTTTCCGAAAATAACCAAGGCGATTCCTAGTGCCTTGGTGGCTATGATTGTAGCTACATTGATTGCATACTTCACCAAAATGGAGGTTCCCGTTATTGGTGAAATTCCCTCCGGATTACCTACATTTCAGCTTGGCGGAATTCTCAATATAGATTCATCAGCCTATTCCGTTATTTTGGAATATGGCGTGGTATTGGCAGTACTAGGAAGCATTGATTCTTTGCTTACCTCCGTGATTGCCGATAATATCACAAAAACCAAACATAACAGCAATCGAGAGTTGATAGGTCAAGGTATTGGCAATATGCTAGCCGCAGCAATTGGCGGTATTCCTGGTGCGGGAGCAACCAAAGGAACTGTTGTAAACATCAATGCAGGAGGAAGAACACGCTTATCTGGAATTTTGCATGGCGTTTTTCTTCTTGCCGTTCTATTAGGTCTGGGACAGCTTGCAGCTCATATCCCACTTTCCGTGTTGGCTGGTTTATTGATTCCAATAGGCTTTAAAATCGTTGACTTCAAGGGTTTAAAACACTTGGCAAAGGTTCCAAGAGCAGACGCTATAGTTCTTGTACTTGTTTTACTCATTACCACATTTGGTAGTTTGATTTATGCGGTGGGTCTTGGTGTTACCCTTGCCTGTTTATTGTTTATGAAGAAGTCAGGTGATATTAGCGAAAAAGGATTGGAAGTCGGAAGTATATCAGATATAGATGACTCCAAACCTTGGCAAGATGAGTTGGAGTTTTACGAAGAATACAAGGACAGAGTCATTATCAAACATTTATATGGCCCTTTGTTCTTTGGATTTACCTCTTACTTCAAAGACCAAATTAGTAAACTCCCCAAGGATGTTACTGCGATTATTTTGAGGATGGATAGAGTGCCTTACATTGATCAGTCTGGTTTATATACTTTGGAGGGAATTATTTTTGATTTACAAGCACAGGACATTGAGGTAATCTTAATTGGACTTAAAGAACAACCTTACGATATGTTGAAGGCAGTAGATATTATTCCGGATTTAGTGCCTGAAGAGGATGTGTTCATTACCATTGAGGACAGCTTTGCCTATCTGAAAAAACAATTGAAAGAAGCTGAAAATTCGGTGGCGGAAGAGTCCAAGTAAGTTGATGAAAAGTTGGGTATACCCAATTTTCACAATCTAAACCAATCAAATAGACGAAATTCTTCTTATGAAAAGATTAGAGCTTTTTGAGTTTGAAGATTTTGGCTGGCTACCAAGTGATTTGCGTTCTGGGGCCACAAACCTTATCAAAATTTTACACCGTTTAGTAGGTACTTCTGAAGTATTGGCGGACCTCATCTTAGGTGTTAGGGAAAAAGTAGATTTCAATCAAATTGTGGATTTGGGTTCTGGTTCGGGAGGACCAATGATTGAAACCATAGACAAGATCAACCAAAGAAACCCAGACACTCAGATTTCACTTTTGTTGACCGACCTATACCCCAACCAAAAAATCATCACTGATGTTGAGGCTTTGAATCTTCCCAACATTGCATATCATCCCGAATCTTTGAATGCCCTTAAATTAGATACGTCTCCGAAAGGGTTAAAAACCATGGTAGCCAGTTTCCATCATATGAGACCAGATGTCGCCAAACAAATTTTGGAAAAAGCCGAACAGAGTGGGGAACCCATTTTAATCTATGAAATTGCCAAAAACAATATTCCCATTTTAATTTGGTGGATAATGCTTCCTATTTCATTGGTCATTTTGATAATTATGTCCCTCTGCATGACCCTTTTTGTGAGGCCTTTGACTATAAAACAGATTGTGTTCACCTATCTAATACCCTTCATACCCATTATTTATGCTTGGGATGGGCAGGCCTCAATTATGAGAACCTATACCTTCAAAGACATTGAAGAATTATTAGGGGCCCGAAAGAACAAAAAATACACCTGGGAGATAAGTGATGCAAAAAAAAGAAATGGGAAAAATGCTGGATATTACATTTTAGGATATCCTGTAAAAAACTAAGTCCCTATATCACTTGATTATCTTCAGATTAATTACTTCTTGTTCCGTGAGGTGCCGCCAATGCCCACGGGGTAAGTCTTTTTTAGTGAGTCCCGCGAAAACCACCCGGTCTAACTTGATTACATTGTATCCCAAATGTTCAAAAATGCGACGCACAATACGGTTTCTCCCACTGTGGATTACTACTCCTATCTCCTTTTTTGGAGCTCCTTGAATATAACTTACATCATCTACCTGCACGGGTCCATCTTCCAGTTCCAAACCTTCCTCAATTTTATGGAGGTCAGACATGCTCAAATTGTTGTCTAAGGTTACTTGGTACATTTTTCGAACCCCATGCCTTGGGTGGGTCAGTTTGGTAGTCAAATCCCCATCATTTGTAAACAGTAATAGACCAGTAGTATTTCTATCCAAACGTCCAACAGGTAACAAGCGTGACTTGGAGGCACTGGATACCAATTCCATTACGGTTCGCCTACCCTTTTCATCATTGGTGGTTGTAATAAAATTCTTGGGTTTGTTTAAGAGCACGTATTCTTTTTTCTCCGGATTCAGCTTTCGACCATCAAACCGGACATCGTCAGAGCGCTTTACTTTGTAGCCCATTTCGGTAACCACCTTTCCATTCACGCTTACGTTTCCGGCAGCAATGTATGTGTCAGCTTCCCTACGGGAACAAATTCCTGCATTGGCGATATATCGATTCAATCGAATTTCATCAGGATTTGAGGTGCGATTCTTTTGTGGTCTGCTTGAGGGTGCGGATTTCTTTGAAAACGGTTTTCGTTGAAATCCCTTTTGAGAAGTTCGGGATCGCCTTTTGCCCCCTTTATTAAAGTCTGATTTCGCCATCAGTCATATTTTTTGCAAATGTAGACAATCCCATTTAAAAACCTACTGAAGCAAGTGATTGAAGATCAAAATTCAAGGTCCTTTTTTAACACCCAATAGTGCGCGCTATCCACTATATTTACGGGGCAAATCAAAACAAATATGTTCAAAAAAGTTCTTGTATTCCTGTTTTTGGCCATTCCAGCTCTTTCTTTCACTCAAAAAAAGGTATTGGAACATAGCGACTACGATATCTGGAATACCGTTCAGGATGAGGCCATATCCCAAGATGGCTCTCATATTCTTTACAGTCTATGGAAAGGTGAAAAGGACCACTTTTTCAAGGTACAGGACGCCAAAGGAGAATTTGTACTGGAATACAATCGCGGAAAAGAAGGCTATTTCACCTATGATTCAAAATACGTTGTCTTTACCATCAATGCATGGAAAGACAGTGTTATGAACATGCAAAGAAGAAAGGTGAAAAAGGATAAGTTACCCAAAGATTCCCTTGGGATTTTCAGTTTAGAAACCAAAACGCTACAGAAAATTGGGAACGTCAAGTCTTTTAAACTCCCTGAAAAATGGTCAGGATATTTGGCCTACCAATTGGAAGAAATCAAAAAAGAAAAGGAAAAGAAAGAGGAAGAGAAAGATTCGGTAACCGATTCCAAAAAGAAAAAGGACAAACCCAAAAAAGTGGGAAAAAAAACCGGATACCACCTAGTGGTTCTAAATCTGGAAACCAACACGCAGGACACCTTAAAATTTGTTACTGACTATATCTTTGCCAAAAAAGGGAAATGGTTGGCCTATGCTTCCTCCGGGGAAACAAAGGATAGCGATTCCGGTGTTTTTGTTCGTAATCTCGAAACCAATGAAACGATAAACTTGCATCAGGCTCCAAAGGCGAAGTACTTTCAACTTGGTTTTAGTGAATCCGGTAAAAATTTTGGCTTTGTCGTGGATACCGACACTACCAAAGTCCAGTTAAGACCAAATCAATTGTATCTATGGCAAGAAGGAAATTCAACTGCTGAGAAGATAATGGACAATGAAACCGCTCCTAACGACTTTGTTGTCTCCAAATATGGGAAGGTGCATTTTTCCAAAGATGAATCCAAAATGTACTTTGGGCTAGCAAGACCTCCAATCGAAAAAGATACCTCCCTACTGGATGAAGAAATCGTAAATGTGGAGGTTTGGACCTATGATGAACCTCGATTGTATACTGTTCAGGAGTTGCAGCTAAAAAATGATTCTATTCAATCCTTCACAACGGTGTATCACCTAAGTGATAAAAAAACAATTTCGTTAGCTGATGAAATGTATTCAGATACTGATTTAGGAGATAAGGGCAACTCCGAATTAGCGCTTGTTCGCAACAGCAAACCCTATGATTTGGCCAGTCAATGGACCGCTCGACGACACTACGATTACAAAGTAATCAACACCAGTTCTGGGGAAACAGAGCATGAGTTTAAGAAAGTAACCCGATTGCAATTAAGTCCCAAAGGTAACTATGGATACACCTATGTCAGGGTTGATAGCACCTGGGTTAGCTATAACCTGAGTTCTGGAAAGCAAATTTCGTTGACCAAAGACATAGTTTCTTATAGTGAGGAAAACGATTATCCCAATTATCCATTCTCCTATGGATTTGCCGGCTGGACTCAGAATGATGAACATTTTTTGGTTTATGACCGATATGATATCTGGAAAATTAATCCAGATACAGGTAAAACCGAAAAGCTGACCGATGGTCGGTCCTCCAAAACGGTGTATCGCTTTTTGGATTTGGATGAAGAGGAGGAAGCTATCGATTTCAACCAACCTTTGCTGCTGAGTACCTTTAACGAAACATCCAAAGATGGCGGTTATGCCAGATATAATCCCAAAAATAATCGCGTGACTGCGTTGATTTCTGGGCCATATCGCTATTCCGCTCCAAAAAAGGCTTTATCCGCAAACAAGCTCATCTTTTCTAGACAATCTTTTGAAGAATTCCCGGATTTACGAATCTCAGACCTGGGTTTCAAAAAACAGACCAAGTTGAGTGATGCCAATCCACAACAAAAAGAATACAACTGGGGCACCATAGAATTGATCGACTGGATTTCCTTGGATGGCAAAAAACTCCGAGGTATGTTGGTAAAACCCGAGAATTTTGATTCAAGCAAGAAATACCCCCTTTTGGTCAATTTTTATGAAAGAAGTTCTGACGGTATACACAGACACCGCTATCCCAAAGCAGAGCGTTCTTCAATCAATTATAGTTTCTATACCAGTAGAGGGTATGTTATTTTTAACCCGGATGTGGAGTATCGAATTGGCTATCCGGGGGAAAGTGCCTATAACTGTGTTATTTCTGGAGTTACTTCCCTGGCTGAAAAAGGATATATTGACAAAGACAATATTGGGGTTCAAGGGCATAGCTGGGGAGGCTATCAAATTGCATATTTGGTCACCAAAACTGATATTTTCAAAGCAGCCGAAGCCGGCGCACCGGTTCCCAATATGATCAGCGCGTACGGGGGCATCCGATGGTGGACCGGTCTAAGTAGACAATTTCAGTATGAACATACCCAAAGCAGGATAGGTGGTACTCCTTGGGAATATCCAGCACGATATATTGAAAACTCACCTATTTTCAATGTAGATAAAATCAACACCCCTTTGTTGATTATGCATAACGATGCTGATGGTCATGTTCCCTGGTACCAAGGTATTGAGTTTTTTGTAAGTCTACGCCGTTTGGGCAAGCCTTCTTGGTTTTTGAATTACAATGGAGAGCCACACTGGCCCCTGAAAATGCAAAATCGCAAGGACTTCAGCATTCGTATGGCGCAATACTTTGATTACTTTCTAAAAGGGGAAGGAAAACCTTCATGGATGGAACGTGGTGTACCACCTATCGAAAAAGGTGTTCAACAAGGATATCAACTATTACAAACAGGTTCACAATAGTTAACTAACTTGTACAAAGCAAAATTTCAAGTTAGGCTGATTGCTCATTTTACTAATAAAACAACTGGATTTATCTAGTCGAATAGTTAATGTTTCAAAACCCTCTGAATTCAGACGGTTCATCCAAATAAAACACTCCTATTTCAATACTATTTAACGGTATCTTCAGTTAAGCTATTAGGGAATACTCTTATGGGATTCAATTTGATAGACCAAACGATTCAAATGTAACTTTATGGAAGGGAAAATTCTGATTATCAGCGTAGGTAGCATGGTTTCACAAAATATTTTGGAAACCCTTAAAAATAGGAGAGATAGCATTACTATTGTGGGCACCAATGCAAGCCCTGATGCTCCACTCTATGATTGTGATAAAGTTTATCTAACCCCCCTTTCGGAATTACCCCCTTCAGATTATTCCACGGTATTATCCAAAATAATTGAAGATGAAGCGCCAGACATAATAATTCCTGGAAGGGATATTGATGTTATCATACTTGCACATTTGAAAAAAGATTTTCCAAAGACCCATTCAAGATTTATCACTGGAGATTCCAAGCTTGCCTCCTTAATGGAGGACAAATGGCTTAGTTTTCAATTTGCCCATCAGGAAAAACTCCCTTTTGCAGATTCGATTCGCTATGATTTGGAAAAAAATGAGGCAGGCGTAGTGGACTTTCTAAATAGACATGAATTTCCTCTTCTAGTTAAACCAAGAAAGGGTTTTGCCAGCAAATCGGTTTCTTTTGTGATGAATGAGGACCAGCTTTCCAATATTCCATCCGACGGTACTTTTATAGTTCAAGAATATTTAGGAGATCGAAGTAAACTATTAGGATTTCAAAAAAGAATTCAAGATGAAGGTATACCGCTGTTTTATTCCTTAGAGGAAGTAAAATATAGTATGCAACTCTATATTGGGCCTTCAAAAGAACTGAAAGGTAGCTTGATAACCATACATCGCATGAAAAACGGTGTTAGTGAGGGGGTGGTAGCTTACGAAAAGAATGATTTAAATGAATTGTTAAATACCTATTATCAGGTTTTTGCCAATAAGGGTTGGTATGGACCATTAAATATCCAGCTCCAACGGTCAGAAAAAACCGGTGAAATGAAGGCGTATGAGTTCAATGGAAGATATACTGGTGCCACAGCGGCAAGATATGTACTGGGGTATGACGAAGTTGGTTTTTCATTGGACCTTTTGGATTCTGGGAACACTATTCAAGATGATTCGTGCGGATCTCAAAAAAGTGCTCTAAAACAAACCTATATTTCCTCTAGACCTAGGACCAAAATTGCCTATTTGGAAAAGCATAAAATCTGGAGTCCTGGTAAAAAGTTGAAAGATTAAGTTTTACAATTCCAATAGTGTATTTAAATTTTTTCAAACCGGCAATCGATTGTATCATAGCCTTTGTAGGGCTAGCTTTTCTTTCGCCCTTGTTAATTGTCATCTCAGTCGCTGTTTTAATCGACAACAAGGGCAGTCTGTTGTTTTTCCAAGAACGTCCTGGGAAAAATGAAAAGATTTTTAGCATCATAAAAATCAAAACAATGACCGATAAAAGGTCCCGCAATGGAGAGCTGCTGCCGAATGACCAACGTTTGACGCCTCTTGGGAGATTTCTCCGACGCTATTCGCTAGATGAAATACCTCAATTAATCAATGTAATTAAGGGTGATATGAGTCTTGTTGGACCACGTCCGCTCCACGTTAAATACCTGTCAGTTTACAATAAACGGCAGGCAAGACGGCATGAAGTAAAGGGTGGCATTACCGGCTGGGCACAAATAAATGGAAGAAATAAGATTAGCTGGGAAGAAAAGTTTGAGTTAGATTTATATTACGTAGAAAACATCTCGTTTGCTTTAGATTTAAAAATATTATGGTCGACGCTGTTAAAAGTAATCAGACCAAAGGATGTAAATAGTTCTAGACAGGAAACCATGCCCAGTTTTACCAAAACCGAAAATGGTCAGTAGTAGGAAAAGTATACCACTAGGACTGAATTAACTGAAAAGACTTTAGTAAAGTTTATAAACCAGCGGTAATAGATAGGTACTATTCCCAAAGCGATTTACCAGGTATGAATGACACCGACTACTTCTCCCACTTATATGACATTGCCCGTCATCTGAACAAGGAGTTTTCTTTGCATTCTGTATTGCGTAAATCCATGAAAAAAACGGCCGAGATCCTGAATATTGAAACCGGATGGATTTGGTTGACCGAACCGGACAACAAATCCGTTTACCTAGCTACTTCCCATAATCTACCTCCTGCCCTTAGCAACCACCCAGAACGTCTTTCAGGTTGGTGTTACTGTATTAAAGAATATCTTTCCGATGATATTGAAGAAGCCGTAAACATCAGCGAGATTGCATGTACCCGATTAAAGGATATTAAGTCTGGCACGAATGATCTAAAGTTTCATGCAACTATTCCCATAACACTAGACAATCAAAAGGTTGGACTTATTAATTTACTGACCAAGGAATCCCGGAAACTCAATAGCAAGGAGCTTACCATACTAAACACCATAAGCGAACTTATAGGTACCGCCATTCAACGTACCCGCTTACAACAGTCTTTTGGTAATGAAAAAGTGAAATCCAAAGGAAACATGGACGGTGTGACGGAAACGATTTTTTATCCCAAGCTGGAAACGATAATCTCATGTTTGAAAGGCGACCAGAGCGATAAAAGAAAAGTGCTGGAAAGTCTTGAAAAAACGGTGCAACTTCAAAAAGACTTAAAAGTTCTGTTTCATGAGACTAGGAAGCTGGAAGGGAAAAATAACACTATGGGTACCTTCAATTATCCCGAAACTCCCCTCACCAAAAGGGAATTGGAAGTACTTACACTGATAAGGGAAGGTCATACCAATGTACAAATTGGTAAGCAATTATTCATTACCGAACGAACCGTCAAATTTCATATTACATCCATCCTTTCCAAGCTGGACGTCAAAAATAGGACGGAAGCCGTAGATGTTGGATTGAAAAGAGGACTATTCAGCGTATAAAATTCAATTGATTTAGCAAAAACTGTACTAAAGTACAGGTGGCAATCTGTACTTAGGGTCGTTTTTTGCCTTTGCTTCAATGTTGAAATTTGTACCGAACAAAAATCAAGATACTATGAAGCAGCAGATTTACTTGGAACACGCCAACATTACAGTCAATAATCTTCAAGAAGCCGTCAAATTTTTCCAAACGGCCTTTCCACACTTCAAAATACGAGGAGCTGGAAATGATTTAAGGGAATGGGTTCATCTTGGTGACGATTACACCTATGTAGCCATTAATCAGGCTATACATAAGGAAACAAAAGTGATCAAGAATTATGACGGTGTGGGCATTAACCACATTGGATTTGTAGTTCCCAACGTGGAGGAGATTGCTGCAAATCTCTTAAAAAACGGTTATAAGCGAGACTATCCTAAACAAATAGAACAATTTAGAATCCGGGATTACTTTGCGGATGCTGATGGCAATCAATACGAGTTTGTTCAGTATCTGAGTGAAGCCCTTGAAGAACGAAACAGTTACACCAGTTAAAATTATGAGCAATCAAAAAACGGTAAAAAGGGCATCAAACTATCGGGTTTTGGTGTCCTTTTTTTGGAAAACACCTTTATAGATAGCTGTGTCCTCTATTCTTCTATTTTGAGTGTGGATTGTCTTTCCCTATTTACCGTAAGTTGGGTCACATCAGGTCGGGAATAATGACCAACAGGGTCAAAATTTTGATGTTCTTGATACACTCGATTGATGTCTAAAGTATGGTATATGAGCCCTTCCTTATCCACAATGGGCTCAACTTCCCATTCCCCATCAGGTCCAGCGATGCAAGAACCTCCATCCGCCAGTACCTTTGGGGCTTTTTCCAAAATGGCTTCCAAATGAGGTGTATCCTTCGGAAAATCATCTATCCCCATCAAAGAAGAAACAGAAATCACGTAGCCCCGTGATTCCCGTGCAATAAATCGAGTAATATCCTTGGTATTGTGCAATCCCCCAGGCCATACAGCAATGTGTAAATTTTCACCTTGCGCATATAGTGCTGTCCGAGGTAAAGGCATCCAGTTCTCCCAACAATTCAGGCCTCCCACGGTAAACTTTTTTAACGAATGTACCCTCAGTCCGTTTCCGTCGCCAGGTGCCCAAGTGAGTCGCTCATCATAGGTAGGTTGTAGTTTACGATGTACTGATTGAATCACCCCATTCGCGTCGATGTAAACCAATGAACAATACAAACTGTGTCCTCCCCTGTCCTTTGCACGCTCCATCATCCCCAGATAAATGGCAATGTTCTTTTCCTTTGCTAGTCGGCATAAACCATCCAGTTCTCCAGCTTCAATTTGAATGGAGTTTCTGGTATAATGGGCATGCAGTTCCTTATTGACCTTTAAATCCCATGCAGCTCCCTCCGTATAGGCCAACCAAAATGGGTATCCAGGCAGAAAAGCTTCCCCGAACACCACCAATTCCGCACCGTTATCTGCCGCTTCGGTGACAGTTCGCGTGACTTTATCTAGAGTAGCTTCCTTATTCAACCATACTGGGGCAATTTGTGCCAAAGCTACTTTTAACTTGTCTTCCATTATAAAATTCGGTTTAGTACGAGGTCTACATCAATAAGCAGAATGCTAAAAACTCCTGCAACAATGATGAACTTCAAAATATTGTGGAGCCAAACATAGTGCTTTTTGGAACTGGCCTTAGCCAACAAAATGATAAAAAGTCCAAGCAGGGCCACGCACATCCAAAAGTAGAGATACATATAGCCAACATCAAAAATCTTGATAAGCAATAGGGCTGGAATCAATGTCAAAAAAATTAGTAATCCAATGAGGAACTTGGAAACCTTGGGACCATAAAGTATCGGTATCGTTTTATAGTTCTGTGCCATGTCTCCGGCCATATTTTCAAGGTCTTTGATCAATTCCCTGGCTAGAATAAGCAGAAATAGAAAAAGAGCATGCACAAAAATCACGGTTTCAAAGTTTCGGTAGTAGACAAACACCACGAAAAATGGTGCAATAGCCAAAGTAGCCGAGACAAGATTTCCCAAAAAAGGAATGCGTTTTAGCTTATGGGAGTAAATCCAGATGCCAAAAATATATGCCGAAAAGAAGAATACAGCCCGAAACGAAATATAACTTGCCGCAAAAACTGCTAAAAAATTTAGGATAAAATAAGTGGTCAATTTAAAGCGTTGACTAACCAATCTATCCAACATGCTTTTGGTGGGTTTGTTGATCAAATCCTTTTCCGCATCATAAAAATTGTTGATGATATACCCACTGGCGATGACCAATGCCGATGCGGTAACTATCAAAAAAAGATTAAAATCCAACACTACTTCTCGCAAGGGTAGATTCGGAGAAAGAATGTAGATGGAAGTCAAATATTGTGCGAGGGTGATTACCAGAATATTATAACCACGAACAACGGAAAACAAACTCAAAAGCTTGAACAGCAAGAGTTTATTTCTTCTACTAAGCATGATATGGGATTAGAAGTTGTATACCACTTCCAATTTATGACCGCTCAACGCTTTTTTGGCTTTTTCAAAGTCTTGGGTGAATCCAAGTATATATCCACCGCCACCTGAACCGCAAAGCTTTAGATAGTAATCGTTACTTTCTATTCCCTTTTGCCATAAATCATGGAACTTCGAAGGAATCATGGGCTTGAAGTTGTCCAAAACCACATGGGAGAGTTCTTTAAGATTTCCAAAAAGTGATTTTACATTTCCGCTAAGAAAATCTTCAACGCAAGCATCCGTATGTTTAATGAATTGGTCTTTAAGCATATTTCTGAAACCTTCCTGCTTCATTTTCTCCATGAAAATCTGCACCATGGGAGCGGTTTCACCCGTCATACCACTATCCAATAAGAAAACAGCACCTTTTCCTTCTTTGTTTTGGGAAGGTATGCTTGTGGATTCAATATTGTCTTTTGAGTTTATTAAAATGGGAAGACTCAAATAACTGTTCAACGGGTCAAGGCCTGAGGATTTCCCATGGAAAAAAGATTCCATTTTAGAAAATATGGATTTTAGCGTCAACAGTTTTTCACGAGTCAAATTCTCTAAAACCGTGATTTTATTATTGGCATACTTATCATAAATCGCGGCTACCAAAGCACCACTACTGCCTATTCCATAACCTTGGGGAATGGAGCTATCGAAGTACATTCCATCGGCAACGTCAGTATCCAATTTTAGAAAATCGAAAGAAACCAAATTAGACTCATGGAACTCCATTTCCTTTAAATAATCAACAAAGCGCTTTAGACTTTCATTGGACGCTTTTGCTGATTCGGATGAATTTTCATCCGTCTTCAACGCTCCCTTAAAAAAGTTATAGGGGATGGAAAGTCCTTTAGAATCCTTGATGATTCCATACTCCCCAAAAAGCAAAATTTTAGAGTAAAAAAGTGGTCCTTTCATGCTTTCAAAAGATTTTGTTTAACCTTTTTCAAAATAAAGATAAACAAAAAAGTCGGTTCTACTTAACTCCAACTCTAGTTTAAACTAACAATAACGTTTCAAGCTGCCCGAGATTATACTATTCCTCAAAAAATTTCTTGGCTCCTGTACCAATTTGATCGCAAATATAGTGTCCATTCTCGCAATGCGCAACTAGTTCATCCTGAATAAATTGAATCGCTTTTTCTTTCACTGAATCTGGATACAATACATGCACATTGGCTCCCGCATCCAAAGTAAAGCAAATTGGGGTCTTTGTCGCCCTTCGAAACGCCCATAGTTTATTTATAATTTCCAAAGTATCGGGCATCATCAAAATGAAATAGGGCATACTAGTCATCATCATGGCATGCAGGGTCAAGGCCTCACTTTCCACAACCTCCATAAAGGCCTCAAGATTCCCCTCGGCCAAAATGGGCTTCAATTTATCCAAGTTTGTATGCGCTTGTTCAAACCGCTTTTCAGCATAGGGATGGTTATGCATCAAGTTATGGCCTACCGTGCTGCTTACCTGTTTTTGACCTTTGTGTACCAGTAATATCGTATCGTGATAATTTTTGAAAATCGGATGTACTTCATAAGGACACCTTACCCCATATAAATCTGAACTGCCTTCTATTCCTTCATATTTGCCCCATTGGACCAGATCCCCTTCAATGCTTCTACAAGCACTTCCTGAGCCTAGTCTGGCTAAGAAAGAAGCCTTTTTAGTGAAAAAATCGGCTTCCATATGCTGGATTTTGTGTTCAATGCTCAAAAAACATAAGGCCAGGGCAGACATGCCACTGGCAGACGAAGCGATACCACTGCTATGGGGAAATGAATTGGAAGTTTCAATAGCAAAGTGATACTTCTTCAAAAAAGGCAGGTAGGGTTCTATCCTTTCCAAAAAGGTTTGAATCTTGGGCTTGAAATCTTCTTTAGGTTTGCCTTCAAACAGTAATTCAAACGAAAAGTCATCGGAATCTATTTCCTTTCTGCTAAATGAAACCTGTGTGGTGGTAGCACAAGCATCCAAGGTGAAACTTATTGAAGGATTGGCAGGAATTTGATTGGCCTTCTTACCCCAGTACTTGACCAATGCGATATTACTTGGTGCCTTCCAGCCTACCTTTCCACTTTCGGGAAAGTTGGTATACGATTTTGCTTTAAAGTCGTTTTCCGTCATCCAATAAAATTTGAGCAAAGATATGCATGCTTTGCCAGCCCCAATCGAAGAATGAAATAAATTGTTATTTTAGGGAACCAACACTGATCATGAAAAAGAAAGTCACCAATATCGGTATTGCAGTACTCATCTGCCTGCTCATCGGCTTTCTTTCCAGTTTTGCCACCCAAAGCTCGGTGAATACCTGGTATACCACGCTGAACAAGCCCAGTTTCAACCCACCAAATGCTGTTTTTGCGCCAGTTTGGACGGTGCTGTATATTCTAATGGGAGTTGCTGCTGGCATTGTATGGTCCAAAGGATTTCATCATATATGGGTTAAAACCGCATTGTACCATTTTGGATTTCAGCTCTTATTCAACGCGTTGTGGAGTATTGTTTTCTTTGGATTCCAAAATCCTTTTTGGGCCTTGATTGTTATCCTGGTCCTTTTAACCCTGATTCTTCTCACCATTCGGTGGTTTAGGGTTGTAAGCAAGCTTGCTGCTCTCCTTTTAATTCCATATTTGTTATGGGTTGGTTTCGCTACCATTCTAAATTTTGCCATTTGGCAACTCAACTAGTCCATAGATAGCTCCAGAAGTTTTTGCATCGTTTTTAGATTGCGTGTGGTAGCCTCAACCTTCAGTTTATTTTCTATAAAATTATTATTGAGCTTTGCATTTCTATAGTTTCCTGTGAAACTGAGATACACACAATTCTTCGTGAAATGGAAATCCTCATTCTCAAATTGATATTCTTTGAAATGCGAAACTTTTTCTGCTTCTGGTTGAGTCTTCAGTAAGGTAAAAAACAGATGGTTGTCTTCAGTGTTTTCTTCAAAAGGATTATCATTCAAAATTTTTGGTAGGTCCTCAGCAGGAAGTACCAAAACAGGGACTTGGAATCCAAAATTCTCTTCAACAAGTTGATTGATTTTTTTAGCTAGTTCCAGCGGTGTTTGTTTTTCTGACTGAAAGAGAATATTACCACTTTGAATGTAGGTTTGCACTTTTTGAAACCCATTGGATGATAGTACTTCTCGAAGTTCTGCCATTTTGATTTTTTTATGCCCACCTACATTGATTCCCCTTAAAAGGGCGATATATTTCTTCATGAATTGAATTTTAAATTTTGACCCAACAACTCCGATTAATTTTAGTAAATTCAGCGATGTTAAATTAACCAAAATGAGTCAGTATATACTTGCCTTGGACCAAGGCACTACCAGTTCAAGGGCTGTCGTGGTCGATAAACAAGGTACCATTGTTTCCGTTGCCCAAAAAGAGTTCACCCAGATTTTCCCAAAACCAGGATGGGTTGAACATGATGCTACAGAAATATGGGCCACCCAAGCAGGAATGGCAGCCGAAGCTGTAAGCAAAAAAGGGATTAAGGGAGACCAAATCGCGGCGATTGGAATAACCAATCAAAGAGAAACTGTCGTGGTTTGGGACAAAAATACCGGTGAACCCATCTATAACGCAATTGTCTGGCAAGACAAACGTACCTCAGCATATTGCGATGAGTTGAAAAGTCAGGGGAAATCCGAGATGATTCGAGAAAAAACAGGTTTGGTCATTGACTCCTATTTTTCGGGAACCAAGGTGAAATGGATATTGGATAATGTTGAGGGAGCTCGAGAAAAAGCTGAGGCAGGAGATTTGGTACTGGGTACTATTGACACTTGGCTCATTTGGAAAATGACCGAAGGTCAATTACATGTTACCGACGTTACCAATGCTTGCCGCTCGCTTATTTTTAATATCAATACCATGGATTGGGATGACGAGCTATTGGAACTACTGACCATTCCAAAAAGTATGCTTCCTGAGGTAAGACAATCCAGTGAAGTCTACGGACATACTGGACCCAATTTTTTTGCCGCCAAAATTCCAATCTCGGGAATTGCGGGTGATCAACAAGCCGCATTGTTTGGTCAAATGTGCACCAAACAAGGCATGGTAAAGAATACATACGGTACTGGTTGTTTTATGCTGATGAATATTGGTGAAAAACCCATTGTCTCGAAAAACAATCTGCTTACGACTGTGGCCTGGAAAATTAATGGAAAAACAGAATACGCCCTTGAAGGAAGTATCTTTATTGCAGGAGCCGTTGTACAATGGTTGCGTGATAGCCTGAAGGTCATCAAAAATTCTTCGGACGTTGAAGATTTGGCTGGTTCCATTGATTCATCCGAAGGGGTATATTTTGTTCCAGCATTTGCAGGTTTGGGTGCTCCCCATTGGAATCAATATGCTCAAGGAACCATTTTTGGTTTGACTCGTGGAAGTACAGATGCACATATTGCAAGAGCAGCGTTGGAATCTATTGCCTATCAAACCATGGATATTTTAAAGGCGATGGAAGCGGATTCAGGAATCTCGATTAAAGAACTGCGTGTTGATGGTGGGGCCACTGTGAACAATATGCTGATGCAATTTCAAGCCGACGTCTTGAATACAGTTGCCGTCCGACCAAAAATTGTAGAGACTACAGTTATGGGAGCTGCCTATTTAGCGGGTCTAGCCGTAGGCTTTTGGGAAAGTGCCGAGGAAATTCAGAAAATATGGGAAACTGATGTACGCTTCAATCCCACAACCGAAAGAGAAACTATTGAAAATGGGATCAAAGGTTGGTATCGAGCCATTGATGCTTTGGAACATTGGACTAAAACCACTTAATACAATTCAGCATGACACCCTTTGTTGCCGAGATTGTTGGTACCTTCTTATTGATTCTTTTGGGATGCGGGGTTAACGCCAATGTATCCCTTAAAGGGACTTTTGGCAGCCAGTCTGGTTGGATTGTAATTACCACCGGATGGGCATTTGCAGTATATACAGGAGTCGTGGTTGCCGGTCCTTATAGTGGGGCGCATATGAACCCTGCGGTGACCATTGGTTTAGCCCTTTCAGGTGAATTTTCAATCTATGATGTTCCCAATTATATAATTGCTCAGTTCATTGGGGCCATGTTGGGCGCATTTTTCGTATGGTTAATTCATAAAGACCATTTTGATGCCACCGAAGACGGAAATAGCAAACGAGCTGTATTTTGCAATGCCCCAGCAATTCCAAACATTTTAACCAACCTTTTGACCGAGATAGTTGGAACTTTTGTTTTGGTTTTTGCCGTACTTTATTTTACGGACGCTACCATGATGAAAGATAATAGTATCATCGGATTGGGGTCACTTGGTGCGCTACCTGTAGCTCTAATTGTTTGGGGAATAGGACTTTCCTTGGGTGGGACCACAGGATACGCTATAAATCCTGCTCGCGACCTTGGCCCAAGAATAGTGCATGCGCTGCTTCCTATAAAAAATAAAGGCTCTAATGGATGGGGATATTCATGGATTCCTGTAATTGGTCCTATTTTGGGTGCAGCGGTAGCCGCTTTTTTATCTATCTGGTTGCAATAAATTTCTTGATGCGATTTCTTTAGCAGCAAGATAAGCTCCAGTCCAGGCATTTTGGAAATTATAGCCTCCTGTAATCCCATCAACATTTATTATTTCCCCAGCGAAGAAGAGATTGGGGAACAATTTGCTTTCAAAGGTTTTGAAGTTGATTTCTTTTAAATCAACCCCACCGGCGGTAACAAATTCTTCTTTGAAGGTGCTTTTCCCCTCCACCTTAAATGAACAAGCGGTAAGCTGCTCAGACAGGTTTTTAAGCTGTTCTTTATTGACTTCACCCCACCGAAGTTCTTTAGATATTCCTGCGGCAGAAACCAACCGAATCCATAATCGCTTTGGAATGGAAATGGCTTGCGTCCTTGAAACCGTTTTCTTTGCTTCCACCTCTTTTACCTCCCGCAAAAACCCTTCCATGGAAGCAGTGGAATACTCAGGAGTCCAATTGACCGTAATCCTGAAATTGTACTTGTAATCTTCCAAAATTCTTGCTCCCCATGCGGATAATTTGAGAATTGCTGGCCCGCTTAAACCCCAATGGGTTATAAGGACCGGGCCTTCAGATTCAAGAACAGGATGTTGTTTTGGTGCACTTTTCAGTTCAACACTAATATTTGAAGAAAATATTTTTTTAGGTGGAATTTCAACGGTGGCGTCAATGCTGATTCCAGGGATTCCCTTGATCCGGTCATCGTTGATATTGAAAGTAAACAAAGACGGCACGGGAGAGACTATGGAATGTCCCATATTTTGCAGTTGACTCCAAATCCTCGTATTGCTTCCAGTAGCCAAAAGTAGAATACGTGCTTCATAATCGGTATTCCTGGTGGTTACTTGCCAATGACCGTTTTCCAGTTTCTTAAAATCCTGTATCGAACTGTTTTTTAAAAGTTGGATTCCATGATTTTCAATCTCTTTCAAAAAACAATCTATAATGCTTTGGGAGGAATCACTTTTTGGAAATATTCTACCGTCTTCCTCTATTTTAAGTGGCACTCCGCGTTCTTCAAAAAAAGCCATCACATCTCCTGGGGCATGTGCATGAAAAGGGCCAAGAAGCTCTTTTCGTCCCCGCGGATACCCTTCAACCAATTCTTGGGCAAAAAACTTGGCCTGGGTAACATTGCACCGACCTCCTCCTGATATTTTTACTTTAGAAAGCACGGTTTTTCCCCGTTCCAGAATGGCGATTTTGAGATTTGGGTTATGTTCCGCCATTTGAATGGCCGAATAAAAGCCAGCTGCACCCCCTCCAGCTACAATTACGTCAAACATCAATCCACTCGTTCTGGATAGTTCGTGATGATGCCATCCACTCCATAATCAACCATACGTTGAATATCCTCTGGCTCATTTACGGTCCAAGTGTACACTTTGAATCCTTCTTCCTGTATTTGGGATGTATTTTCAGCAGTTAACTTCTTAAAGTTTGGATTTATGGCGACTGCATTTAGTTCCTTCGCCACAGTTATGGCGTCTGAAGGGTCTTCTTCTGTAAGCACTGCTACTTTAATGGATGGGTTGTGCTCACGCATTTTTCTAAGCTCATCCCATTTAAAACTGGAAATGATAAAATTATCTGGAGACCAGCCTCGGTCTTTTATGTAATAATCAATGATAAAATCCACCCTTTCTGTGGTATTGGCTCCCTTTAGTTCAATATTAAGCGCCACTTTGTTGTCGATTAGGTCTAATACTTCCTGTAGCATTGGAATTTGATGGTTCCCATCTAAAATCAGTTGTTTTAGGTCGAATATGTTGTATTCCTCGATTCGGCCCCCGCTGTTGGCCAATCGATCTACGCGCTCGTCGTGAAACACTGCAATTTCACCGCTTTCAATAATAAACACATCGATTTCAATCATATCCACACCTAAATCCAAAGCCTTTTGAACTGAAGCCAAGGTATTTTCCGTTTCATGGCCCATGGCACCGCGGTGACCTATTACCAGAGGTTTCGAATTTATCATGCTACATGCATTGAATAGAAGTACAATTCCTAAAAATAGTAAGGCTTTTTTCATTCTGTTTGATTTGATCCCTAAAAATACAATTTGACTACAAAATGGCTAAAAAAAGATAGTTCCAAAACCAGCTTCGAAGACAGGAAAAAATCAATTTGATAATCATAATATGTTTAAATTATCAAATTGTTAATTTATATTTAATATTTTTATCATATTAATAACCATTAATTAGCAAACATGTTTTCAAAATCAAACTTGTTGGCTACTCTTGTTGCAGGGGTGGTCATGTTTTTCTTAGGATACCTCATTTGGGGTATTGCTACAGCAGAATTCTTTGAGGAGCACTCTTTGGTCAATGTGATGAAAGAGGTACCGAATTTAGGACTTATAGCCCTAGGAAATCTTTTTGGAGCTCTTATGTTAAGCACATTGTACAGTAAGTGGGCCAGAGGACATCATTCCATAGGTCAAGGGTTTCAATTTGGTGCCTTAGTCGGAGCCTTCGTTGGTATTTCGATGGGGCTTATTTGGTATGCCACTTCCAATTGGATGGATGGCACTGGTCATATTGCAGAAGCGGTAATCGACATTTTATATTATGGGATAGTTGGAGCTGTTATTGCCTTTGTATATCAAAAAACAGCTAGCAAAGAATAGGGACAACTAGCCGACCTTTAACTTGGGGGCAGATTACAATGTAATCTGCCTTTTTTTATGGATTTAGGCTGAGAATAAGAGATTGTAATGGTTGTAGTTCAACATTGATTTCTCCCATCCCATTCGTAATTTTCAACTCAAAGGATTTAGTTCCATAGAGTTTTTCCTCTAGTTTATAATTTCCATTCTTCAAGTCCCATTTTTGAATAAGGTGTTCCGGAATTTTAAGCTCGAAATTATAGGTTTTGTCTTCTTCGAAATTGGAAACGATAATCAGCTTTTCATTGGGAGACCATCGAACATAAGACAACACCCTATGGTCGTAATTCTCCGTATTTTCCTTATTATAAAAGTGGATTTCTTCATACTCGCCCATTAAGGCCTCACTGGAAATGGTGAAATTCAACAATCGCTTATAGAAATCCCGGAGTTCCTTTTCTTGTTCCGTAAGTTGACCCCCATCGAATTTTTTATCATTCATCCAGCGTTGATGATGTGGTACTCCAATGTAGTCGAAAATTGAGGTGCGTGTGGGACTACCAAAACCTGCATTTTCCGCCGCAGGCTCACCTACTTCTTGACCAAAATAAATCATGGTTGGTGAAGTACTGATGGTTGCGGAAACCACCATGGCGGGTTTGGCCAATTCTGCATTTCCTGCAAAATCCGGACTAGCAATACGCTGCTCATCGTGGTTTTCCAAGAAATGGAGCATATGATGTTCAATATCCGCCATTCCCTTTTGAACCACTGGAATATGGTCGGTCCAACCATATCCTTTCATAATATGTTTGATACTGTCGTAAAGTTCTACCTTATCATAGAGGTAGTCCATCTTTCCCTTGTGGATATAATCCCGGTACAAGTCTGGATTATACACTTCGGCTAAAAGGAAAGCATCTGGATTCTTCATTTTGATGCTGGAGTTCATATAGCTCCAAAATTCCACAGGAACCATCTCGGCCATATCAAAGCGAAATCCATCGACTCCAAAATCCAGCCAGTACAGGGCAATGTCCCTAAATTTTATCCAAGAATCTGGTATTTTCTTATCCTGCCAAAAAGCATAATGCTCTTGATAGTCCTTTCCAGCAAAGTTTTCAGGCAGTTCTTTAAAGTCTTTTGTACCATCTGGTCGAACCCCATAGTTAATCTTAACTGTCTCGTACCAATCGTTGAAATTGGGTTGTGCTAATCGAGAACCGTTTCCTGTCCATTTTGCCGGAACCTCTTTAAATTTTCCGTTGGCTAATTCATTACCATCTCCCCCAAGTGGTTGGTAACCTCCCTCCCAATTGGGAACCTCAAATTCCGCACCAATTACATAGTAAAAATTATTGTTTACATGGTATTCCAAAGATGTATCGTCATGGGCTCCAAAATCAGTTACTCCTTCTGGATTATTTAAACCTTGATACTTTCGTGCAACATGATTGGGCACAATATCTATCAAAACCTTCATTCCTACTTTATGGGTTCTATCCACCAAATCTTTGAATTCTTGCAACCTATTTGAGGGATTATCGGCAAGGTCAGGATTTACATTATAATAATCTTTGACGGCATAAGGAGAACCCGCTCGTCCTTTTACAACATCAGGGTCGTCATTGGATATTCCAAATTCAGTATAATCCTTAATCACGGCATGATGCGGGATTCCAGTATACCAGATATGGGTAACACCCAAATCCTTTATCTCGGTAAGAGCTGTCTCGGTAAAGTCTGAAAACTTTCCTACGCCATTCTCCTCAATAGTTCCCCAAGGTTTATTGGTGGTATTTGTATTACCAAAAAGTCGGGTAAAAACCTGATAAACAACTGCTTTTCTTTCTGTTATTGACTCCACTTCTTTGGTTTTGATATTCGATTCGCATGCCAAAAAGCCTCCGAGCATGACAAAAAAACAACCGAAGGCCCATTTTTTCATGCTTGAACTAAATTTTGAGGGGTTAAGGTCACCGGGCTTCCGTTGACCAGAACATTTAAATCCGTTTCTCCAGTAATAGCAAAGCTTGATTTGTCCTTTTCAACTTTCACAGTGATTATTTGACCCCTGAAGTTTACCCTAAAGGAAAAGGAGTCCCATTGCTCAGGAATCTGGGGCTCAAAGGACAATTGGCCATTCTTGACCCGCATTCCGCCAAAACCTTCTACGATGCTCATCCATGTACCTGCCATGGAAGTTATATGAAGACCTTCCTCAACCTCCTTATTATAATCATCCAAGTCCAATCGAGAGGTTCTTAAATAAAAGGTATAGGCCTGCTCCATTCTACCCAATTTTGCGGCTTGGATACTGTGAACACATGGAGACAATGAGGACTCGTGCACGGTAAGCGGTTCATAAAAATCAAAGTGTTTTTCCAGTTGCTCATGGGAAAAATGGTCTTCAAAGAAATAGAAGCCCTGCAATACATCGGCCTGCTTAATGTAAGGAGAACGCAAAATTCGGTCCCAACTCCACTTTTGATTGATAGGTCTTTCGGATTTTGGTAAATCATTGACCCGAATCATTTCCTTATCTAGAAATCCATCCTGCTGCAAATAGACATCATATTTTTCAGAGTAGGGAAAATAGACATTGGACACCAATTCATCCCACGCTTTGGTTTCCTCTGAATTCAATCCAGTTTTTCCAATAATCCTATCGTAATCTTCTGGATATTCCTTTTCGACTTTCTCTAATTGCTCAGAAGTATATTCAATACACCATTTGGCCAAATAGCTGGTATACCAATTATTATTGATGTTATTTTCGTATTCATTGGGTCCAGTGACTCCCAACATCACATAGCTCTGTTTGTCTTCTGAATAATTGAAGCGTTGTTGCCAGAAACGAGCGATTCCTATAAGTACTTCCAATCCCATTTTAGGAATGTAGCTGTAATCATTGGTATAGCGATAATAATTGAAAATGGCAAAAGCAATTGCGCCGTTTCTATGAATCTCTTCAAAAGTAATTTCCCATTCATTATGGCACTCTTCGCCGTTCATGGTCACCATGGGATAAAGGGCTGCACCATTTTTGAATCCCAATTTCTCCGCATTTTCGATGGCCTTTTCCAAATGATTATACCGATACTCCAAAAGGCTCCAAGCGACTTCTTGATTTTTTGTCGCCATATAAAAAGGAAGACAATAGGCTTCGGTATCCCAATAGGTGCTTCCGCCATATTTTTCACCAGTAAAACCTTTCGGGCCAATATTCAATCGGGAATCTTTTCCTAGATAGGTCTGGTTCAATTGAAAAATATTGAAACGGATTCCTTGTTGCGCCTTTACATCACCTTCTATTTCAATATCGCTCATTTCCCAAATGCTAGCCCAGTCTTTTTTCTGCTGTTCTAGAAGTCCATTGAACCCAAGTTTGGTTGCTTTATCCAAAACGGAATGGGCTGCTATAATCAACTCTGAGGATTTATGGTTTCTTGAAACCGTGTATCCTCCCATTTTTTGCAAAGTAATTTTTTCACCTTTTTTGGCATCAATCACAAAACGTAGACCAACGGATAGTTCATCTGTCTTAAGATTTGCTTCCACTTCAATTTGTTCACCATCTCGATAAACCGTTGCATCCATAAAGGTGCAGGTTTCGAAATTGGTTTTTAAGGTGTGCGCTTCAATAAAAGCACGGTTGCCATCAGAATGAATATTTGTGGTATTCCAAAACTGATCGTCCCAATTGCTATCCATATTTTTTATACCGCTATCTAAATAGGGTAAAATGATGATCTCTGTATCCTTGTTCAGAACTTCTATATCGTATTGAATAGCACCCAGCTCATCCAAATGAAGGCTTAAAAATCGCGTGGATACAACTGAAACCTCATCGCCTTTGGCTGTGACAGCCACAAAGGAACGTCTGTACCAACCTTCCTTCATATTCAACTGTCGGGAAAAATCTTTAATTTCTTTACAGGTGTTTAAATCGAAAACCTCTCCATCCACCCAGACATCAATTCCAATCCAATTCGGAGCGTTCAGTACCTTAGCAAAGTATTCGGGATAACCATTCTTCCACCAACCTACCCTGGTCTTATCAGGGTAATATACCCCAGCTATATAGCTTCCTTGAAAAGTGCCTCCGGAATAGGTCTCCTCAAAATTGGCGCGTTGTCCCATCGCTCCATTTCCAATGCTGAAAAGGCTCTCGGAAGATTTTACACGTTCTTTATTAAAACCCTCCTCAATAATTGACCAAGGGTTCGCTTTAATATAATCTTGATTCATGTGTTAACTGTGTGGTAGAAGTTCAGATTGTCGTTTTAATTACCGAGGACAAACTTAATTAATTGTTGAGTCTCGTAGCACCAATGTAGGCTCTAAAATTTTGGTCTGGAAGGTTTCTTCTTCCTGTTCGCTTTCCACCTTGTCAATTAGCATCTGTGCCGAAATCTCACCCATTTTTTCTCCATGCTGTGCCACCATGCTTAGACTGGGGTGGGCATATTTTGATAGCAAGCCATCTGTAAATCCTATGAAAGCAACATCCTCTGGAACTTTTAGCCCTTTTTCCAAAGCCAATGTCATACTAAAGACGGTAAAAATCTCATTAACGCATAGAACGGCGTCTACTTCTACATTTTCAAAGAAGTCCCGAATCATCTGCTCGTCCATTTCCATAGTTGGTAATTTTAAAATCCGTGATTCATCTATCTCCAAACCGCTATCGATTAATGCTTTTCGATACCCTTCGCTTCTATCCTTGCTCACACTCAAGTAATCCTCTGTGGCTATTAAAGCAATTTTTCGCTTGCCCTGCTCAATCAGTTTCTTGGTAGCCAGATAGCCTCCCATCTTGTCATCGATTATCACCTTATCGCAATCGATTTCATTCGTAATACGATCAAACAGCACCACGGGTATTCCCTGTTCAGTCACCTCCTTGAGATGGTTATAATCCTTCTTGGCCTGGGTTTCCGAGGAAAGTGACATAATAAAACCATCAATACTGCCATTAGCCAACATTTCCATGTTGATTACCTCCTTGTCAAAGGATTCTTCTGAAAGACAGACGATTACATTGTATCCTTTAGCATTGGCATATTTTTCTATCCCCCGAATCACCGTGGTAAAAAAGTGATGGACGATATCTGGAATCACGACTCCGATGTTTTTCGTACGCTTGTTCTTTAAACTAATAGCAATATTATTCGGCTTGTAATTGTACAAGCGAGCAAAAGCCTGAACTTTTTCTTTGGTATCCCTACTTATTTCCTCACTGTTCTTTAGGGCTTTGGAAACCGTGGAAATAGAAACATCCAGTTCTCTAGCAATATCTTTTAAGGTAATCTTTGATTTCAACTTTTTTGAAAGGATTTTTAAAAGAGAAGGGAAAATAACTAAAACTAGCTATTAACAGTTCTTTTAGACAAACATTTAACAAAACACTAGGAGTAACATAAAATCATCAAAAAACAGGGGCTAATTTCATGGTTGAAATAAAATAGTATATTCGTAGAGTATTATTAATTTCGTTAAAAAGCCGCATTATTATTAAGATTTGATTAAATTAGGCTGCAAAGATTTATCAAGATAGTATTTTCCCAAACTTATTAACACGAAACCGTTTTCGTTAAACACTGCATTATGCTTAAATTTTGATTAACATTTTTTTTATATATGTTTAACACTTGAATTGAAATTAACTAAACTTAAAATTAATTATTTATGAAGATTACGCTACTTAGAGGCTTTCTTTTTATTGGGGCATTGTTATGTTTCGGTATGGTCAAGGCCCAAACAGTAACCGGTACGGTTTCAGATGCTGCTGGACCTTTACCGGGAGCCAGCGTTGTAGTTAAAGGTACAACCAATGGTACGCAAACAGATTTTGATGGTAATTATACACTAAATGATGTTGCTGCGGATGCGGTCCTGGTATTTAGTTACATCGGTTTTGCAACACAGGAAATTCCTGTGAATGGACAAACCACAATAAATGTAACTCTTCAAGAAGATGCCAGCGAGTTAGATGAAGTTGTTGTGGTTGGATACGGTACCACTACCAAACGAAGTACCGTAGGTGCTGTGGAAAGTGTAAAAGCCGAAGAGTTCAACAAAGGTGTAATTGTTAACCCTCAACAATTAATACAAGGTAAGACTGCGGGTGTACAAATCTCCACTACAAGTGGTGAGCCTGGAGCTGCCGTGAATGTAAGGGTAAGGGGTACCGCTTCTGTACGTTCCCAAAACAACCCGCTATTTGTTGTAGATGGTGTTCCATTGAATGGAGCCAACACCACCGCTTCCACAGGTGGAGGTACTGTAGATGGAGGTTCTGACATTGGAAGTTCCGGTTCTTTGGATCCTTTGAGTTTCTTAAACCCAAATGATATTGCGAGTATTGACATTCTTCAAGATGCCGCTTCTACAGCTATCTATGGTTCCAGGGGTGCGAATGGGGTTGTTCTTATCACCACGAAGTCTGGTAGTTCAGGACGAGATGTATTGGAGTTCTCCTCTACTTTCTCAGTAGGATATGTGGGTAACCGGCCAGAAATAGCGTCCAGAGAGCAATTCTTGGCTGCCCAAAATACCATTTCTGGTGGTTCTTTTGTCCCTGGTGATGGTAATGTTGATACTTACGATGTAATTTACCGTACATCTTTCACCCAAAATTACAACCTAGCTTACGGTGGTGGTGGTGAAAACGGAAATTATAGAATCTCGATGGGTTATCAAGATCAAGAAGGTGAAGTAGAAGACAGTACTTTCGATAGAATTACTGCTCGATTTAATGCAACTCAACGGTTCTTTGATAACAAGCTGAAACTAAGCACACAAGCTACTATTTCCAACGTTGAAACCCAGAGACCTCCTATTACAAACAACCCAAATGCGAGAGGTGATTTGCTTTCTGCTTCCATAGGCTGGGACCCAACTCAACCTTTAACCGGAAACGGCACAAGAGATCAAGGATTTATAGCTGGATTCAACCAACCATCCAATGAAAGAAGGAATCCTTTAGCACTTTTAGAGTTGACTCGCGCAACCTCTAGTACATTACGGGCTCTTATTAATGTGTCGGCCCAATATAAAATAACGGATAATTTGACAATCAACACTCTTGTTGGTCTTGATAAATCCACTTCTTCCGCTGCTTCCGCAGAATCTAGGGATTTTGCTGCGAACGGTACTTTAGATAATGGTAGAGCCAACTTGGATGAAATTGACTTGACCAATACTACCTGGGAATCTTACTTAAACTACAATAAGGAGTTTGGTGATGATGTATTGGATGTTGTTCTAGGACATTCCTATCAAGAGTTTGTAAACGAGACTATTACCCTCCGTGCCTTTAATTTTGAAACGGCAGATTTGTTTCAAATGATTAACAATATTGCTAGAGGGCAACAATTTGCCGCAAATACTTCTCTTGAGAGAGATGAATTACAATCATTCTTTTTACGTACCAATTACTCTCTGAATGGCAAATTCAATTTCTCAGGAACCGTGCGAATAGATGGTTCATCACGTTTTGGTAATAACAATCAGTACGGTACTTTTGGCGCTGTTGGTGCGTCTTGGGCACTGGACCAAGAGGACTGGTTCCCAGAATTCTTTGATACGTTTAAGCTTAGAGCTAACTGGGGTGTAACCGGTAACCAAGAAGGTTTAGGTTCAAACCAATTTACGGAAAGACAACGTTTTAACACTGGTAACCAAAACGATCCTGGTACTTTAAGTACCGTTGCTTTTAACAACCCTGACCTACAGTGGGAAGAAAATGAGCAATTGAGTATTGGTGTTGACTATGGCTTTTTGGATAATCGCATTTCAGGATCTGTGAACTACTTTAAAAGAACGACCTCACAATTCTTGTTACAAGTGAACAGTGCACAACCTGCTCCGCAGCCGTTTGTTTTTGCCAATGTGGATGGGGATATCGTCAACTCAGGGGTAGAATTTACCATTAACGCTATTCCTGTGCAAACCGAAGACTTTAACTGGGATTTGAATTTCAACATTACCTATACGGATAATATTCTTGAGAATTATACAGGACCGGATATCGATGCAGGGCAAATTAATGGGCCTGGTCTATCTAGAGCTTTTGCGCAACGTCTGGCCAACGACCAGCCTTTGTTTAGCTTCTTTACAAGAGACTGGCAAGGTTTAGATGAGAATGGAGGAAATATTTTTGGTAGTGAAGGTGCTCAAGTTTTTATTGGAGAAAGTGCCTTACCTGATTTCTCATTAGGTTTTACCAATAATTTCAACTACAAAAATTGGGACCTAAGCTTGTTCTTTAACGGACAGTTTGGACAGTCTATATACAATAATACAAGGAATGCGTTCTCCACTATACCTAACCTATCCCAAGGTAGAAATGTATATGCAGACACATTACCGTTAGTTGGAGTTGAAAATCCATTTAACCCTCAATCGGTTTCTTCAAGGTTTGTGGAAGATGGTTCTTTCTTACGATTGCAAAACGTAACTTTAGGCCACAATTTTAATGTGGGAGAAGACAGTGTATTTAGTAGTCTAAGATTGTTCCTTAATGCGCAAAATTTGTTCGTTATCACGGATTACACAGGACAAGATCCAGAGATATCAACAGACCGAACTCTAAACAACTTACCTTCGTTAGGAATCGATTTGACTTCCTATCCAAGACCTACTACCTTTTCGCTAGGTGTTAATGCAAGTTTTTAAAAAAAAAATGATGAAAAGAGATTTATTGAAAAACAAATTGATGAAAACGCTTGGAGTAAGCCTGCTACTGGTAGCTTCCCAAGCATGTACAGACTTGGAACCCAATTTTGGAGATTCCGTATCCGTTGAATCAGACGGTGGTACCTTCAGTGGGGTATCAAGTACCTCAGCGAGTCTTGAGGCCCTCTATAGCAGTGGTGACAGTGATGGAGTAGGGCTTTTTCGCCAAGATTCTCAAGAAAATGCCTATGCGCTTATGGAAGTATCCGCAGACAACATAGCCGTTTTGACACGGGGTGCTGACTGGGGTGATAACGGGGTTTGGCGTACTATGCACAACCATACCTGGGATGCAAACCACGTTTACGTACTACAAGCGTGGAACAGGCACAATGCGGCAACGTTCCGTGCGAATCAGTTATTGGATTCAAGATCCAACGCAAATGCTAGCCAAACCGCTCAGGCGCAGGTGATTCGTGCATTTAATGTGTATTCCCTTCTTGATTTCTTCGGCCAAGTACCTAATAGGGGAGTGGATGATGGTCCAGATGTTGACCCAACAGTACTTTCTGCCCAGGAAGCTTTTGATTTAATCCTTAGTGATTTGAACGCTGCTATTTCCAGTGGTAATCTTTCAGCTAATGGGCCAAATGTACCGTTAAGGCCAGGAGGTTCTGGAGAAGATAGAGCTGGAACTTTGACAGGTATAGGAGAGGCCTTTGCGCGATTCTTGAGAGCTAGAGTACAATTGAATGCCATCCATTTAGTTGGCACTCAAGGAGATATGAATCAGGTCATTGCTGATGTCAACGCGATCGAAGACCTTGGTTTCCAGTTGGACGGTATTGGAGCTGATGATCCTGATGGGGATGAAAGCTATTTCGATATTTGGGATCCTGCTAATAATACCAACCAAGAGGTTATCTTTATGTTGGATGGTGATATAAGAACCCGTCAGTATAATCAACTACACCCTAATCAAGGGGGTTGGAACGGTTTTGTTACGCTTACGGAAACCTTTAGACTTTTTGGTTCGGATGATATAGCTGATGATGCGAGACTTGGACTTCCTGGAGAGGAAGTACTGGGTGTGTCTACCGGATATATCCGCGGGCAGCAAAGAAATGTTTCTGGCGGTAACCTTACAGATAGACAAGAGAATCCTTTGGTTTATGAGGACGCAATCCTCACCAATTTAGAAGTAAACAATGAGCGAAATGGAATTCGAATCGTTAAAAATCCACAAAGAGCTGCAGATGGCAATCTACCTGGGGATACCTTTAGGGATTTTGCTTGGATGCGTTTTTCAGACGCCGTATTAATGCGTGCTGAGGCCACCCTAAGAGGTGGATCTGGTGGACCTACCGCACTTGAAGATGTAGAGTCTTTAAGAGCGAGAGCCGGTGCTACTCCACTGGGAAGCGTTTCATTGGATGATATGCCTGACATCATCGCCAGAGAGCTGAATTCCGAAGGTGTAATGGGAGGAAGAAGAGCGGTACAGCTACGTTTTGGAACTTTCGCAACTACTACTTGGGAAATGAAAAACGTTACTGATGCTTTTAGGGTAAAATTCCCCATTCCAGCTTCTGCACTTGCCACTAACCCTAACCTTACACAAAACGAAGGTTACTAGTAGTTTATCAACCATAATATGTTTAAAGAGGGCGGCTTTCGCCCTCTTTTTTTGTCTTCATATTTTCAATTTTATCTCAAACTACCACTGTTAATCTGACTCTACTTCTATGATATGTAGATGAAAATCTTTAGCTTTCGCAATTACAGAATACCAAAAAAATGTCATTCAAAAACACCTATTTCCTTACTATTCTATTAGTGCTTATCATAGCCTCTTGTTCGAACCAACAAGACCAAAAAACTAGCGGGAAAGAAAACGATACACTCTTTTCATTATTGGATAGTACTCAAACCGGAATATCATTCAATAACACCATTGTAAATGAAGAAGACTTCAACATATTTCTGTATCGTAATTTCTACAATGGAGGTGGTGTGGCCATTGGAGACATAAACAACGATGGACTGGCGGATGTTTATCTGACTGCCAATAGAAAAAAGAACAAGCTTTTTCTGAACAAGGGGAATTTCCAGTTTGAGGATGTTACCCGCTCCGCGGGAGTGGAAGGCTCCAAAGCCTGGTCTACAGGAGTAGTGTTTGTTGATATCAATGCGGATGGACTTTTGGATATTTATGTCTGCAACGCCGGAAACATAAAAGGGGATGACCAAAAAAATGAACTCTTTATTAATAACGGAGACCTAACCTTCACAGAAAAAGCAGAGGACTATAACTTGGCGGATAGTGGTTTTACCACTCACGCTGCTTTTTTTGACTACGACAAAGATGGTGATCTTGATGTCTACATGCTCAACAATAGTTTTATCCCCGTGGCCAGTCTCGGATACGAAAACAAAAGGGATCTTAGAGCGAAAGACTGGAACGTAGTGGAAGAAATCAAAGGAGGTGGAGACAAACTTCTAAGAAACGACAACGGTTTTTACACGGATGTGAGTGAAGAAGCCAATATATATGGGAGCTTGGTAGGATTTGGTCTAGGGGTTACCGTTGGTGATGTTAATCAAGACCTCTATCCAGATATTTACGTTTCCAATGATTTTTTTGAGCACGATTATCTCTATATCAACAACCAAGATGGGACATTTACGGAGAGTATCAAGGAATGGACCAACCATTTAAGCCTTTTTTCTATGGGAGCGGATATGGCAGATATCAACAATGATGGCAAGGCCGATATATTCGTTACGGATATGCTTCCCGAAGGAGATGAGAGACTCAAGACAACAACCACATTTGAAACCTATGACACCCACCAACGGAAATTGCAGAACGATTATTATTATCAGTTTATGCAAAATACCCTGCAATTGAATCTGGGTAACTCCTTTTCAGAAATAGCACATTATAGTGGCATATCCAAAACAGACTGGAGCTGGGGTGCGCTTTTATTTGACATGGACAATGACGGATACCGCGATGTTTTTGTGTGCAATGGCATTTATCATGACCTCACAAATCAGGATTTTATTGACTTCTTTGAAGATGTTACCCGACAACAAACTGCGGTATATGGAAACAAAGAACAAAAAAATGAGGTAATCAACGCCATGCCATCCAAACCCATCTCCAACTACGCTTTTAAAAACAACCAGAATCTTACCTTTTCCAATTTATCCGAAGATTGGGGGTTGGCCACTCCAAGTTTTTCAAATGGTGCTGCTTATGGCGACTTGGACAATGATGGAGATTTGGATCTTATTATCAACAACGTAAACCAAGAGCTTTTTGTTTACCGTAATACCAGTGAAAATCTAAAAAACAATTACTTAAAAATAACCTTGGAAGGAGAGGGTCATAATACCAAAGGAATAGGAAGTGTTATCCAAATCTATACAGGCAATGAGGTGATACGACAAGAACAAATACCTTCCCGTGGGTTTCAGTCCTCTATTGATTATGTGATGACCATTGGCTTGGGTCAAAATAAGGAGATTGATTCATTACAAGTTATTTGGCCCAATGGTATGTATCAAGTTCTTTTAGATGTAAAACCAAACACGGGTCTTACGCTATTACAGACGGATGCTGGTCAAAAACTTGACCTCCAATCTACAAGCGAAGCTACCCTACTCACTGAGCTTCCTTCAAAATTACCTAAACATGTAGAGGATAAACATATTGATTACGACTATGAAGGCCTAATCACCCAAAAGATATCCCAAGAAGGACCCACCATTGCAATTGCCGACATTGACGGTGACGGAGACGAGGATATTTTTATGGGAGGTTCCAAAGGTGAGCCTGCAAAAATTTTTTTACATCAAAACCAAGGGAAACTACAGTTGGCCGCGGCCCAGGATGTTTTTCGAACGGACCGGGGATTCGAAGATACGGCATCAGCTTTCGTTGATGTTGATGGTGACAACGATATGGATTTGGTCGTAGGTTCCGGAGGAAATATTCCAGGAATCACCAAATTTTACAAAAACCGGGTTTACCTAAATAATGGACAGGGTAATTTTTCCACAGCGCCAAAGTCCATTCCCAGTTTGGAAAATAACGTATCGATTGTTGCCCCATGCGATTTTGATGAAGATGGAGACCAGGACTTATTTATTGGAAGCAGAAGCGTCCCCGGTATCTATGGTGTAAATCCGGAGCATCTGTTTCTTGAAAACGATGGTAATGGCAACTTCTCGGACATTACTGAAAGCAAAGCTTTTCATTTAAAAAATGTGGGGATGGTAACAGATGCCATTTGGACGGATTATGACAGGGATTCAAAAAAAGATTTGGTATTGACCACAGATTGGGGTGGCATCAAAATCTTCAAAAATACGGGCAGAAGATTGAGCCCAAAAGAAACGTCACTGGATAGCGTATCCGGTTGGTGGAATACCATTTATGCAGAAGACTTGGATAAAGATGGCGACATGGATTTTGTTTTGGGAAATCAAGGGGAAAATTTTAGCTATAAAGCTTCGACCAGCGCACCCTTGAAAATGTTTGTGAATGATTTTGACGATAATGGCACGATTGAGCAGCTTTTCACTCAAAATTATCAAGGCAGGGATGTACCGGTAACTCTTAAAAGGGAATTGACTGCACAATTAAATTCGCTAAAAAAAGAAAACCTGAAATTCTCAGACTTTGCTACCAAAAGCGTGGACCAGTTGATTGATACAACTATTCTACAAAGGTCCATTATCAAAGAAATTAATACCACTTCGAGCGTCGTTGCCATCAATCAAGGAAATGGAGAGTTCAAAATCATTGACTTACCCAAAGAGGTTCAATTTTCCTGCGTATGCGATATAAATTGCACCGATATTAACGGTGATGGGAACTTGGATTTAATTTTGGGAGGAAACAATTACGAATTTAAACCACAATTTAGTCGCTTGGATGCAAGCTATGGTGGTGTGCTTATTGGCTCGGGAGATGGGAACTTCAAATGGTCCCCGTACGACGAATCCGGTTTTTATGTACGAGGTGAAATCAAGCACCTATCTAAATTCAAGGATAAGACGGGCCAGCAGTTTTTATTTGTGGCTATCAATAATGAGAAACCCAAAGTATTTTCCCTGAAAGTGAATTGATACGAAATGGAATAAGAATGTAAACGTTTACATTTTTATTTGTAGTTTTGCCTCGATTCAGGATATGCTTTCAAAAACAGCTACTTACATATTGTGCGTCTTAGTGCTAACGGGAACTCTGCTGGGTTATATCTCTCCTGCTCTGGCGCTAGCAATAGGAATGGCAGCAGGGATATTTCAACTAGCCAATACTGAGTTTGTTACAAACAGCAAAAAATTCCAGAAAACCTTATTGCAACTGTCTGTTGTAGGTCTTGGTTTTGGCATTCACATGCAGCAAGCCATAGAAGTGGGGTCCAACAGTTTTTTCATCACCCTGATTACCATAGTCTGCACCTTTATCATCGCTTTTGCGATAGGTAAAATCCTAAAATCCGAGCGAATCACTACCATTTTGGTTGCCTCTGGTACGGCAATATGCGGTGGTAGCGCCATTGCTGCTGTGAGTCCCAGCCTCAAAGCGGATTCTTCCCAAACCTCAATCTCCTTAGCGATAGTATTTCTTCTAAATGCCATTGCGCTCTTTATCTTTCCCTATATCGGTCATTACTTTGATTTAGATCAGTCCCAATTTGGTATTTGGAGTGCCATAGCCATTCATGATACCAGCTCTGTGGTAGGAGCTGCTGAAGTCTATGGAAATGAGGCCCTGAATATCGCCACGACCACCAAGTTGGTAAGAACACTATGGATTATTCCCTTGGTGTTGATCATATCCTTTGGTTCCAACTCCAAGGAAAAGTTCGCTTTTCCATGGTTTATTTTTGGGTTTATTGGTGCCATGTTAATCAATTCCTATATTCCGGAAGCGGGTAAAATAAGCGAGCATATTGTTTGGATTGCCCGAAAAGCATTGATTTTTACCCTGTTTTTGATTGGAATGCAAATCAACATAGGACAGCTCAAAAAACTAGGCTTTAATATCTTGATTGTCGGTATTTTCACCTGGATTGTGTTAGGGGGAATTTCCCTGTTTTACGTTTTAGAATACTTATAAACTTCATGTAGGTGGCTGGAATCAAAGAAATCGCGAAAATGACAGGGGTTTCCCTGGCCACGGTATCTCGAGTGTTCAATGATAGTCCGTTGGTATCTCCCAAAACTCGGGAAAAAGTGCTAAAAGCAGCCAAAGAGTTGGATTATCGTCCCAATATGATGGCGGCTGCATTGCGCAGCGGAAAAAGCAGAATCATTGGCGTAATCGTTCCTGAGGTCAACAACTCTTTTTTCAGTGACATTATAAATGGAATAGAACGTGTAGTCAGCGAATCTGGATTCAACATAATCATTTCACAGACCCATGAGCTGCAAGAAAAAGAGAATTCGGCCTTAGATTCTTTTATGAAACTTAATGTGGATGGTGTTTTAATGTCGATTTCCAAAGAAACTACCGATTATGGGCATATCCAAAAGCTCATCGATGCTAAAATTCCTATTGTGTTTTTTGATAGGCCCCCATCATTGGAAGCGATAAATACCGTAGTGCTCGATAATTATTTGGGTGCCCATATCGCCACAGAGCACCTTATCAATAACAACTGCAAAACGCTATTGCACATTGCTGGCAATTCCGACGTAGGTATTTTTAACGAAAGGAAGCGCGGTTTCCTAGCAGCAATTCAAAAGCATGAAACTGAGGTGTCCTACCAAATCACCGAGCTTAAATCAGATGCAACCCAGGATTTAAAGCATTTGGAAAACCTATTCAAAGAACATCCAAAAATTGATGGCATTTTTGCCTTTGGGGATGAAATGGCCATACACGTACTCAACCTACTGACTACCTTACAGCTAGAAGTACCCAAAAAAATGAAGCTAATTGGTTTTGGCAACGCCCACTTTAGTACCCTTACACAACCCACGATTAGTTCCATTGACCAAGAAAATGCGCACATGGGAGAACTGTCAGCCACTCTACTGTTACAAAATATGAACAAGAAACAGAGGCCAACTACCAAAATACTTTCTCCAAAACTGGTCGAAAGGGAATCCTCAAAAATAGACTAGACAATTAAAAGTCTAGAAATTGCTGCAATTGTTTCCCTAAAGTGTCCTGCGCTTCCTCATTGACGGTATTGTCTTCAGAGTTTAGCATTTTGTAAATGGAAGATATTGGATTTTTATTCGGGTGCACATGAATCCCTAAGTGATTCAACACCTCCGCCAAGTGATCCATTCCTCTTAGATTTCCTGCCCTACCCGAAGCAATTCCAGTAATACACGCCTTTTTCTCGGCAAAACTCTTCTGATATTCCCTTACGGACATGGAATCCAAGAGTAGTTTGACAATCCCAGGATAACTTCCGTTGTATTCTGGAACAAAAAACCAAAACTTCGTAGCCGGAATGAAGTATTCATCCTGTATATATTGGACAACCTTAGGCTGGTCTGAATCTTTATACATAGTTTCATTGACTACGTCCCCGGCAAACTCAGAAATATCCAAAAATTTCACTTCTTCTTGCGCCAAGGTTTTCAGCTCGTCAAAAACGTGCTTCGCAAAGTGAATTGTCTTATTATTCTTTCGATTTGACCCCGAAATGATCGTTATCATTTTCTATTCAATTTTCTTAAATGTGAAATCTCAGCAATATTATGAAATTTTATAATGTAAACGTTTACATTTTTGGTTTATTTGGTTAAATTTGACCCAATATGAGAATTAAATAATTTCTATGGGCCTAACTAAAGAAAATATATCCCCTCTAATAATAGGTACCATGCGATTGGGTACTTGGGGCAGTCAACTATCAACTTCTGAATATGAAAAATTCATTGAAGGATGCATGGAACTTGGTTTGATTGACTTTGACCATGCCGATATCTATGGGCACTACACTACTGAAGAGGATTTTGGTAAGGTATTGAAATCACGAAAGGACCTTCGCGAGAAAATGCGAATTACAACGAAATGCGGTATAAAGTTGGTGTCGGGCAATAGACCATCCCATAAAATCAAGTCCTATGACCTTTCGGCCAAGCATATATTGGAATCGGTGGATTTGTCCCTGAAGTATCTTCAAACCGACTACCTGGATGTTCTTCTATTGCATAGACCGGATTACCTTTTCAATCCACATGAAATAGCCGAAGCACTTTCCACTTTGAAACAATCTGGAAAAGTACTGGACTTTGGTGTATCCAATTTTTCACCATCCCAATTTGACTTGTTACATTCTTTTATACCCCTGATAACCAATCAGGTGGAGATTTCCATTTTGCATAGAAATGCATTTGTGGATGGCACATTGGACCAATGTCAAAAATTAAATATAATCCCTACCGCTTGGTCACCCTTGGGAGGGGGAAGCTTATTTGGAAAGGCAGCTTCGCCAGAAATTATGGCCATTCAAAAAGTATTGGATACTCTGGGAGAAAAGTATAATGCTGCACACGACCAGTTATTATATGCATGGCTCAGAAAACACCCTGCTGGAATCGTTCCCGTATTAGGAACCTCCAAGCTGGAACGTATTCAAACTGCCTATAAAGCATTGGATATTACCCTTACCCATGAAGAATGGTATATGCTTTGGGAAGCAGCCCTTGGAAGAGAAATTGATTAAAAAAACAACATATCAGTAATGGAAAATTCAAAAATTACAATACGATCCCCACATCTTGAAGGAGCCGAAGTTTCCTGGTTTGCTCCCATCTGTAATGGTGATGATAGATATTTGGGCGAAAGAAGCATGGATTATAAAAGCACTTTCGAAAACACATCGGAAATTTTGTTAACTGCTGATAAAGGTGGTTTTAGAAACATTTTGTGCCCGTCGTCCTATCAGGTGGGGCAAGATACACTGCCTTTTGTTTCTGCGGTTGCACCCATGACAAAACAAATCAATATGTTGGCGGCCATTCGTTGTGGTGAAATACACCCAGCCATGTTGGGTAGGACCCTTTCAACAATTGATCATATTTTAAAAGGAAGATTTACCATCAATATCATTTCTTCTCCGCTTCCCGGTGAAGAAAACATGTCATCCGAAGACCGATATCAACGGTCCAGAGAAGTAATTGAAATTCTAAAGCAAGGATGGACACAGGATGAAATTGACTATCAAGGAAAATTTTATAACCTCAAAGTCTCCTCATTACCTACCAAGTCCTACCAAAATGGTGGTCCGTTATTATATTTTGGAGGGTATTCTCCTGCTGCCGTGGACCTCTGTGCCGAACACTGTGATGTATACTTGATGTGGCCTGAAACCGAGGAGAACTTGAGAAAACTAATGGAAAACATGAGTGCCAAAGCCGCCTCCTACGGAAGAAAAGTGGATTTTGGACTGCGTGTACATGTTGTGGTACGAGAAACCGAAGAGGAAGCGAGAGCCTACGCAGATAGCATTGTCTCCAAGTTAGGTGTGGAGCAAGGTAAGGAAATGCGTGAACGGGCCTTGGATGCAAAATCCTATGGGGTAAGCAGACAAGCCGAAATGCGTGAACTTTCTGAGGATGATGGTTATGTAGAACCCCATATGTGGACCGGAATAGGTCGTGGACGATCAGGTTGTGGTGCCGCATTGGTTGGAAATCCAGACCAAATTGTTGAAAAGCTCAATAGATATATGGATATGGGCATTCGTGCTTTTATCTTCTCGGGGTATCCGCACAAAGAAGAATGTGAACGTTTTGCCAAGCTTGTCTTACCTAGGTTGAAAACTTTTTCAATGCCTATAGCCCAAGGAAAAGTAAGTACTGAAGAACCTGCAACGCCATTAGCTGCAGGAGTGAGAATATAGCAAGGATAAGAGGCTTTTATTGAAAACAAAATGGTATATTGGGTAGTTAAATTAAATTTCCATAACCAACCATCGACCTAAACCTATGATATTACATTGTCTTCGTTTGGATACATGTGCTATGGAACTAATTCCTCTAACAACCTAGTATATGATTGATTTACTTATCGTAAGTGCCTATTTCATTATTGTTTTTGCAACAGCAATCACGGGCAGAACTTCCAAAGAAGCGACAACCGAAGAATACTTTTTAAGTGGTAGAAATCTAAGATGGCCCTCCATCGCCTTTTCTACCATTGCAACAAATGTTCAGGGATATCAATTTCTGGGGTTCATGGGATCGGCCTACTTATATGGTTTGGCCCAAGCCAACTTCGAAATCAATGCAATACAAGGACTTTTGTTGGCTGCCTTCATTTTTGTTCCGATGTATCTGCGGGAAAAAATCATCACGATTACCCAATTCATCAAAACAAGACTCGGCAGTACGGTGGCACTCCTTTATTCTGGGGCCAATATTCTTCTGTTTTCTACAATCACCTTGGGGGCAGCTTTGTTCTGGGGTGCATACTCGGTAGATTTGGTTTTTGGGGATTATTTGTCCTTTATCCATTCGGATCGGCTGATACGAATCGCCATCCTTATTTTATTTCTAGGTTTGTTTTCTGCTACCTATACCTATTTTGGAGGATTGGCTGCGGTAGTACGAACAGATGTTATCCAGTTTGCTATTTTGCTGACGGGAGGCGTGGTTGTTATGTTCATTGCCATTTACCATTTGGGTGGATGGTCACAACTGTACGAAAAAACGGGACATTTAATGCACCTGCATTTACCTGCAGATCACGACACACTTCCTTGGATTCATATTTTCGGAGCGTTTCTATTAAATATTAATTACTGGTGTGCCAATCAATCCGTTGTGCAACGTTCTTTGGCAGCCAAGAGTTTGAAAGATGTTCAGATTGGTCTTATGGTAGGTGGACTCATGAAGTATTTTATGGCAGCCATTATCATCTTGCCAGGTATTGCCTTGGTTGGCATTTTGGGTGATAATGGTCTACCAGAACCAGATGCTGCATTCCCCTATTTGGTAAATACTTATTTACCTGTCGGTGTAAAAGGTCTTATTCTTTGTGCATTGTTCGCATCGTTGATGAGTACGGTCGACTCTACATTTAATTCGTTGGCAACATTGTGGTCGATTGACATTTATAAGGTTTATGTAAACAAGAACGCCTCTGATCAACAGGTGGTGCGCTCTGGGAAAAGGGCTATTTTGATTTCTTTTATATCTGGAGTAATCATTGGTATTGTACTGCTATATCTGAAATTCCAAGATCCTGGAGCCGCTTTCACACATACCCTAAACCAACTTAGGTATTTCATCAATTGTGGTATTGTTGTTCTTATTTCCGCTGCAGCTTTCTTGGCCTTTCCCAAGCATCGCGTCGCGTTGTTCGGATTTTTGGCAACAATCCCGTTACAGTTTTTCTTCTTGGAATATTTTCCGGATATGAATTACTTTATCCGAGCTATGTGGGTGATTCTCATCGGTTTCGTAATCATTTGGATTGGTTCTAGAACTGGATTTGTAAGGGACAAACTAAGAGCAGAACCTGCCTCCCCGATATTGGGTAAAGCTGGAATTGGGATGCTGCTTTCTCTGATTGCCCTGCATATTATATTTCACTAAGCCTATATGAATAGACGACGCTTTATATCCCAAACCTCTTTAAGCTCGTTAGCCACCATTTTAGGTATGGAAATTGCTTTTGGGCATAAAATTCCTCTAGGTTATACTCCATTGGCCGTGCAGGACCCGGACCCATTTAAGCTCTTCAACAAGGATACTGGTATGACTGTGCTTAATAACAAGCCCTGGAATATTGAGGCGAAAGCACATCTTTTGGATGATAAGGTAACTCCGAATAAGTACATGTTCATCCGAAATAATGGGTTAATCCCGGAGAATATTGATGCAAAAAACTGGACCTTGATTATTGATGGGGAATCTGTTTCAAAGTCCAAAACCTATACCCTATCCGAATTGAAATCCAAATTTCAACAGTACACCTATCAGCTTACTTTGGAATGTGGAGGTAATGGTCGAAGTGAATTTAATCCACCCGCAAAAGGAAATCAATGGACCGTTGGGGCTGTTTCTTGTGCCAATTGGACAGGGGTTCGCTTAAGAGATGTTTTGGACGATGTTGGTATCCAGTCGAATGCAGTCTACATTGGGTATCATGCTGCTGATATTCACCTAAGCCGAAATCCTGAAAAAGAACCTATTTCGCGAGGAGTTCCCATAGCAAAAGCCATGCAGGACGAAACCTTGTTGGCATTTCAAATGAACGGAAAGGACATTCCATTAGCACATGGTTATCCTCTTCGTTTAGTTTGTGGAGGTTGGCCGGCCTCAACTTCTGGAAAATGGGTGAATCGAATTAGCATTCGGGATAAAGTTCATGACGGAGCTAAAATGACAGGGACCTCATACCGAGTACCTTGTGAACCCGTAGCTCCAGGCGAAAAGGTTGCAGACGAAGACATGTGCATTATTGAATCTATGCCGGTTAAGTCCTTGATTACCTATCCCAAATCAGGAGCTATTATCAAGTCGGGGCAAACTTTGAATATTAGGGGGCATGCTTGGGCTGGAGAACTGGAAGTACAAAGCGTTGAATATTCAATAGACTTTGGTTCAACCTGGAAACCATGTTCATTACAACGACCTGTAAATCGCTTGGCATGGCAACATTTTAGTGCGGCTATCAATAACTTTCCTAAAAAGGGATACTATGAAGTTTGGGCGAGGGCCAAAGATGCCAATGGTGCGAGTCAACCCATGTTATTGCCAGGGTGGAATCCTAAAGGATATCTAAACAACGCCTGTCACCGTATTGCAATAAAAGTTTCCTAATATGTCGTTTGAGAACCGTTTTAAAAATCAGGTTGAACTTCTTTATAGGAAACTAATCATTGGCTTTGGCGTCATCCTACTTTGCATTTTTACCTTGTTGTATGTTGTTCAGAACCCTTCCGTTTTTGAAAAGGAACCTGACATAACCGAATTGGTCAACGTTCAGGAAGTTCCAGAAGATTTAATAGAAAATGGCATCCATGTCGCTACAGGTTTTGTGGATGGTGAGGGTATGACCGAAGTAATCCAGAATTGTACCAATTGTCATTCCGCCAAATTGGTTACCCAAAACAGAATGAGCAAGGAAGGATGGGTAGCCACCATACGCTGGATGCAAGAAACCCAAAACCTTTGGGACCTGGGCAACAACGAGGAAATTATTGTCAATTATCTGGCAACAAACTATGCACCTGACAAAAAAGGGCGCAGGGATATTTTGACCAACATTGAATGGTATACTTTGGAGGAGTAACCCCAACTTTATAACACTCCCCTTCCCAACGCTTTGGTTCATTTTCAAACATTAACGATTCCCTTTTTTCTGTTCTTAAGGGAATGGCTATATTTCACCCTATTTTGATTTCATGGGAAGAATTTGGGGTATACTCTGCCTATTTGGGGTTTTGTTATTCGCGTGCACGCAAAAACAGCAAGAGGAGAAGTTATTCGTAAAAAGAATTGCTTCCGAAACCGGAATATCCTTTAAAAATCAATTGACTGATACTCCTGAACTGAACATCCTTACCTATTTATATTATTATAATGGTGCTGGAGTGGCCACTGGAGATTTTAACAATGATGGACTTCCTGATTTGTATTTTACCTCCAATCAAAATTCGGACAAGCTTTACTTGAACGAAGGGGATTTTAAGTTTAAGGATATCACCCAAGCTGCCCAGATAGATAATTCAAAAGGTTGGACCACTGGGGTCACCCATGTTGATATCAATAATGATGGTTGGCTGGACATTTATGTCTGTAAAGTAGGCAACTATCAGAATTTAAAGGGTAAAAATTTACTCTACGTGAATCAAGGGGCAGATGAGAACGGAATCCCCAGTTTCAAGGAGGAAGCTGATACGTATAATCTCGATTTTTCAGGTTTTTCTACCCAAGCTGCTTTTTTCGATTACGATTTGGATGGCGATTTGGACATGTATCTCCTCAATCATTCAGTAAAACCAAATCGCACCTATGGTAAAGGAAGTAAGCGTAAACAAATAGATTCCTTGTCCGGTGATATTCTTTATAGAAATGATGTTGGAAAATTCGTGGATGTTTCTGCAGAGGCTGGCATTTTTCAAGGATCCATAGGATATGGTCTCGGTATTGGAATAAGTGATGTAAACAATGATGGGTATCCTGATGTTTACGTCGGAAATGACTTTTTCGAAAATGACTACTTCTATCTTAACCAAGTCAATGGCACCTTCAAGGAAATGATTTCTGCCGATGAAAAAATTCTGGGCCATACATCCCATTTTTCCATGGGAAATGTCATATCGGATATCAATAATGATGGTTGGTCGGACATTATCTCGCTAGATATGCTTCCCGAGAACTTGGAAACCTATAAAACGTCGGGTTTGGAATACGCTTTCCCTACCTATGATCAATATCTAAAGAACGGATTCGCCCCTCAGTATATGCAAAATACCCTTCATCTAAATAGAAATGGTAAGGCATTTAGTGAAATAGCACACATGAGTGGCGTAGCGGCCACGGAATGGTCGTGGGGGGTTTTGGCTGCGGATTTCAATAATAACGGTCACAAAGACCTTTACATTTCAAACGGAATTAAAGGAGCTACCAACGATATGGATTTCATAAGCTTTATTGCCAATGAAAAAATCCAAAAGGTAATAGATGCTGGTATGACTCAAAAAGAAATGGCTTTTATCAACGAACTGCCTGAAAAAAAAGTACCTAACTATTTTTTTGAAAACAAAGGGGACCTCACCTTTAGCAATGTAACGAATAGCTGGTATCAAACGGAAAATTCGTTTAGCCATGGCTGCGTCTATGTTGACCTTGACCTTGATGGAGATTTGGATATTGTTGTGAACAATGTGGATGAAGAAGCACTTATTCTGGAAAATACCCAAAACGGGGAAAATAAGTCCCTCATCATTGCTTTTGAGGGAAGTTCAGCAAATCCTTTGGGAATTGGCGCCAAAGTCATGACCTACGTTAATGGGACATTGCAAACCCAGGAAAACTTTCCTGCTAAAGGTTATTTATCCGCTGTTTCCAATAGATTACATTTTGGTTTGGGAAAAGATTCCATTGTCGATTCGCTAGTGGTTTCTTGGCCTTTGGGGAAGACCGAGACCTTGAGGAGAGTACCCTATGGGCTTGTCTCGCTCAAATATGAAAATTCCAGGGATTCTTCTGGTGAAAAAATGCATTTACCCCGAACTATTTTTAGAGCAAAAGACAGTATCATTCCCTTTGTCCACAACGAAAAAACATCCGTTGAATTCAATGTAGACCCCTTGATTCCCTTTGCAAATACCAATAATGGTCCAAACATCAGCATAGCGGATGTAAACGGTGATGGTTTGGATGACATTTTCATTTCTGGAGCCAAAGCACAATCTTCTGTATTGTACCTGCAAACAGCAAGCGGCAAATTTGACATTCTTGACGACACCCTTTTTTCAAAAGATGCCTTCAATGAAGATGTAACGCATGCATTCTTTGATGCCAATGGAGATGGTGCCCAAGACTTAATTGTTGCGAGCGGGGGAAATGAGTTTAAGTCCTCGGACAGAATTAGACCTCGTTTGTATTTAAATCAAAATGGTGGCTTTGTAAAGGATGGTTCAGCTTTCCAAGGCATAGAGTTAAATGCCTCCAAAATAACTGTTTCGGATTTTGACAATGATGGGGATATGGACTTAACGATAGTCTCCGACCAAAAACCAAGAGAGTTCGGAATATCCGATCTTCAATATTTGTTTGCAAATGACGGGAAAGGGAAGTTTACGGATGTAACCGCCAACATGTCAAAAGAATTTCAAACTACAGGGAACATAAAAGATGTTTTATGGGTCGATTTGGATGGCAATGGTTTTCAGGATTTAATTGCTGTGGGGCATTGGATGCCCATAACTATTTTCCTGAACGATGGAAAACAATTGAAGTTAGCTTCATCCGAAAGTCTCAAGGAAACCAATGGTCTTTGGAATTCAATAATTGCGGAAGATTTTGATGCTGATGGGGATATTGACCTAGTTGCTGGCAACTGGGGATTGAACAGCAAGTTAAAAGCATCCGTTGCTTATCCCATCAATCTATACAGAAAGGATTTTGATGCCAACGGTTCCGTGGAAACCTTGGTCACCTATTTTCATGCGGGTAAGGAGACTCCCTTCGCCTCAAAAGATGAATTGGTAAAGCAAATGCCCTTTCTCAACAAAGAGTTCTTATCCTATAAAAGTTTTGCACAAGCCTCGCTTGAAGACCTTTTTGGGGCTAAAAATCTAAACGAAGCTCTAAATAAGAAGGTTTTTGAGCTGGCCAGTTGTTATTTTGAAAATAATGGAAACTTGGATTTCCAAAAGAAACCCCTTCCCAACATAGCTCAAATATCTACTGTAAATGATATGTTTGTAGATGATTTTGACCAGTCGGGCGAGAAGGATTTGCTATTAGTTGGAAATACGTACGAGATAAGTACCCAATTGGGCAGAATGGATGCTTCCCATGGTATTCTACTAGGTTTTGACGAACACGGCTTTTCTTGGAAACAAGACCTATTAATTGACATTCCAGGGCCAGCAAGAAGTATAGAAAAAGCAACCATTAACCATAAAGAACATTATATCATTGGCATCAATGATTCAAAACCATTGTTTTTTGAGAAAATTATACATGAATAAATATTGCTTTGGTCTTCTAATCAGTTTACTTGTTTTTAGTTGTAAAAACAAGGAGGGAGAGCTTTTCAAAAACCCTTCTTCTGAGCAAACGGGAATCACCTTTACGAATTCCCTTGAAGAATCTGATGATCTAAATATTTTGGACTACCTCTATTTTTACAATGGCGGTGGAGTGGCCATTGGTGATATCAATAATGATGACCTTCCAGATATCTTCTTTTCCGGGAATCGAATTAAAAACAAGCTTTATCTCAATAAGGGAAACCTGAAATTTGAGGACATTTCAGAAGCTGCAGGAATTGTAGGCGAAAGTGATTGGAATACGGGTGTCGCTATGGGAGATGTCAATGGAGATGGCTTTTTGGACGTGTATGTTTGTGCCGTGGTGGGCATCAATGGTTTTGAGGGCTATAACGAGCTTTTCATAAACAATGGGGACAACACCTTTACAGAAAGTGCCTCTAAATACGGTCTTGACTTTGATTCCTACAGCTCTTCGGCGGCTTTTTTGGATTATGACCTGGATGGGGATTTGGATATTTATGTATTGAACCATGCAGTTCATACCCAAGAATCATTTGGGAGAGTAGACCTACGCTATGAAAGAAACTACGAAACCGGCGATAAATTGATGCGAAACGATGGCGGCACTTTTACCGAGGTCAGTGAAGAAGCAGGAATTTTTGGAGGCATCAATGGTTACGGACTAGGTATTTCTGTGTCCGATTTCAATCAAGATGGGTATCCGGACCTTTATATTGGTAATGATTTCCACGAAGATGATTATTACTACATCAATAATGGGGATGGGACCTTTACTGATAGCTTAAGGGAGTATTTTGGACATACCAGCCGTTTCTCCATGGGGAGTGACGTTGCTGATATCAACCATGATGGGCTTCCCGATTTATTATCACTTGATATGTTGCCAGAAGATGAAATTCCTCTGAAATCTTCTGAAGGTGACGATAATATCCAAGTACAACGATTACGGGTCGAGCGCTTTGGGTACCACTATCAGTTTACACGCAACATGTTGTATGTAAACCAACCCTCAGGCAACTATTTGGAGACCGCCTTGTTAAGTGGAATTGCAGCCACGGATTGGAGCTGGAGCGCACTTTTTGGTGATTATGATCAGGATGGAGAACAAGATGTATTTGTCTCAAACGGAATTCCAAAGCGACCCAATGATTTGGATTTTATCCGATTTGTATCGAACGAACAAATCCAAAAAAAGCTGGATAACACCAAATTGGTGGACCAGCAAGCCCTGAATCTAATGCCTTCGGGCACTGTGAACAATTCAGTCTTCAAAGGGTTAAAAGGACTGAAATTTGAGAACAAGTCCAAACAGTGGATAACCCAAGACACCTTGGTATCTGGAGCAACCGCTTATGGTGACTTGGATAATGACGGTGATCTCGATTTAGTTACCAATAATATTAATACGGAAGCTACCCTTTACATTAATAAGACAGATGCTAAGGCTAATTATCTCAAAATAAAATTAAGATTTGAGGGGAAAAACCCCTTTGGTGTTGGGGCAAAAGTGTTTTCTTACCATAATGGCACCTTGCAGTTCAAAGAGCTTTTTCCAAATAGGGGATTCCAATCCAGTTCAGAACCTGTTATCCATTTTGGCTATGGCCAAGTTCAAAAAGTGGATTCTTTGAAAATCATTTGGCCCGATAAAACCTATCAAATGGTCAAAGACATAGAGGTAAACCAGACCATAAAGCTTGGTAAAAATGATGCTAAGCCATTTGAATACAGTAGGTTAAAACCAAAAGCTAAACCCTTGTTCCAAGTAGTGGATTCTAACCTGGGTATTGATTTTGATCATAAGGAGGATAACCATATTGACTTCAATCGAGAAAAATTGATTCCGTATCGTGTTTCAGATAGAGGACCTGCCTTGGCTTTAGGTGATCTAAATCAGGACGGTAAAACTGATATATTCTTTGGAAGTTCCAAATTCTCCCTTTCAAGAATTTATTTACAGGCTGACACCAGCTTTGTAGAACAAAAATTCCCTGAAATCCTTAAGGATTCCATTCGCGAAGAAATTACCGCACTAATCAATGATTTTGATGGAGATGGAAAAAATGATCTCTTCATTGGTGCTGGTGGTGCGGACTTTTCAGGAAAGGCCAAACCCCTATTAAATACCTTGTTTGTTCAAAGTGATTCAGTCTATAAGGAAGCAAACTTACCTGAATCTTTTGGCAACACTTCCATAATCAGGTCGAACGACTTTGATAACGATGGTGATTTAGACGTCTTTGTCGGCAATCATGTAGTGACTTCGAAGTTTGGGGAAATCCCAAACTCTTACCTTCTTGAAAACACGAAAAATGGTTTTATAATCGCTGCGGAAAATGTGTTTCAAAAAATGGGAATGGTCACTGATGCGGTATGGAGTGATTTCAACGCTGATGGAAGAGATGATTTGATAGTCGTTGGGGAGTGGATGCAACCCAAATTCTTTGAAAACACATCGAGCGGATTTCAAGAAGTTTCACTATTGGAGGAAGAAGATACGTTGAAAGGCCTATGGAGGAAAATACATCCTTTTGATATTGATAAGGACGGGGATATGGATTATTTACTGGGGAATTGGGGAACCAATTCAAAGTTCAAGGCTAGCCCTAATGCTCCCATGAATCTTTATTTCTCAGATTTTGATGGCAATGGAAGAACCGAGACCATTATCACCACCCAGAAAAATGGAAAACAATATCCACTTCTTGGTTTGGATGAGTTGTCCAGTCAAATAGTATCCCTTAGAAAAACTTTTGTAAACTATAGCGATTTCGCTGGCAAACCTATTGAGGCGCTCTTTGAGAAATCGGTTTTGGACCAAGCTTCCATTTTAGAAGTGACCGAACTACATTCAGGATATTTGGAGAATACCGATGGAACGTTTCGTTTTGTTCCTTTTCCTGAAGAACTTCAAGTATCCCCCTTAACCGCCTTCACGTCGCATGATTTTGATGCTGACGGTACTGAAGAGGTATTGGTTTCAGGGAATTACTTTGGAACCACTCCTTTCCATGGTAGGTTTGATTCCTTCCCTGGCGCATTGATTTCTTCTAAAAATGACATAATTTTGGGAGATAATTTAGGGTTGGACCTAACCAAAAAATCTGTAAGACATATGCATGTTCTTACCGTTGGCGAAAGTGATTATCTCTTGATAGCCTTCAACAACGAAAAAGCAAAAATGTATAAACTACTCAACTAAAATGTTTAAAATGATACGTAGAATAGGGCTGTTGCTGTTTTTGGCCGTTTTAGTAATTTCTTGCTCACAAAAAAAAGAAGATATTGTTATCTCAACGGAGGATTTTCATGAGTCCGTGGATCGGGTGACACAGGTAATGATCCATGACATTTTCTCTCCGCCTGTTGCTAGTCGGATATTTGTATATCCCAATATCGCCGCTTATGAAATCCTTGCCTCACAGGACAATGAATATCTTTCTTTGGCGAACCAAGTAAGGGAGCTTAGCCCGATTCCAAAACCATCGGACACGACCTCTTTGAACTATGAATTAGCTGCCTTGGTGGCACATATCGATTTGAACAAAAGACTAATTTTTTCAGAAGAACGAATCGAAACCTATCGAGATAGCCTGTATGCTCTATGGGAAAATAAGAATCCAAAACAATTTGAAGTTTCCAAAACGTATGGTCTTGAGGTGGCGGAACATATTTCGGAGTGGATGAATGGGGATAATTATGCCCAAACGCGTACTATGCCCAAATTCACCGTAGATACAGATAATCCTTCTCGTTGGCAGCCCACTCCTCCTGCATACATGGCCGGTATTGAGCCTCACTGGAGTAAAATTCGTCCATTCGTAATTGATTCTGCGAGTCAATTCAAACCCACTCCTCCTCCTCCGTTTTCCATGGAAAAGGATTCAGATTTCTATAAAGAAGTTCAAGAAGTCTATGACATCAGCAATGATATTACGTCCAAAGGAGATAGCTCTGAAGAGGTTCAGATTGCGCAGTTTTGGGATTGTAACCCATACGTTTCGGTAACCAGAGGACATTTGATGTTTGCTACCAAAAAAATTACACCTGGAGCCCACTGGATTGGTATCACAAAAATAGCCAGCAGAAAAAGTAATGCCGATGTGTACAAAACGGTTTATGCCTATACCAAAGCTTCCATTGCCATGGCGGATGCCTTTATCAGTTGTTGGGACGAAAAGTATAGAAGTAATCTTATTAGACCGGAAACCTTAATCAACGAGCATATTGATGAAAACTGGGAGCCTATTTTGCAAACTCCCCCCTTTCCAGAATACACTAGTGGGCATAGTGTGGTTTCTGGAGCAGCTGCTGTGGCCCTTACCGATGTATTTGGTGATAATTTTGCTTTTGATGATGATACTGAGGTTCCCTACGGTTTACCTGTACGTTCCTTTCCTTCCTTTAGAGCTGCCGCAGATGAAGCTGCAATTAGCAGAATGTATGGCGGAATCCATTATAGAGCAGCAGTGGAAATCGGTGTGAATCAAGGTCGAAATCTTGGCAAATTTGTAATTGATAATCTACAGATGACCCAATAGTCACAGATTTTAAGGAGCGTATGAAAAGAAAAATTTCCATTGGATTGGTATTTGTCTTGGTTTTTCTTCTATTCTGGTACCTGTTTCTTAAACCAAGCGATTATACGGTAACCTTTAAAGCAAATACTTTCCCCGGTGCCATCAACCAAACACTAAAAAAATGGGGCAAAAACTTCTCAGGGAAAATTATAGGACAAAAAGACTTGTTGCATATTGATCAAAGGTTGCAATTTGGAGATTCACTAGTCGATTACCAATGGATCATTACTCCCGTTACTGATTCTACCTCAAGAATAAAAGTGCGTATTACCGACAAAAACAACAGTCTTAAAAACAGAATTCTTATTCCATTTACCAATTCAGTAATCGAACAACGTTCAAAGAAAAACTTGCTGGATTACCGTGATATCCTAAATAACCATATTAAAAAATTCAAGGTCAGCGTTGAAGGTGAGGCCACTTTACCGGCTAGCTTTTGCGCTTATCTTCCCGCAAAGGGAGCCCAAGCTGAGAAGGCTTTTGGAATGATGCGGGATTTTCCTTACTTGAGCAGTTTCATCGAGGAGAATAATTTAAAACCAATAGGAACGCCCTTTGTAGAAATCACAGAATGGAATACAGTCTCAGACAGCATTTCATTTAACTTTTGCTATCCGATTCAGAAAACGGATTCACTTCCTATTCACCACGAAATAAAATTTAAAGAATACCCCAGTAAAAAAGCTATCAAGGCCATCTATAACGGTAACTATATTACCTCAGACCGTGCATGGTATCGCATTTTGACTTATGCCGAAAAGAACGGAATCCCTGTAAATTCCAATCCCATCGAAATATTTCGAGATAATCCTTCCTTAGGAGGTAATGAATTGGAATGGCAAGCTGAGATTTATATGCCCTTAAAGAATTCCGATGAATAGATTGATTCTGCTTATTAGTTTAATAGTATGCCAGGCTTGCGCACAAAAACCGTGGTATGGCGACTTGGAATATCTTGGCAAATTACCAACCAAGTTGAGTGAAGTCTCGGGCTTGATCGCCTTAAAAAACAAAAGCCTTTGGGTAATTGAAGATAATGGGAACAAGGACAAAATATATGAGATAACCCAAGAAGGCAATTTAGTCAGGGAATTTAAAGTTGAGAATGGAAAGAATCATGATTGGGAGGACCTAGCCAAGGATGAAGAAGACAATATTTACATTGGCAACTTTGGGAACAATTCAAATGACAGAGAAAATCTTTCAATCCTTAAAATCAATAATAACAAGGGGTTTAAGGATGGAAAAGCATCTGTGGAAAAAATAAAATTTGAATATCCGGAGCAAAAGAAATTTCCCCCAAAAAAGAAAAATTTACATTTTGATTGTGAGGCGTTCTTCCATCATGGAAATTCACTCTATTTAATCACAAAAAACAGGGCAAGACCTTACACGGGAAAGGCTTTCATTTATAAAGTTCCCGACACACCAGGAAAATACAAAGCCGAATTGGTCGGGGAGCTGACAACCTGTACGGATAGTCAGTTTTGCTCCGTTACCGGCGCGGATATCTCTCCAGATGGAAAAAAAATCGTACTCTTAGGCTCTGGGTTTATTTGGCTCTATACTGATTTTTCTTTTGATGATTTTACCCAGGGAAAGGTCCAGGTAATCGATGTATTGTATCGGACCCAACAAGAATCCATAGCCTTTTTGGACAACGAGACCTTATTGATTGCCGATGAGCAGTCTAAAACCAAGGGAAGAAACCTCTATAAGTATTCCCTTGCTAAAAATTAAAATCCGAAACCAAATCCGAAAGCGAAACGAATCCCGTCTGCGCTGTTGAAAAGTCCAACATTGGCAGAAATAATATCGGCGCCATTGATAAAAAATCCACCACCATACGAATTGTGCCACTTATCCGACGAGTCTCCTGGGAACCATACCCTTCCATAATCAAATCCGCCAAAGATTCCGGGAGTAACTGGTAAAAGCCCAGTACGTGAGCGACGAAAACTGTAGCGAATATCAGAATTTTGGAAAAATGCTGATTTCCCTGTAAACCGCTGGAACCTAAAACCACGCAAACCATTATTGGCCCCTATACTTGCTCCTTGATAAAATTCAAAATCGTCACCAAAATTGACATGCCCCTTAAGATTTGTGGCCAAAACCAAACGTCCGTCTGAAGTAAGCTTATGAACAAAAGCCAAACTGGGAATGATATAGGCAAATGCCCTATCTGAATCCGTTGCATTCATAGTGTAGCCCCCTTGAAGGGAAAAGCTCATCCCCAAAGTTGGAAAGGCTTCATTATCTGCATTGGAATAGCTGTATTCCGCATCCACTCCAAAGAAATCCTGTTCTGGGTCCCTCCCGGCATCTGTGAAAAAGCCCTCTATGAATCTACCTTCGGTTTCTTCCACATCATAATTTTCATAGAACACTCCAAGGCGAACTTTGGAACCCAATCTACCCCGCCAAACCAAAGAGGGTTTGAACTTTATGGTCTGTATTCGTACGCGATTAAAATCCAACTCCAGTTCTTCCGTATCATCATTATTTACTGTTTCGTTTCCAAAACCAAAGAAGTTGATGGCAAAGTTTGGACTGGTGAATCTTGCGTCAATTTCCAGGTTAACATTGTTAAAAAGATGGGCGAACTCCCCATTATAGCCTAAATCAAATCCGTTTGTCGCAAAATAAAACCCGGCACTAACCGTATGTCTTTGTGTAAAAGGGTTTTTTCTAAAACCATTAAAAGTATAGGTATTCGCCAAGCCTAAAATAATCCCATCATCTGGGTTAAATCCAAATTCAGGCAGCAACTGATTGTTACTCGCCTTTACTTTCTCAAAAACGTAATTGTTGGTATCATAGTCATTGAGTTTATGGATACTACCCCCGTAGGCTTGATCATAGGTGTTCTTCTTGGCCTTAAAATCGTAGGCGTGCACTTTCCTCGATTTATCTGCAATTTGGTAAACATCATTGTTCTGTCCACCCACAGCTCTCACCTTTATCTTGGAATCAGGAGTGTTAATGTCGAAAACATCGTCATCATCCAAACCATAGACCCATACTTCTTTGGTATGTTCAGGGTTGTACGTTTTATTGAAGAATAAATCCTTTTTCTCTCCTCCCTTTATTCGATATACCTTGACTTCCAAGTTGCCATTAGGCAAAGAACGTATGCTGAAGTAATCGTCTTTGTCTGTTCCCGTCACTACACTGAACTTATTCAAAATCCCAAAGTATTCCTTGGCAATCTCTACCAAATCTTCTTTTCGTGACAGTAGGTTGCTTTTGATTTTTTGAACCGTTTCATCCCTAACTTCTTCCGGAAAGTTTTGCATGGCTTTGTCAATTACCTCCCCGTTAATTTGTTCTTGCAAGTATTTGGCCTGCTTCACCCACATATCCAAATCAGTCTCTGAAAGTATGGCCATGTCCAAAGCAAATGTTCGGGGAGAAGAAGTAAACCCTTTTACATTTCGGACCTCCTCGTTGAAGCCTTCAAAAATCTTTAGCCCTGGAATGGTTCGGGATCCAATTCCTAAAATAAGTCCATCACCCCAACGTGAATAGGCTTGATCTCTATCCCTTGGAATTGGCTTGAAAATTTTCCCTCCATTCGGATCATCAACTTCCGCCCAACGCCATTGGTCTATATGCCTGTCCCAATCTCCGATTAGAATATCAAATAACCTTGCCTTTACATAGGCCAATTCATCCAATTTGTACTTCTCATCTTTCCTCAATTTATTGATTAGGTCATAAGTACTTTCAATCTTATTGGCGTAGCCAAAACTTGCCAAATTCCCGTGACCATCCGAGACATGTTCCTCAATCATATACAAACCATCCCCAAATTCATTATTAAAGTCTCCTAAAGTGGATTGTTTGGGTATATAAAATAGTTTAGGATTGGTGTGATAAATCCCCACAGCATCCGATAAATCTCCAACCGTAAATGGTGCATAAGGATGAGCTGCGGTATATAAATCCAAGAGAAGTTCTTCGGTATAGGATTCATCAAACTCCCCTATTATAAATTGTTCTTGAAAAGCAATGGCCTGCAAGTACCGTTCTGCACTCTTTCTAAGGTCTCGCATTACAAATTGCCGCCCGTCACTATGCTGCAATCGTAAAGAATTGGATTGGTTCCCTCCTCCTTTTCGTACCACTTTTAAACCACCATACAAAGTATCCAGTAAAACCGTGGGGGCCTTTACTTTTGTGGCATAGTACTTTCTATACCGTTCCCCCCACATCCATTTGTGAAAACCAGATTTCTGAATTTCGTCCTCTGAATACACCGAAGCCTCCTTGTACTTTGGAAAATCCGTTGGGTATTCTTTGGTGTCCCCTTTCAAATCCGCAGGTAAAACCTCCGAACTAAATAAAAACTCTTCTGTGCCATTGTCTCTTGGTCCATAAAAATCGACTTTGGAAGAACCATCAGTAAACACCTTTAATATGGCATACCCCGTTCTTCCTGTAGAAAATTTACTGCCATTCCGAAGCTTGGTGGCTCCAGTTTTAGCTCCCGCACCACTGACAATCTGGGGTATTCCTTCTTCTTCAATGTATTGTAAGGTATGTTCATGACCAGAAACAAAAATCACCTTGTTGGAGTATTGGGATAAGGTAACCGTTCGCTTTTTCAGGCGATTGTACATTTGATTTGATTGGTCTTCTATGGAAACTCCCGAGGTTTTGCGTAACAAATTCGCTATGCTTCCCAGAATAGGCAATGGTAATTTCCCGCTAGTGGGAGATATATGTTGCTTAAAGGAATAGTGTCCTCCATGCGACCCATAAGTAAACATAGGATGGTGGATGGCCACAATTATCGTTTTGTCCAAGTTCTTTTTGATGAGGCTTTCGTATTCCTCAAAAAACCGAACTCTATCCTTAATCTCACAATCATCGTTAATTGTGGGATGCTTGTCCCAATCCACCAAGTACCATTCAGAATCGACTGCAATAACGATTACCTTATCACTTATTTCAATCTTTTCTATAGGGCATCCATTTCTGGGTTGAAATACTTTCTTGCTATCCAAAGCCTTTTGGATATATTCCTCTTCCCGTTCCAATCCCTTGAGTCCATCACTATACCAATCATGATTCCCAGGAATAAAAATGGGATTTCCTTTAAACCCATTTAAAGTTGCGAGTTGGGCATCCAAACTGTTTTTTGCTTTCTTAAAGCCCTCAGGGTCATCCTTTTTGTCCGGCATCCCTTTGGGATAGATATTATCTCCTAAAAAAAGTGCAGTACTTGCTTGCGGTGCCTTTTCTAATTTCGCCTTGAAATTTTGAAGTGCTGGGTTCAATTCTCCAATAGGGGATTTACCTGCGTCTCCAATCAAATAAAATGTGTGTTCAACTATTTTTTCTTCGGGAACAATGCTTTTCTGAAATGGCTCTGCATATTTTTCCTTGTAGGTTGCGCAGCTGGCAACAAAGAGAAGTAATAGCAGCGATATTAGGCGTAACTTCATATTGATAAGGTTGATACCAAAATTTTGTATTTTGGAGTTTTCAAACATAGGATATGTCGGAAATAATTGGAAAAGCAGAAAACTACGTTACCGAACTTTTGGAAAAAGAACTTGACCCGAAATTTCTTTACCACAATTTGCGACATACCCAGCGTGTAGTTAAAAGTACTAAAGAATTACTCAACAACTACGATTTGACGGATTTGGAAAAGGAAAAGCTGGTTTTGGCCGCTTGGTTCCATGACACAGGGTACACCCAAGGGGTAAGCAATCATGAAGAAAACAGTTGTGCAATCGCCAAGGAATTTCTTACTAGAAATGAATATGACGCCACCACTATTGAAGCCATATGTGATGATATAATGGCCACTAAACGTTATTATGAGCCCAAAAGGCTATCCGAACAGATTATTCGAGATGCCGATTCCTCACATTTTGCCCAAAGAAGCTATTGGGAAACCACAGACTTTTTAAAAGAGGAGTTGGAAAAATTGGGAATCGCCGAGTATACCCCAAAAGAGTGGAGGGATGAAAACATTAAGATGTTCCGGAATGAACATCAATTTTACACGGATTATGCTGTAGAAAACTGGCAGGAAGGCAAGGAAAGGAATTTGAAACAATTGGTTAAGGAGAAAAAGACTGAAAAAGAGATTGCCAAAAAAGAAGCCTTAAAAGCCAAGTATAAAAGTGAAAGCCCAGATAGGAGTGTTCAGACCTTGTATCGGGTAACCTTAAAAAATCATCTGAAATTAAGTGACATTGCGGATACTAAAGCCAACATTCTTCTGTCTGTAAATGCGATTATTATTTCATTGGTATTGGCCAATTTAATCCCTAAACTGGACAATCCTTCCAACACCTATTTGATATATCCTACACTCATTTTTATAGTATTCAGTGTGGTGTCCATGGTGCTTTCTATATTGGCCACAAGACCAAATGTGACCAGTGGAAAATTCACAAAAAAAGATGTTGAAGACAAGAAAGTCAATCTGCTCTTTTTCGGAAACTTTCACAAAATGAGCCTTGATGATTACGAATGGGCCCTTCAAGAGCTGGTTAAAGACAAAGAATACGTATACTCCTCCCTAACCAAGGATTTGTATTTTTTAGGATTGGTATTGGATAAAAAATACAAAATACTAAGACTGACCTATAATATTTTCATGGTAGGAATGATAGTCTCAGTAATTGCCTTTGGTATTGCCTTTCGCTTTTTTGGGCCGGATAGAATGACGTTTTGAACTATATCTTCAACTCCTCCATCAAGTCTTTATAGGTATAGGTCCGTTCAGACTTTTTATCCTTGGTGTACAATATTTCAGCACGAATCGCCTTAAGTCCTGTTACCCCTTGAAGACCTTCAAGTTCAACTACTTCAATATTGTTGGTGAAATATCCTTTGGACTTTAAGAATGTGATATATCGCATATACTCCTTTTCATCCTTGCGTTGGGAATAGACAATGGCCAGTTTTCCTTTTTGGGTCAAACGCTCATTAGTCCCTTTGATGTAGGACTTGTCTATTCGCTTTTTGATGATTTCGTAGCGAGCATTATATGTGCCATCCACATCAAATCTTTTTTCATCCATTCTAAACCGGATAGCCAATGGCGTGCTATATACCAAAACTAAAGAAGCAACATCGAGTTTAACGGGTAATTCGGGCTTAAGTGCATAGTACTTATTTTCCATATCGCACATTACCTGAAGCTGCCACAATCTTAGATTGCTTAAGTACAGTTCATCAAAGATGCGATCATTGGCAATGGAACTGCCGATATACATGTTATGCTCAACCCCATCGGTTTTGTATCGTTCAAAATAATGTGGGAACATTTCTTGGGCCTCAATTTGTTTCTTATCCAACAAAGCTGCCAACTGCATATTCGCCTCCATTACACTTTCATCATAATTCCTACGATGATCGTAATAAGACTCCGTTGTCGGGTCAATCTGATTTTCATAACCTTCTATGAATACCGCCAACTTTTTGTCCAGTTTCTTCAAATGATTGAAAACTGGATTGACCTCCTCCTTGACAAAATCAAAAATAGCTTGTTCGGTATGGGTATACAGTGCTTCCTTTACCTCATTTAAATAGGTATCAACCCGAAACATCAATTCCTCGTAAATAGGAAGTTTGTACTTTTTCACGGCTTCATGGAGAACGCTATTAATCTCGGAAAGCTGAATCATTAAATCCCGCTGAATTGAAATGTTTCGTTGCTTAGAGGATTGTTTTATATCAACTTGCCCGTAAAGCGGATACACGTTTTTAAAAGCAATCTCTCTAAAAACAGGTTGATTTCCAATCAATTCGTCGGCCATAAACTTTTTGGCCTCTTCCTGAAATTTCCAATATACCGATGAATGTACCGTGGTACACTCATGTTGGATAATGGCATCCACCAAGTTCTCTTCCTCCTCAATAGAGCGCAACACCGCAGAAACAATAAACGGCATTACGTCGTCCAGCTTGTTGGCGTTCACACTATTCAATTCATTTACGGTATCGGATACCAGCTCGAGTACACCTAAAAGAGTTCCATTATCCGCTATTGGGGCTAGAATGGCACTACGGATACCCTGCTCATACAAACCTTTATAGGGTTGTTGCCCATTGGATTTCTTATAATAGCTCTCCACATTGGAAATCGTGAAATACGTGTTTTCGTCCAACAACTTGCCATAAGAACCCTCGCAAAGCATATCGGTGCAAACCCCCATTTCCTTTCCATTCAATAGATAGCTCTCTATTCCTTTTCCATATATTTTAAGGAATCGATTGGTCCCTGAATCATATCCTGCGAAACCTACTCGTATGCCATGCAGGTTGAAGAGTGATCTAAAAGTATCCTGAAAACTATCCATAAAGTTTTCATTGCTTCTTTTATTGCTCCCTATAAGCGTAGACTTAATCTCAGAAATAGAGTGTTCCGCGGTAACATCAAACATATTTGCTATCACAAACCCTTTTGACACGAAACTATTTGGCGGGATCTTTTCCTTCCAAAGCTCAATATTGTCAAAGTTCTCAAGAAGTTCATCTACATCCTCCTTCGTCAACTCCTTTGATGCCTCCGTAGGGTGAATTTCCATGAAATCGGCATTGTACAACACACGATAGTGTCGCATTAGCCCATTCTTATCCGGAATATCATAAAACAAGGGACGCTTAAAATCCATTTTGTACCCGTAATGGAAATTAAGTACGATGATACATTTTAAGATATAGTTGATATCCTTGGGAAGATTTCGTATTTCCAACTCATAATCTTCACCGGCATCCTTCAAAATATTTTTAAATCTTACCGATGAATTGAAAACAAAATTCTCGAAAGGGGAAGAAATGGTTTTAATTTCATTTAGTCCCAGTACTGGAGAACAGGTGTCCGCCAAAATAATACGGATTACCTCTTCATGTTTGGTCAAAAGACTCAAATCACTAAAACCTTCGCGTAATTCGGGATAAGGTGCTTGTGCATCCAACACGAACTTGGCCCGGTCCACTAAATGTTTGTCCTCGCTTTTAAGTTGTTCTTCGTAGAATTCCAACAGCTTGTTGAAACTAACCAACTGAAGCATGGGACTTTCCATATTGTAGTCTTGGTGCATACAGTATTAAGTCGTTGTTTAGCCGGTAAAGTTACAAAATCCAGAAATGCAGAGGTGTTAACGGAATCTTTATGGGTTTAAAAGCATTTTTTTGGGATATTTAGGAAAAATTAGGCGATGTCCTCCTTTAATCGACTCGATAAGGCTTATAAAAAGGCTAAAACCATACCTTTTGATGATAATTCCAAGTTCATCATTTTCAGTGATTGTCATAGGGGGGACAACAGTTTTGCCGATGATTTTGCCAACAATCGCAACATTTACTTTCATGCCTTGAGTCATTACTATCGTGAAGGTTTCCAGTATTGTGAGTTGGGTGATGGCGATGAACTATGGGAGAATATAAGCTTTGAATCCATCTTTGAGGCTCATAAAAATGTATTTCAGCTGCTGAGAAAATTCCATTTGGAGAAAAGACTGCACATGGTTTGGGGAAATCACGATATGGTCTATCGGAATCCCAACTATGTTGAAAAACATCTCACACACTATTTTGAACCTATTGATGGGTCGGACAAGTCTTTGTTTGAAGGGATACAATACCACGAAGCCCTTGTTCTAAAGCACAAAGAATCCAAGCAAGAGCTGTTTTGCATGCATGGACATCAAGCAGATTGGTGGAATTACGTTTGTTGGCGCATAGGTCGATTTTTGGTGCGAATCCTTTGGAAGCCGCTTCAAGTTGTAGGAATCGCCGACCCTACCAGCCCTGCCAAAAACTACAAGGAACTCATTCGGATAGAAAAACGAATCAAACGTTGGATTTTAAAAAATGATTTGCGCATTACCATCGCTGGGCATACGCACAGACCCCGATTCCCAGAACCCGGTCAAATCCCTTTTTTTAATGATGGTAGTTGCGTGCATCCAAGAAGTATCACTGGAATTGAGATTGAAAAAGGGCAAATCTCCCTCATAAAATGGCAAATCGCCACCAAAACCGATGGCACGCTTCAAATTGTAAGATTACTTCTGGAAGGACCTGAAAAACTGGTGGATTATATTTCTGACTAACCTCTTTTTGCCAGTGTTTTGATGGCATCTACAAAATGGTCAAGTTCTTCCGTTGTGGTATATACATTTGGAGTAATTCTGCAGCCTTTCACATTCGCATAATCTATGGCTACCGTCCATATATTAAATTCTTTCAATAAGGTTTTTGCCAAATCATGAGGTGTCATGGTTTTTACCCCCACATTGGCTATTCCACAACTTCGGAAGGGTTCCTGAGGTGTATTGACAACCACATTTTCAACATCCCGTAACGAGTCAGACCAATAACGTTGGATAAATCGCATTCTGTTTTCCTTACGTTCCATACCAATCATTTCCAAATAGTCAATGGAATCGTTTATGGTCAAATCCGTATGTACGGGGTGTGTCCCTGTATGGTTTAAATGCCTAATCTTGGTTTTGTCATCTTCGTGTTCAGCAAACAAGGGCCAAATTTTTGGAATATGCTTTTCCTTCACATACAAAAGACCTGCACCCAAAGGGACACTTAACCATTTATGAAGGCTAGATCCATAATAATCACAATCGAGCTCGGCAATATCTACCTCAATGTGTCCTACGGCATGAGCTCCGTCTACCATGACGTCAACTCCATAGGAATGGGCCATGTCACATATTTTCCGAATGGGGAGAATTTGTCCTGTAATGTTAACCATATGGCAAACCATCAAGAGTTTGGTCTTAGGGGTTATTTGTGATTCGTAGAGTTCAACAATTTCTTCATCTGATTTGGGATGATTGGGCACAGAAACTTCTTTGCATACAATTCCGTACCTCTCTCTTTGTTGGTGAAAATGGATACGCATGGCACCATAGTCTTGGGCGGCAAAAATAGCTTCGTCTCCCTTTTTCCATGGAAAACCCCCAATAATCATATCCAGTGATTCGGTGGTATTCCGAGTTACAATCATTTCTTTTTCAGAACAATTGACCAATTTTGCCAAACGTGCCGCAACTGCATTCTTATTATCCCATTGGACGGTGCGCATATAATAGGATGCTTCGTAGTTCACCTTGCGAACATGCTCCAGGTATTTGTTCAAAATGGGAGTAGGGACAAAGTTGTAATACCCGTTCTCTAGATTTATGTAGTCTGGCTTTAAATCATAGTCCATCCGGATTCGCTTCCAGAATGCTTCATCGTCCTCAGGATATGGTAGGTTTTGATCTTGAGGGAAGACTTCCATTGGCATTGCAAAAAATGGGCTGGCCAAGGCCGTTTGTCCCAATCTTTTTAAAAACAGTCGCTTTTCCATATTGGTTGGTTTTCGAGAAATTGGTACTTTCCACTAGGCTTAAGTTACAATAAATAAACCCTTCTTGGAAACCCTACAACAACTTATAGACCGTATACCTGTTCGTCATAATTTGGCTTCCCATATCATGCTCTTGGGCATTATGCAGGGGTTCTTTTTATGCCTAATGGTTTTCTTAAGGGCCAGAAAGAATAGAATACTGATTTTTTTGGCGCTTTCGGTGCTTTTTCAATCCCTGGTTACCTTGGATATTTATTTATGCTACACGGGCTTAATGAAATATACCTTGTCTTTCAATGATTCCACCGAGCCCTTTGTTCTCTGTATTGCCCCTACGTTTTACTTTTTTTTATTTTGCTTGTTGCAGCGTGAGAAAGTTAATTTAAAGAAACATTGGTGGCATCTTGTCTTACCTGTGGGCTATGCGCTGTTGGTTACCCCCTATTTTGTGGCTCCACTCTCCGTAAAGTTCAACGCTTATTTGGGGGCTTATCCCTTGGAACTTCCTTTTGCCAAGGTGCCTGATTCGTTCCGTTATTCCTACTCCTGGATAAAAGGTCCTTTTGACTGGCTTGTGCTTACAAGCTTCCTTGGTTATGGACTACTGTCTTTTAAACTGGTCTGGAGCGAATGGAGACGTAAAAAAATTGTCCCCAATCATGTAAAAACGGGCAAATATTTATTTAGTAGGAATTCGGTTGTCATATTATTCCTTGTTTTCGTTTTCGTGTTCTTTGTTTTCTATCGATTCGACAATGATAGCGGTGACCATTATATCGGCATGGTGCAAACCTTTATCACTTTCTCAATAACATATATTATTCTTGGGGAGTCACGCTTTTTTGAAAAATCTTGGATTGCCGATAAATACGAAACACTTACTTCTTCAGGTCTACAGTTTGAGGCGATTGATTCACTAGTGAATGAAAAAAGGTATTTCGAATCACCTACTGCATCGCTAAAAGATCTAGCAAATCAATTACAAACCAGTACAAATCAGTTGTCAAAAACAATTAATTTACATACTGGCAGTAACTTTAATGACTATATCAATCAAAAAAGGGTGAGCGAAGCAAAAACCCGCCTTTTAAATGTGAATTTTGCCCATCTCACTGTGGAAGCCATAGGAAATTCTGTTGGATTTAATTCAAAATCAGCATTTTATGCGGCTTTTAAAAAATATACCAATACCTCGCCTTCCGCTTTTTTAAAGGAAAATAAAGATTTGACCTCCTCTTAGTTTTTCCCGAATTATAATTCTGAACACATCCCCTATCCAAAAATTTACATCGATGGATTCTAGTTTACACCTTTGGCACAAAACAATTCATCATGGAAAATTCTATTCGTCGTTATGACTTGGACTGGTTGAGGGTTATCGTTTTCGGTTTGCTCATTTTTTATCATGTGGGCATGTTCTTCGTTCCTTGGGGCTGGCATTTAAAGAACAACTTCATTTACGAATGGTTGCGATGGCCCATGCTTTTTCTAAACCAGTGGCGTTTGCCTATTCTATTTGTAATTTCTGGTATGGGAACGTATTACGCCTTGGGGAAACGTTCAATAGGAAAGTTCATTCTTGAGCGATACCTCCGACTAGGTATACCGTTGGCAGTGGGCATGTTGCTCATAGTACCTCCTCAAGTATACTTTGAAAGATTGGCCCATGGACAATTTTCAGGCTCTTATCTGGACTATTTCACAAGCGTTGCATTCCATGGAGTATATCCTGCAGGGAACATCAGCTGGCATCATCTCTGGTTTCTTCCCTACTTGTTTCTGTTCTCGCTCCTACTGGCCCCGCTTTTGGTTTACTTAAGAAAAAACGAAACAAGGTTCATTCAAGGCATGAGGTCCTTCCTTGCCAAGAAATGGGGTTTGTATATATTCATAGTCCCCCTCTATTTCATAGAAGTTTTTATGGAGCCCTTTTTCCCAGTTAACCATGCTCTAATTGGCGATTGGTTCACCATTACATTTTACATTGTCCTATTTTTTACTGGTTTCGTTCTCATCGCATCAGGAAATAGTTTTTGGCAGAATCTGGAGAAAATCAAAACCAAGGCCCTGTTTACGGGCATGATAGCCTTTTCTCTATTACTAAGCATATGGCTACTGTTAGAAGATTCGACCTTGGTCCATTTTACAGAAGGTTTTATTAAGGTGGTCAACTTATGGTCTTGGATTCTGGTTCTTTTTGCCTATGCCGCAAATTTTCTTAACAAACCCAGCAATGGATTAAGCTATGCCAATAGGGCTGTATATCCCTTTTATATATTGCATCAGACCATAACCGTAATGCTTGCATACTACATTATGGATTTAAGTTGGGGGTTTTTGCCCAAGGCGACCATTCTTACCCTCGGCACATTTGGTATTAGTTGGGTTATTTATCACTTGGTTATTCTGCCTATTCCGGTATTACATCCACTATTTGGATTAAAACGGGTAAGCAAGAAAAGTGCTGCTATTTAACGATTTAACGTCGTTTTATTAACTCCATGGCAAGGTATTTGTTAACTTTATCAATGGTTAACGACCAAAATGCTATGAAAAAGTCCGCAATCTTACTGTTTTTCTTTATGCTTGGACTCATTGCTGTACAAGCCCAAGGTGATATCCCGACTACCCGTCCCTTGAAAATTGGAGAGCGCAATAATTTGGATATTAAAAGCAGCAATCAGGGTACTTCGCTTCGTATGCCTTCTGTAATTGATAACAATTTGACTTCTAAAAATGAGAAGCCTGGAATCAAAATGTTGCCAGATAAGCAACTATTGCAGGCTGGGCATGATTTAGTGATTGACCCCAAGGTGGGTGAAAAAGAAAAGAAAGGTTCCAAAAAACACTACGGGGATCAATATTTGGGGGACGTCAAAACAAATGCAAAATTTATAGGCATCGTTTGTAGAGACCATGAATATGTAGACGGAGACAGGGTGAAAATTTATTTAAATGGCGAAGTGATTGAACCCAACATACTTCTTTCCGGAAGCTTTAAAGGGGTGAATATTGACTTGGCAAAAGGTTTCAATAGAATAGACTTTGAAGCTCTTAATCAAGGGAGCTCTGGTCCTAACACGGCCCAGGTGGTGGTTGCTGACGAAAAGGGTGAGGTAATCCATAACAACAAATGGAACCTTTCCACAGGCTCCAAAGCCAGCTTAATTGTGGTAAAAGAGGAGGAATAAGTTACTTTTCTCCAGGGTGATACGTCCTTTTCGCCCGTTTCAATACTTCTTCCCTATAATAGGCGGCATCTTTCCATTCTTGGTTGGCATACATTTCTATTTGGTCATCAAAATGAGGTGAATCTGGGTCTCCACTTTGCCCTCCTGCTAAAATGGTTTTTGCCTTGACTTTATCTCCAAATTCAACCACCGCTACAAAACTGTTGCCCCGCGTACCGTATATCCTTTTGGTATTGTTATCGTATCGAGCACCGTAGGCGGCCAATGCGCCCCATCTACCGCTTGCGAAACTTATCGGAATACTGGGTTTGGCATCGTCAAAAGCTTGACGGATATCGCCATTCAATCGTTGATATCGATTAACTTCGCCCCAAGGGATTTCCCAAGTGCTAAAGTCTTCTTTCAATTTTAATAGACTCGCTGTGAACAATTGCAATTTTTCGGAATCCGGTGAATCACTACCCCAATAATCCACCAACTGCATAGCGTACAGTCCTTCGGGTCTTTCAGCCATTTGATAGCATAACGTTCCATAGGTATGCGCCAGAGTCATCGCAATAGACTCTTCGGAAGTATTAAAATCCCAACTCCTTAACATCTCTATTGGCCCCTTTAATTCCATATTTGGATTTGCATCATATGCCCTTATCAATCCCGGAATTAAAGCCTGAAAAGCGGGTAGGTAGGGGTCGTGCGCTAAAGCAATCAAGCTGTCCAAAGTATATCCACTTTTATCCGTCAACAACTCAATCGCATGAACTCCCCTATAATTCTCCTGATCTCTCGACATGTATTTTGGGTAATCTCCGCGCTTTGGACTATTGTCCAATGCGGAAGTATAGGGAGTAGAATTACAATTCTGAATCCACCCATTATCCGGATTTAAGACCAAAATGTTTTCGTCAACCGTATGCAGTCCCTTCCAATCGGTAGCTGGATTGCTTCCATCTACGGGTTGGATAAAATCAAAGATGGTATCTCTTTTGGGAATAAAATTGCCATGGAAGTACGCAATGTTACCTTCAGCATCGGCATAAACCGTATTGTTCGAAGAATTGGTCCTAATATCCATCATTTTACGAAAACCATCGTATCCATCTTGTTTGGTTCGAATGTAAGATTGTTCCAAAGCCTTAACAGGTTCCCACATCATGGATGAAGCGGTCCATCGGCCATCCACCTTATGGGTAATAGGGCCATGATGGGTATGATACATCGGGAAAGTTTTCTCTTTAAGCTCCTCCCCATCTTTATATTTTAGAGTGACCTCACTGGACTCCACCGTTCTCAATTCTTCTCCATACTGATACAGTAATGTTCGATCCTGTTTTACAATGTTCTCCTTGAATTCATCCATGACATCCGTATAGGTAGAAGTATGCATCCAACCCGTCTTTTCATTAAATCCTTGGTAAACAAAGAATTGTCCCCAAGTAACTGCTCCATAGGCATTCAAACCTTCTTCACTGACCACATGCACTTCGCCTCTAAAAAAGAAGGAAGTATGTGGATTAATCAGCAACATGGCATTCCCCGACTGCGTCAAATCCCCTGAAATAGCAATCCCATTAGAGCCTTGAGGTTCCGCCATTTCTTTTCCCTTTTGCATCATCAAGTTTTCCATTTCAGGTATTTCCATATCGCTTTCATAGAACGCTTGAATTTTTCTAGTAGAAATTCGCTCAATATCCCCTCCTATACTTCCTTCGCTGAAATAAAAGGGCATCCAAGGTTCAAAGCGAGTTAAAAGTTTTGGCTGCACTTCAGGATGGGTATGCAGATAATAATTGATTCCATCGGCAAAGGCATCACATAACTCCTTTAACCAATCTGGACTTTTTTCATAGTTCTCCATCGCCTCTTCCTTGGTCATAAAAAGTCGAGCCCGTAAATCGCTATAGATAGCTTCTTCTCCTTCAACCTCAGCCAAGCGACCTATGGCCCAAATATAATTTTGTTCCACGCGATTAAAGTCATCCTCGCATTGGGCGTATAATAAACCGAAGACAGCATCAGCATCCGTTTTTCCATAAATATGAGGTACGCCAAAGTCATCCCTAATTATCGTAATATTTTCCGCCTGTGCTTCCCATTTTTCGACCTCGGTAGGTTCAGCTTTCTGTGCACATGAAGACAAAATCAATAAAATAATTAAGGCAATAGCTCTCATTTGGATGTATTTATGGATTGCCAGTGAAGATAAAAAGAAAACAAATGTCAATCCTGAATTAAAATAGTAAAGACTACCAACTTCCGCTGGCTCCACCCCCTCCGGAACTTCCTCCTCCTCCTGAAAAACTGCTGGAACTGCCTCCTCCAGAACTGGAACCAAAAGAATGTGTGCCTCCGGATGAAAAGATCTTGGACATGTATTTACTATCACTTTTAAAAAATGAAAGTTTAAAATCTTCCTTGCCTTTAATTCGAATTTTAAGCACCGCCAAAAACATGGCAAGCAATAAAATCCCGGCTAAAACATAGAAAACCCAATTTAGGTTATCCAATAGATATTCATATTTCGTTATATCAATTTCCCAAATGAGGACCACAAAGACTAGCGGCATTACCACAAAAACCAAAGAGAACATAAGGGGGAGAAAACTGAACAAGGCCATAAAAGTACCCGGCACAATACCCAGCTTACCAATAAACATACCTCGGAACACCTCAATCATATTGCTATAGGTTTTAAAGGAAATAAAACCTCCTGCCGCGACAAAAATGGATAGAAAAAACATCATGAAAATCTTGATGCCCAGACCCATATCGGATTCTTCGTCTATTTCTTTCTTGAATTCCTCCAAAGCTTCTGGATTACTCAAAAACTCAATAATCTGGTCGGTTGCCAAGTCCAACCCCAAATGATAATTTTCGTTTTTAAACTCGGGAATCATAGTGTTTCGAATAATCCTTGATGCCACTGCGTCAGTGATATAAGGTTCCAAACCATAACCTACCTCAATTCGAACCTCCCGGTCATCCCTAGCAAAAAGAATTAATAGGCCATTATCTTTCTCTTCTTGTCCCAATCGGTTTTGATTGAAAGTTCCATAGGCATATTGTTCAATGGTCTCTCCGCCCAGTGCCGGAATGGTGAGGACTACCACTTGATTTGTAGTTTGGGATTCAAACTGACTGAGCTTTGCTCGCATGGCCAATAATTGCTCATTGGTAAGGATATTGGCACTATCTGTGACTATCTCCGTAAGCCTTGGATAGTTTTCTTGGGATAACCCAATGGACACAAAGAGAACATGAAAAAGTAATATCAGTTTTTTAGCCATGGTTCTGCCGTACATTCCCAAAGATAACATATGTACGTCTGGATTAGCATTTCGATTAATGAAGTGCCCTTTTGGTTTTACCAGCCTAAAATTTGAGCTAACTTGCATATTCTTTTCAAAAACCTATGGCAGAAAAAAAAGTTAGCATTCTAAAAGCCTTCAAAACGATTATCTGGCCTAGAAGGAATTTGGTGTTCATTGGTTTGCTTCTTATTGCAATAAGCAAGGCAGCTAGTTTTGTTGCGCCAATCGCATCTAAATATCTCATTGATGATGTTATTGTAAAAAAGGACTTTACCATGCTCAAGTATCTGGTAGCCGGGGTAATGTTGGCCATTTTGGTACAGGCGATAACTTCGTTTCTACTCACCCGAATCGTAAGTGTACAAGCTCAATATTTAATATCCGAGTTGCGGGCACAGGTTCAAAAAAAGGTGTTGGCGTTACCCATCAGTTTTTTTGATAACACCAAATCCGGTGCATTAGTTTCTCGAATTATGTCTGATGTGGAAGGAGTACGAAACCTGATTGGAACTGGATTGGTGCAGCTCGTAGGTGGTACCATAACAGCCGTGGTATCCCTGATTTTATTACTGGATATTAGCGTACCCATGACATTGATAACTTTTATTCCGTTAATTATATTCTCTGTCATTGCCCTTAAGGCTTTCAAAATCATTCGCCCGATTTTTCGGAACAGAGGTAAAATCAATGCCGAAGTAAAAGGAAGACTTACCGAGACTTTAGGTGGAATACGCGTGATAAAAGGGTTTAATGCCGAAAAACAGGAGGAAGAAGTTTTTGAAGTCGGGGTGGACCGTCTGTATCAAAATGTCAAAAAAAGTCTAACGACGACAGCATTTATGTCGAGTTCCTCTACTTTTTTATTGGGTGTTGCCACAACCAGTGTTATGGGTTTTGGGGGATACCAAATCATTCAAGGTAGTCTAACTGTTGGGGAATTTGTTCAGTTTACCATTTTATTGGGACTTATGATTGCTCCCATCGTTCAAATGAGCAATATAGGAAGTCAAATGACGGAGGCACTGGCAGGATTGGACCGAACAGAGGAATTAATGAACACTCCAGAAGAGGCTGAAGAAGGTGAGCGCACCATTCAGTTGGATTCCATTTATGGTGACATGAATTTTATCAACGTTTCTTTTTCCTATGAAGAAGAAAAAGAAGTGTTGCACAACATCAGTTTTAAGGTAAAATCAGGGCAGGTTGTAGCCTTGGTGGGTAGTTCTGGTTCAGGGAAATCGACAATAGCTGGTTTGGCTGCCAGTTTTTTGAAACCAAATTCTGGGACCATTACCATTGACGGCAAAGATTTATCCCAAGTAGACCTAAACAGTTTTCGACAGTACCTGGGTGTAGTCCTGCAAGATGATTTTTTGTTTGAAGGTACGATTCGGGAAAATATTCTCTTTCCCCGACCCAATGCTTCTGAAGAACAACTACAACAAGCTGTAAAAGCAGCATACGTAGATGAATTTACCAATCGATTTGACGAAGGATTGGATACCTTGATAGGAGAACGCGGGGTAAAACTTTCTGGTGGTCAGCGGCAACGTATTGCCATCGCCCGGGCAGTTTTGGCAGACCCTAGAATTTTGATTTTGGATGAGGCTACCTCCAGTTTGGACACGGAATCGGAAGCGCTGATTCAAAAAAGTTTGGCCGAATTGACCCAAGGTAGGACCACTTTTGTGATTGCTCACCGCCTAAGTACCATTCGCAAAGCCGACCAAATTTTAGTGATAGAAAATGGGCAGATTGCAGAACAGGGTACACACGATGAACTTATTGCCTCAGAGGGGAGGTACTACAATCTATTTACCTATCAAGCTAGGATATAACTCAAAAAAGCCCAAATCCATCAGGAGGCAAATTAGGTTACAATACATTCCGAAGACAAAGGATCAAGGTATTTAAATTCGAAATGTAGTTTTCATGCCCCTAGATAACATCTTTATGACAATTCAGGGGATTTCACCACTATAAATGCTGTAAATCACGAACTTTTCTGCTGTAATCCAAGGCACAGAGAAATCATGAACAGAAAATTATTTATTAAAAAAAGCCTCATTTTAGGCGGTGTTTCCCTGGCGGCACCTACAACAATGCTGGGCCAAAAAGATAATCAAGAAAAGGTGTTTGAAGCGGAGTTGATACGTGAATTCGTGTTTGCGGCCCATAAGAGTTTGGACGAAACCAAGAAAATCATTGAAAAATTTCCCCTTCTCTTAAATTGCACCAACCAAGGAAAGAAAGGTGATTTTGAGACAGCTGTGGGAGGTGCTTCACATATGGGCCGAAGGGATATAGCCGATCTTTTGGTAGCCAAGGGAGCCCGTCTTGATATTTTTAACTATGCCTTTTTAGGATATGATGATTTTGTCAAAAAACTGGTTTCAGATTACTCACAGCTTTTAAAAGCTCCCGGGCCACATGGTTTTACCTTGTTACACCATGCCGAAGTGGGAAACAGAAATGCATTGGCAGATTGGCTAAGAGCCCAAGGTCTAAACGAAACTTTCTTTAAAGATTCATTTGGATAACTATTGGGCTATCTATACACGCAAGGGCTTTTGGTATATTTGAAGATTGAATTAATTCTGGTATAATATGCCAATAATTTCCAATAACAGGCGGTTTTATTTTTTTTCAATGTTATTATTGGTGGTATTTTTTTTGATATCACTTATCCAAAATTATATTAGATATAACCATCATAGTACGTATAGTATTTGGACTACTATTACCTATCTATCCGTACTCCTACTTCTTTTTTTTCCAGTGTTGATTTCCTGTGTCATGCTACTTCAGCATGCTAAAGCAAGGTATTTTAGATGGTATTGGTTGTTGAGCATAGGATTGGCCCTGTTGGCTTTAGGGGTGTTTTTTGCAGTATCCAATGCAGTATTACATAGTTTTGGGTTTTTTGATGCCTATTGGGATCTTACCTTTGCCAGATATTACTTTGGAAGAGAGGCCCTGTACCATTTAATATTAATTGTAGCTGCTGCCTTTTATGTTTATCACCGACCGAACAATACACAAAAACTACAGGTGTTTAAAGGGAGAAAAAAGTTGACCCTTGGCATTGATTTGGTACATTGGATAGAGGCTGAGGGGCACTATCTCAATTTTTATACGGACTCTGAATGTTATATGAAACGTGAGCGTCTTGGTGTAATGGCCAAACAATTATCTCCTGAATTCATTAGAATTCACAGAAAATTTCTAGTAAACAGAAATCAAATTGTTTCCAAGGAAAAAGAAAAACGGGATGAATATGTGGTACTTAATTCGGGAAAACGACTAAAAATAGGTCCCTCATTTAAAGAGAAGGTCACATTTTAATAGGTCTTCATATTGCTATTACATGGGTCATTGAGTAACCGAAGAACTGGGTAAGGATTTAAAGTTCTTCAGGGGCCAATTCCACTTCCAATCCTTCCAACTCCGGAGTAATATGAATTTGACAGCCCAATCTGGAATTTTCCTCGACGTTAAAAGCTTCGGACAACATAGCCTCTTCATCATCTGATTTTTCAGGTAAATTGTGGTCCGAATTCACATAGCATTGGCAGGAAGCGCACATGGCCATTCCTCCGCAGATACCAATGGTCCCTTCTGGAGCCAGTTCATAGGAACGAACCACTTCCATCAAGTTCATGTTCATATCCGTAGGCGCATCTACCTCGTGTAGTATACCTTCTCTATCGGTAATTTTAAGTTTAATGTCACTCATTGGTTTTTTTTGACGCCTTAAAAGTCTTCAAGAAACAAAATTCCTTACTATTCAATCGCTTTGACCACTGCTTTTGGAGCTTCTTTTTTACTTCCATCAAATCCTGTAACTCCTCCCACCGTAGTATATTTCATAACATACTTTTTATCTGGAAATATGCGCTGATATGCACTTTGACACATCAAGGTAGCTTCATGAAAACCACATAAAATCAGCTTTAGCTTTCCCGGATAGGTATTGACATCACCTATGGCATAAATTCCAGGAATGTTCGTTTGGTAGTCCAAGGTGTTATCCACCTTAATGGCATTTTTTTCAATTTCAAGACCCCAATCGGCTATAGGTCCCAATTTTGGAGAAAGACCAAACAATGGAATAAAGTCGTCTACAACCAAATCGATTTTTTCTCCCGTATCGGTTTTTTCAATACGGACTTTCTCCAACTTATCCTTTCCTTCCAATCCTCTAACCTCAGCAGGGGTAATCAGATTTATTTTTCCTTGGTTTTTGAGTTGTTGTACCTTCTCCACCGAATCCAAAGCGCCCCGGAACTCGTTTCGGCGATGTACTAAGGTTACTTCTGAAGCCACATCCGCTAGAAAAATCGACCAGTCCAATGCAGAGTCCCCACCTCCAGCAATCAGTACTTTTCTGTTCCTGAAAGCCTCGGGTTCCTTAATCATGTACACAATCCCGTTGTCTTCAAAGTCTGAGAGATTGGGCAGTTGTGGTTTTCTTGGTTCAAAACTTCCCAAACCTCCAGCTATAGCAACAATGGGTGCTTTATGCTGGGTGCCCTTGTTTGTAGTAACCACAAATGAACCGTCTTCTTGTTTTTCAATGGTTTCGGCCCGTTCTCCTAATGTAAATCCCGGTTGAAACGGCTTAATCTGCTCCAAAAGGTTATCCACTAAGTCCCCTGCCAATACTTCAGGAAAGCCTGGAATGTCATAGATGGGCTTCTTGGGATATAATTCGGAACACTGTCCGCCAGGTTGGGGTAGGGCATCAATGATATGGCACTTCAATTGCAGCAAGCCAGCCTCAAAAACAGCGAAAAGACCCGTAGGTCCTGCTCCAATAATCAAAATATCGGTTGTAATCATGAAAAGTCTTTTGGAAAGTGCAACTTACGTTTTGCCCAATGAAGTACTTATGATATCGGTCATACTAACTTAGATTGACCACTTCCTCAATCTGTGGGGCGTACTTCTTAATGGTCATTTCCACACCACTTTTTAGGGTCATTTGGTTAACGCTGCATCCAATGCAATTCCCTTCCAACTTAACCTTTACTGAACTATCATTATCTATGGAAATCAACGAAATATCACCTCCATCGCTTTGAAGAAAGGGTCTTATCTCATCCAAAGCTTTTTCCACGTTGCTACGCAATTCTTCTGATGTCATACTCATTTCTTTTTAACTGCGGCACAACCGGCCATAGTTGTAATTTTTATTGCCTCAGTGGGTGGTAAATCGGTGTTTCGCTTTACCAACTCACTAACTACATTCTTCGTTAAATCCTCAAAGGCCTCCTCTGTTGGAGTAGCGGTTTGAAGCGCTGCGGGTCTCCCTACATCTCCAGCCTCCCGTATGCTTTGTACCAAAGGTATTTCTCCCAAAAAAGGCACTCCTAAATCTTCCGCAAGGTTTTTGGCCCCATCTTTCCCAAAGATATGATATTTGTTTTCAGGAAGTTCATCAGGCGTGAAATAGGCCATATTCTCCACAATTCCCAAAACAGGCACATTGATGGCTTCTTGCTGGAACATAGCTACCCCTTTTCGGGCATCTGCCAAAGCAATTTCCTGTGGCGTACTTACCACTACCGCACCCGTTACTGGCAAAGATTGCATGATGCTCAAATGAATATCCCCAGTTCCGGGAGGTAAATCCAAAAGCAAAAAGTCCAATTCGTCCCAGTGCGCATCAAAAATCATTTGGTTCAACGCTTTAGATGCCATAGGTCCTCTCCAAATCACTGCTTGGTTGGGTTGAGTAAAAAAGCCAATGGAAAGCATTTTGACCCCATAATTTTCAACGGGTTTCATCTTCGCTTTGCCATCCACATTGATTGAAAGCGGTTTTTCCAAAGCCACATCAAACATAATGGGCATCGATGGTCCATAGATATCAGTGTCCAACAGTCCGACCTTGAAACCCATTTTAGCCAAAGTGACTGCTAGATTTGCAGTTACCGTAGATTTACCCACACCTCCTTTTCCGGAAGCCACGGCGATGATGTTTTGAATCCCAGGAATGGGTTTTCCTTTGATTTGGTTGACCTTAGGTTTTGCCGGTGCATCTACCTTCAGGTTGACTTTTATTTTGGCTTTCTGATAAACTTCTTGATGTATAATCTTCAAAATCTCGACTTCGGTCTTCTTTTTAGCTTGAAGACTGGGGTTTTTAATGGTAACATCCACCTCAACCTCATCGCCAAAAACCTGCACATTAGTTACCGCTCCGCTCTCCACCAAATTCTGTCCTTCCCCGGGGGCAGAGATTTTTTCCAAGGCTTTAAGAATGTCTGCTTTATTCAGCTTCATCAATCATTTTTGTTTGCAGTCGTTTAAACTGATTCTAAATTACAAAGATACAGCTTGCGGCTTAGATTATGAAGCAAGTATATTGAAAATGAGGATGATGAAATAAGGTGAAGTTATGGAAGCTCTTTCATAGGGTCCCAGAAGTGTTTTTGAAAATCCACGATTTGATTATCCACGACTTCAATACCTTCATTCTCCAGTAATTGTTGCATCAAATTTGTGCCATCAAAATGGTGTTTCCCTGTCAACACTCCTACCCGATTAACTACGCGGTGTGCTGGGACATCCTTGGCCAACGAATTGTTCATGGCCCAACCAACCATACGGGCGCTACGCGCTGCACCAAGATATTTGGCAATAGCCCCATAGGAAGTGACCCTTCCATAGGGAATAAGCTTTGCTACTTCATAGACCTTATCAAAAAAATTCTGTTCTTCCACTTTCAATGGTACATTTTTGCCAAAGTAATCATTAATAGGATAACCATTAGACCACTTAGAATGTAGTTGGAATTCCTTGAAAAGCGATTGGTTTTTTGTTCCATTTTATTAAAATAAATGGCGTAGAGATACATTACTAAAAAAGTCCCAAGGCCCGCAGCTAAAATGAAAATAACTTCATCCATCACAGTGTAATTCATAAAGCCTTGTGCATGGAAAAGGGTATTCAAACCACTATAATAGGGAATGGTCAACAAATTGATTGCTGCTAAAAAAAGTCCTTTGCTAAAGCTATTTCGCTTTTTGGTCTGCACCAATTTATTAGAATGTTCTTGCTGTCTTCTTCCTTTTAAAAAGAAAAAAATGGCCAAAACCGCAAATACGATCACCGCAATTCGCAAAAGCATACCTATTACCTCTGGATTTCTAGAGAGGTACTTCGCAATTCGAACTGAAATATAGGTTTGGAGCATAACCATGATGGCAACTCCCAAACCAAAAATAATCCCATTTCCTTGACCTTTTTCTACACTTGTTTTCGCGGCATTAACATTTAAAAGCCCTGGTGGGGCCGACGCCACAAAAGCTGCTAAAAAGGTGACCAAAAAGAGAATAATCAAGTGAGTCATACGTCTGCAAACCTAAACTGGAGATAGGTTATGGGTTTTCCTTTTTCAAGATACTGATTTTCATAAAAGGTCTGTATTTCCATGACTTCATTGGGGCTACCTTCATTCGTGTAGACATCGTGGTTCGAGTAGCAGATTTCATGGCCCAGACCCTGCAAAAGTCCTAGAGTGTATCCATGTAAAAATTCACTATCGGTCTTTAGATGAATAAGTCCACCCGATTTCAGAATCTGTTTATACTTTTCTAAAAACACCGGGTTGGTCAACCTGTGTTTGGTCCTTTTGTACTTGATTTGAGGGTCTGGAAAGGTAATCCAAATTTCATCCACTTCATCTTCTGCAAAAAGCAAATCAACCAGCTCAATCTGGGTACGCAGAAAGGCGACATTGGGTAAATTGGTTTCCAAAGCTGATTTCGCTCCTCGCCAAAACCTTGCCCCTTTTATATCAATTCCTATGTAATTTTTGTTGGGATTTCTCTTTGCTAATCCAACCGAATACTCGCCTTTACCGCAGCCCAATTCCAAAACTATAGGATTCGCATTTTTGAAATACCCCCCCCATTTTCCCTTCCATTCAAATTCGTTTAAAGCTTCATCCCGGGTGGGCTGAATCACATTGGGAAAGGACTCATTTTCTCGAAATCGTTTTAATTTATTCTTACTCCCCAAGACAATGATTTAACAATTTGTAAAACTACGGAATTCAACATTGATTTGATGTTTTTGTTTCTTTGTTCATGCAAGAATCCAAACGTATCCTGGTGGCACCCCTCAACTGGGGACTTGGACATTCCACACGTTGTATTCCCATTATAAATGCCCTGTTGGTCCATGGACATCAGCCCTATATTGCTTCAGACGGCGTAGCCCTGTCTTTGTTACAAAAAGAATTTCCTGCACTACCCGCATTCGAACTACCTTCCTATAAAATCACATATGCGGAAAAGGGACGGAATTTTAAGGTTAAAATGATTTGGGATTCTCCTAAGGTCATCAAGGCCATGACCAAGGAAAAAAAAGCTATAAAGAAATTGGTGAAACAGCACCAGTTGGATGGGGTCATTTCTGATAATCGTTTGGGTGGGTATTACAAAAAAGTACCCTGTGTTTTCATCACACATCAATTGAATGTGCTCTCTGGAAATACCACCTGGATGAGTTCCAAGGCGCATCAGAATATCATCAAAAAATTTGATGCCTGTTGGGTTCCCGATGTAGAGGGTAAACCCAACTTGACCGGGAAACTAGGACATTTAAAAAAGAAAAAAAAGAATCTCAGGTATTTGGGTCCCCTGAGCAGATTTGAAAAGAAAAAAAAGAAAACCGTCTACGATTTGATGGTCTTGTTATCGGGCCCGGAACCCCAACGCAGCTTCCTGGAGGAAAAACTTTTAGAGGAATTAAAAAATTATAGGGGTGATGTTCTGTTTGTGAAAGGTAAAATAGAAGAAAAGCAAACCCATGAAACCCTGGACCATAGCAAATATCGACTAGATCTATACAACTTTATGCAGTCGAAGGAACTGGAAAATGCCATCAACCAAAGCAAACTGATTCTTTGTCGCTCTGGATATACTACCGTTATGGACCTTGCCAAATTAGAAAAGAAAGCGTTCTTTATTCCTACACCTGGTCAATATGAACAGGAATACTTGGCAAAACGTATGCAAAAACAGGGATTGGCACCCTTTTGTGAGCAGGATGATTTTACTATGGAACAGTTGGGAAGAATGGATTCTTTTAAGGGACTAACCCAATTTGAAACCAATACCGACTATACAGAATTGTTCGAGGTCTTTTCTAAGGTGAAAGAGAATTCCGAGCCCACATCTTCCTCGCTCTCCACATAAATTTTTTCATCGTGAGCCTCAATAATGTGTTTTACAATGGAAAGTCCTAATCCGGAACCTCCTTCTTTGCGGCTTCCACTCTGATCTACACGGTAAAAACGTTCAAAAAGACGGGGAATGTGTTTTTTGGGAATCCCTTCCCCGTTGTCAGTCACTCGTATAATGACCTTGTTTTTTATTAGATTTTCAACACTAACTTCGGTAGTTCCCTTGGGATACCCGTATTTAATGGAGTTGACCAACAGATTACTTATTACCTGTTGTATTTTTTCCCTATCTGCCTTTACAAAAATGGGTTCGGGATATTCCATGTCAAAAGTCAAGGTAATTTCTTTGTCTGTGGCCTTCATCTCCAACAAGTCAAATACATTTTGAATCAATTCGATGATATCAAACTCTTCCTTCTCGAGCTTTAGTCCACCAACTTCAAGTTTGGTAATTAAGTCGAGGTCACGCACAATATAGATTAAGCGCTCTACTCCCTTGTTGGCTCTGGCCAAGTACTTTTCCCTAACTTTTTTATCATTCATGGCCCCATCCAGCAAGGTTAAGATGTACCCTTGTACAGTAAAAAGTGGGGTTTTGAGTTCGTGGGAAACATTCCCCAAAAAATCCTTGCGGTACTCTTCTTGAATTTTTAGGGTATCGATTTCGATTTTCTTGTCTTCCGCAAACTTTTCGATTTCCTGTGTGAGCGTTTTCATATCTGTGGTCACGGGCTTGGATGAAAAGGTAGTGGATTCCAACAAAGACACATCATCGTAGATTTTTTTAATTCTTCTGTAGATGAAGCGTTCCACCCTCACCTGCAAAACGATAAAAGAAATAACGAAAGAGCCTACTAGAAGTAAGCAAAGAAGCAATAGGTCCCATTTATCCGTGATTGCCATGTATACGGCAAAAAAAAGGGTAGTGGTAAGTGTAATTAAAAAGGAGGAACGAAGTGAAAACTTATAGGATTTCCTGGTCTGAACGGCCATTACAAGACAAACTTATAGCCTACGCCCTTTACGGTTTTAAAATGGTGATCACCTATTTTTTCGCGTAATTTTCTAATGTGCACATCTATGGTTCTTCCCCCCACAACCACTTCATTGCCCCACACTTTATCAAGGATAACCTCTCGCTTAAAAACCTTACTTGGTTTGGATGTCAATAGGGATAACAATTCAAATTCCTTTCGCGGCAACACGATTTCCTTCCCATCATTCACAATTTTGTACTCTTCGCGATTAATCACGATGTTACCCACTTTAACAATATCTTCAACCTCGGTTTTTTCATCCTTTAGTCTACGCAATAGAGCTTTCACTTTACTGACTAAAACTTTAGGTTTAATAGGCTTAGTGATATAATCATCCGCTCCTGCATCGAATCCAGCTACTTGGGAATAATCTTCTCCACGCGCGGTTAAAAAGGTAATGATGGTATTTTCTAATCCAGGAGTACTTCTCAATATTTCACAGGCTTCGATTCCATCCATCTCGGGCATCATTACATCCAAAATGATAAGGTGAGGATTCTTCTTTTTTGCTTTTGCAACACCTTCAGCACCATTCTTGGCGGTAAATACCTCGTACCCTTCTGCAGAGAGATTATAGCTCACAATTTCCAAGATATCTGGCTCATCGTCAACCAATAGTATTTTGATATCCTTTGTTTTCATGGGATGGTAGAATTAGATTTTGTCGCCCAAATGTAAATATAATACGATTACTCCATAAATGCTTAACATTCATTTAATCTCCTAACATTATTGTAACGCTTTTCAAATAAACACTTAACAAGGTGCTAACATAGCATTTACTTCCCCCCGCTTTATTTGCAGAGAAATTTATCCGGGGGTTTTTATACCTCCCCTTAACTATGAAAACAAAAAAACTTAGTATTATGAAAAAATTGTTCCTATTTATGGTAGCTGCCGCTACTTTAACCTTTGTCGCCTGTAGTGATGATGATGAGGGTGGACTAGAAATCCCTATGGTTGCTGACTTTGACGGAGATGGTATCCCTGACGATCAGGATAACTGTGATTCCAACGCAAACCCTAACCAGGAAGACGCAGATGGAGATGGTATAGGTGATGCCTGTGACCCAACTCCAAATGGCGGAGGCCCTCAGGTAGGTGATATTATCCAAGTAGCCAATAACATTACTACGGACACTACATGGGACTCAGATTTTATCTATCAATTAAATGGACGAATAGCCGTTGAAAGTGGTGTAACGTTGACCATCGAAGCTGGTACTTTAATCAAAGGTTCTGCAGGGCAAGGGGTAAACGCTTCTGCCTTGTTGGTGGCAAGAGGGGCTACCCTAAATGCGAACGGAACTGCTGCCGACCCTATCATCATGACATCTACAGCAGATAATATAGACAGAGGACAGATTGTAAGCCCTAACTTAAATCAAAATCTTAGTGGTTTATGGGGAGGTTTAATCATCTTGGGTGCTGCTCCTATTTCTGTAGCTGACAACTCAGGTGTGGCTCAAATTGAAGGTATTCCTGCAAGTGACCCTAATGGAAACTACGGTGGTACTACGCCTGACGACAGTTCTGGGTCTATTACTTATGTTTCAGTACGTCATGGAGGAACCAACATTGGAGATGGTAACGAAATCAATGGTATCACCTTAGGAGGTGTAGGTTCAGGAACAACGCTTAACCACCTTGAAGTATTCGCCAATGTGGATGATGGCATTGAGTTCTTCGGAGGAACTTGTAACGCTTCTAACTTAATTGTTTGGGCACAGGGAGATGATGCTATTGATATTGACCAAGCGTATAGTGGAACAATCACTAATGTGGTAGTCGTTCAGGGTAGTGTTTCCGATCACGCTTTTGAAATTGATGGTCCTGAAGGAAACGCAACCGGAGAGTATACCATTACCAATGCTACTTTGTTTGGATTAGACGATAGTGCAGAAGATGGGGAAATCGCTGATTACCGTTCTAGAGCCTCTGGTGCCAACAACAATGTATTTGTAACTGGATTTACTGGAGTAGGAGCTGATCTTCAACTTTCTGATGTTGAATTGGACGCAGGTGACGACGATGACGTAACCTTTGTATCCGATAACTTTGTAGCCGGAACCCTTTCTTTTGATTCTTGGGAGGTGGTTTTACCAACAGGTGTTGCTGATGTTGCAGATATATTCTCCGAAAGACTAGATCCTAACATCACTACTTTTGGAGCAGCTGCTTTCGCTTCTGCTGTTACTGCAGGTATGGAAACTGTTGGTGCTGATACAACTGTATTCGGATGGACCGTTACCGCTGCAGAAAGCACTCCTTTTCAATAATTAATTGTTGTTCAAGCAACACTTTCTTAACGTAAAGATTAAATGGATTGCTCGCTATCTAGCGGGCAATCTGTTTTCTTTGCAAGCTTTAAATTTTAACGGGAAATGATGATTAAAACCAAGCTAATCCCTATTCTACTACTTACTTTTTTGGTGTCCTCCTTTATGTCCGCACAAAGAGGAACCTTGGTGGGTACCGTAAATGATGGGGAATTCAATGATGTTCTACCATTTGCCAATATCTTGGCTAAAGGAACCTCCGTTGGAACTACTTCAGATTTTGATGGAAAGTATTCCTTAGATCTCGAAGAAGGGATATACACCATATCCTTTTCCTATCTAGGATATCAAACTGTAGAAATTACGGAAGTTAAGATTACCGCTGGAACAGAATTTATATTGGATGTTACCCTTAATCCAGCATCAAATCAGCTTGATGAAGTTGTAGTCACAACGACGGTAGCTAAAAATACGGAAGCCTCTGTACTCAACCTTCAAAAACGCTCCGTTGCCTTGGTTGATGGTCTTTCCCTGCAGAGTATAAAGCGCTCAGGTGCTAACAACATTGCAACCGCAGTGCGAAGCGTACCCGGGGTATCCGTTCAAAGTGGTAAATTTGTTTTTGTTCGTGGTCTAGGTGACCGTTATACCAAAACCATTCTCAATGGTTTGGAAGTTCCTGGTCTTGATCCCGACCGAAACACACTTCAACTAGACATATTTCCAACAAACTTATTGGATAACCTTATTGTTGTAAAGTCCTTTACCGCAGACCAATCTGCAGACTTTACTGGAGGTATTGTAAATATTGTTACTAAGGACTTCCCTACAAAACAGGAATTTAACTTGTCTGTTGGGGCATCATACAATAGCAATTTCCATTTTAACGATCAATTTCAGACTTTTGAGAGCGGAGGACGTCCTTTTGGTGTAGCCGATGGAGCATATGACATTCCTTTTAACGGAGACATCTCAAATCTAAACCCAGTTTCAGACGGACCATTACTGAGAAGGGTAACACAAACATTACAACCACAAATGGGGTTGGAAGACGATACTAGTTTTCTCAATTTCAATTTCGGTTTCAACTTAGGAAATCAATATAACTTAAACGAAGATGGTACTTGGAGAATTGGATATCAAGCTGCTGTTTCGTACCGAAATGAATCGGAATTCTTCGAGAACTTTATTGATGGACAGGTATATAGAAGGAGTCAGGATACCTCCATTTTAGAACTGGAAGAAGACCGAACCAATATTGGTAATCTTTCCACCAATAATACCTTACTAACTGGATTGGGAGGAATTACCGTTAAAGGAGAAAAGAACAAGTTCAAAGTAAACGTATTACACATTCAAAATGGTGAAACCCAATCATCTTTTGTAACTCAAAGAAACATCATCCTCAATTCCAATCTTAGTGAGAGGACTGCCCTACTATTTACGGAGCGCTCCATTACCAATGGGATCTTGAATGGAGTTCATTCCTTTGGGAAAGAAGGTGCTTGGAACGTGGATTGGAAGGGAGCGGTAACCTTCGCAAGGGTTTACGATCAAGATTTTAGACTAACTCCCTTTTTAATAAATGAAGATAATGGGCTTAGGTCTATTTCACCCAGTGAGTCTGGAGATCCTTTGCGTATCTGGAGGGATCTGGAAGAAATAAACTATGTTGGAAAAGTTGATGTTTCTAAAAAACACAAGCTATTTGGATACGATGCCAAAGTAAAAGTAGGTGGCTCATATGTCTTCAAGAACAGGGAGTTTGGGGTAGATCAGTTTGCATTGCCGAACATAGACAGCGGTGGTGAGTTTAGTTTGCGTTTTGAAGGAGACCCCAATCAAGTAGTAGCCCCAGACAATATTCTAAGGGGTTCACCACTACAAGGTACTTTTATAAGACAGGATTCCAATCCTTCCGATTCCTTTGACTCGGATATATCCATTATAGGTGCCTACATTTCTGAAGAATTTAAGGTCGCCAAATGGTTCAATGCTATTGTAGGAGTTAGAGTAGAGCAATTTGAATTGCAATACACCGGTGTTGATGTAAATGGTACCATATTCGATAATGAGACTTTTATTGATGAGACTGACATTTTCCCAACTGCTAATTTGATTTTTGAATTGGACGAAGATGGTAATAAAAAGATAAGAGCGTCCTATGGTAGGACTACCGCAAGACCGTCATTTAAGGAGGCATCAACCGCGGCGATTATCGATCCAGTAGCCAACTCCATCTTTAATGGTAATCCTGATATTCGACCTACCTATATCAACAACTACGATTTACGTTTTGAAACCTATGGCGAAGGAACAAATTTCATTGCACTAAGTGGATTCTATAAGACGTTTGAAGATCCGATTGAGATAAGCTTTATCGAAGGAGCGCCCAACCAATTTATTCCATTGAATTTGGGTGAAGCTACCGTTTATGGGGCGGAGATTGAAGTAAGAAGAAGTTTGGATTTTGTAGGCTTGAACGATTTCTTCTTTAATGGTAATTACTCATTAATTGAATCTCAGCAGGATTTAGGAATTTTTGAACAAGCCCGACGGTCTGACCCACAAAACTTAAGGGATGGTGAAACTCCAATTACCGAAAGACAACTACAAGGACAATCTCCATGGATTCTTAACCTAGGTTTTGGTTATAATAATCAGGAAAGTGGATGGGAAGGTACCGTTTTGTATAATGTACAGGGACCAACTTTAGAAATTGTAAGTGATGGTAATGTTGGGGATGTATTTACCAGACCATTTAACGATTTGCGTTTGAACCTCAGCAAATCTTTCGGGAAGAACAAGCAGAACAAGATTACGCTTAGGGCGACCAATATATTGGATGATGAGCGTCTTAGCGAATTTGAATCCTTCGGGTCTTCCAATCAAATTTTCTCGCTTAGGGAGCCAGGAACTTCCTTTTCAATAGGATATAGCACGAGGTTCTAATAAAAAAAAGAATACTAAGTTTTTATTTCAAAGCCCTGACATGTCGGGGCTTTTTTCATGCACTTCATCGAAAAAGCGGGCCTTTTTTCGACAAAACGCTCAATTTCAGCGATGTAATTCTATATATTTGTGGCATAGCCTTTGTAACCTACTTTGTATGAAGCACCTTTACGCGGTACTTTTCTTTTTTGTTTGTGCTATTGGATTCTCTCAACAGAATATTGAATCCAATGAGGATATCAGCGGCTTAAAAATGTACCCCAATCCCTGTACCCAAAGTAAGGTCTTCATTGAAACATTCGCCAATCAACCCAAAAAAATTGCCATTTTCGATGTTTTGGGCACCCAAGTACTTCAGACTACACTTATAGGAAAAGAGCTCAATCTCTCCAGATTGGACAAAGGAATGTACATTATTCGCATTTTGGAAAATAATAAGGTGGCTACGAGAAAGCTGATAATCAAGTAGTTCATCGGATTAATCTAACACTTCGTCTAGCATTTTCTTTTGATTTTTTGATAAACCAACAGAAATCCCTGTTTCACAACATTTTATAGTTCTAGCCGTGAGCTTTGGCTACTTTTATAGTGCATTTATCCCAAATCCGCTTATATGAAGCAAATCTACTTAGTTATCATTATGGCACTTCCACTATTTAGTTTCGGTCAAGAATTGGTCACAGTGAATACGCAACAGGTTAGTGAACTGCAGGGGTTTAAAATGTACCCGAATCCTGCCTATGGAGATGAGGTTTATATAACCACTTCTTCCAATGGAACAAAAAATATTAAAATCTTTGATGTGTTTGGTGAGGTTGTTTTGACCGACCGGATTTCAACCAATACCTTAAATATATCACGCCTGATGCCTGGAGTATATGTCCTCCAAGTTACAGAGGAAGAAAAAACCATGACCCGGAAACTGGTCATCAAATAACCCCCAAATGATAAGCCCTTTAAAGGGCTTTTTTCTTTTTTAAAGTACTTTTGTAGACCATGGATCTACAACGTATCCCACAGATTTTTTCCATATCAAATCCTACTGAATTTGAAACGCTTTGTTTGGAGGTCTTCGCTTTTCAGTTTGCCCACAACACGGTATATAAATCCTATTGCGAACTTCTGAACAAGTCCCCCAAAAACATTTCACATAGTTCAGAAATCCCCTTTCTTCCCATTGAATTCTTTAAATCAAAAAAAATATTAAGTTCATCAAAAAAACCAGAAGCCCTATTCGAAAGCAGTGGAACCACAGGAAGTATAACCAGCAAGCACTATATCTCGAACATTGATATCTATAAACAGAGCTATACTAGAACTTTCTCCCACTTTTTCGGGCCTGCTGAAGCCTATTGTATTCTTGCACTGTTGCCCGCTTATCTGGAAAGAAAAGGCTCTTCCTTGATTTTTATGGTAGACGATTTAGTATCTCAATCCACACATCCAGATAGTGGTTTCTATCTGTACAATTTGCAAGAGCTTCATTCAAAACTGATTGAGCTGGAAGAGCAAGGCACCCAAACCTTGTTGATTGGGGTTTCCTTTGCCCTTTTGGACCTAGCGGAGCAGTTTCCATTGAAACTCAGACATGCAAAAATCATGGAAACTGGAGGTATGAAGGGAAGAAGAAGGGAATTGATTCGGGAAGAATTACATCAACAATTAAAAGATGCATTTGGAATAGATAAAATATACTCGGAATATGGTATGACCGAATTGTTGTCGCAAGGGTATTCCCTGGGTGATGGCCTTTTCAACTGCCCTCCTTGGATGAAGATTATAACCAGAGACACCGAAGACCCCCTTACACTGCAAAATCATGGTAAAACAGGAGGTATAAATGTTATCGATTTGGCCAATCTGTATTCCTGTTCATTCATTGCCACCCAAGATTTGGGAAAAACTTATGCCGATGGCACTTTTGAAATTTTAGGTCGTTTTGACCATTCCGATGTTAGAGGCTGTAATTTGATGGTTCTTTAAAGAAAATACTTATTTTAGAGTATATCTAGTCGAAACCAAAACCGACCAACCAAAGCCTATGCGCCAACCTTATTTTTTGTTCCCCCTGTTGCTTCTTTTTTTTGTAACCAATACTTTTTCCCAATCCATTCCAAAAAAACAAGCACCAGATTGGGTTGTTTCCGTTGATGTTACGGATACTTCCACAGACAACAGCGGAGCTTTTCAATACATCCTTTTAGATTTTCAAGATAATATTGCTTTAAAGGAACTACATGCCCATTATGCCATTAAGGTTTTGAACAGCGAGGGCATTCAGCAATTTTCCGACATTAGTGTAAGCTTTGACCCTTCATTTCAGAAACTGGAATTCAATACAATTTATGTGCATCGGGACGGCAAAAAAATAGACAAGCTGGCCAATTCGCGAATAATGTCAATTCAACGGGAAACCAACTTGGAAAGGTCGTTATATGATGGTTCATTGACAGGGGTTGTAAATCTTACCGATATCCGCAAAGGGGATATCATTGAATATTCCTATACCATCAAAGGCTTCAATCCCATAAACAAAGGCCATTACTCATCCGTTCTCTATCAACAATATACCCTCCCCGTCAATAAAATATTCAATCGGGTAATCACAAACAATAATCGCCCGGTATTTTACAAATTATTGAATGGGGCTGCAGAACCCAAAATTGATAAAACATCAAATGGCACAGAATACGTGTGGGAATCTGTAGGCATGGATTATTTTCAGTATGACATCAATGTTCCCTATTGGCTCAACTTGCAAAAAAGAATATCCATTACCACGTTCAAAGATTGGGAGTCTGTAGTGGATTTAATTAATCCATTGTACCAGAACAGCAATAGTACCCTTAATTTTTCCATGGATAAAACCCTGGAAAAAGAAAATAAAATTCTGAAGCTAATCCGATTCGTACAGGACGAGGTTAGATATCTAGGATTTGAATCTGGAATTGGGGCCTACAAGCCAAATAATCCGAGAAAAGTGCTGGAACAGCGTTATGGAGATTGTAAGGACAAATCGCTCTTACTGGTGAATCTGCTACGAAACGAAGGTTTGACCTCTTACCCCTATTTGGTAAGCACAGATTCAAAAAACGACTCAAATGAGCTTTTACCTGGTCTAAACCTCTTTAATCATTGCATTGTTTACTTCGAATATTTGGGTAAAACATTCTATGTGGACCCAACGATAACCAATCAGGGAGGTAACCTTGAGAATCTTTCATTCCCAAAATATGGAAAAGGCCTTCTACTCAAAAAGAATACCGATTCCCTCTCTTCTATCGTAAAAAACAGCACACGGCCCAGCCTAAAAATTAGCGAAACCATCATTACCGATTCCATCGGAGGCGGAGCCATTTTTCTTATTGAGTCTACCTATGCCGGAAGTAGGGCGAATTCTATAAGGGATTACTTTAATTCCAATACAGAAGAAAACATAAACAAGGAATTCATCAACTTTTACAGCAGCATTTATCCCTCAATACAATCTACGCAGCCTGTACGATTTACAGATGATTCCAGGGAAGGCAAGAACGAGGTTATTGTTGAGGAATATTATGAAATTCCCTCTTTTTGGGTGAAAGATGAGACTGGGCAATTCACTTGCGAGACGCAACCCATGGTTTTGGAAAGCATGATTGAGTATACGCAATCCCCTAGTCGAGAAATGCCCTATTATCTGGGAGAACCTTACGACTTTGAACAAGAAACTACGCTAAGGCTTCCCGAATACTGGGATACTTCGGACCATAAATTTGAAATTGACGAAGAAAGTTTTAGTTACCATAACGAAATACGAACCGTAGGTAAAACCATCAAGGTCAAGCATAATTACTCGCTTAAAAAAAATATTCTTGACGCGGATGATGTAACCCTATTTTTAGAGAAACACGATAAAATAAACAATCAAATAGCGTATCAATTAAGTCATCCAGGAACTTCAAGCGATAGTTCTGACACAAATTGGTTCTCGTATGTGGTATCCTTTTTAATCGTAATTTTTTCGGTTTTCATAATAAAACTGATTTATGAAAAATACAATCCCCAACCCAAGTCAGAGCATGAAGGTTTAAGTATAGGGGGTTGGTTGATTTTACCAGCTATCGGGCTCGTTTTAAGCCCATTCATCATGCTTTTTCAATTAGTCAACCTAGGCTATTTTGATGCTGGGGTTTGGTCGGTTTTTGAAAGCTCTGGATACGAAGGCTCCACCCTTATGACTGTATTCTTGTTTATGGAGTTCGTCTTTAACCTTTGTTTCTTTATGTACGTGATACTCCTTCTTATTCTATTCTTTAAAAAAAGAAGCAGTTTCCCCAATCTGGTAATCGGATTTTATGCCCTGAACTTTCTTTTTCCAATACTCGATTTGGTTGGTTATAGTTTTATTTTTCCAGAAGAACTGCAAGATTCCAATATGGAGACATACAAAGAAATAGCTAGAGGTCTTGTTTCCGCGGCCATATGGATACCCTATTTCTTAATCTCGGAGCGTGTTAAGAATACTTTTGTGAATTTATATCAGCCGGATAAACCAAGTCCTAAACTGAGCCCTAGTCAACCAAATTCCTAAATTAGTTTTTCCTTCCCCATTGAAGTCATACGAATAAATCAAAGGTAACCGGGAATGATACATACTGCCATCATGCCAAGTTTTGCTTCATTTTAGCCATTCAGCCATTATGCGTTTTGGGGACTCCTAGCAGTAATTAGCTTCTAACCATCGAGTACAAAATTTCATCATCGGCAATGTTCGGTTCATCAACAAATACCAGTGATAGTGTATTGCCTTGAATAGTGTAGTCATACGACCTTCCATCAGTTAGGGTAATACGGTTACCTGATATGGTGTAAGAATAGGTGCCTTCCTCCCGAAAATAATTAGAGTCCCCAAAATGGGTTACGGTTAACGTATTGTCTCGGGTATTAAAATTGAAAAAAGTAAGATTAAAATCCGGAGGATTAGGAAAAAAACAAAAACAACTTACATTGGTCAAAACCCATTCCCCGTTTAATGGGTTATTCTCACGTTCTACGGAAACCTCATTGGAGCAGGCCGTAATACAAATTGTCAAAAATAAAACAAGCGCCCTTTTCATTTTTAAATCTTATATAAATAAGATAAAAGAAATCACCAAACGTTGCTTTTAACCAAAAGTCAGGACAAAATAATTCTTCTTCCCTCTTTGAAGCAATACGAATTTATCGTTGATTAGGTCGGCAGTGGTAATCAAGCGGTCCTCTTTTACTTTTTCCTTATTTACTGATATGGAATTCTGCTTCAGTTCCCTTCGTGCCTCTCCATTAGATCCTAAAAACCCGGTCTTGGCCGCCAAAGCACCAATCATATCCAAGCCATTTTCCAATTCTGATTTTGGCAATTGGGCTTGAGGTACTCCTTCGAAAACATCCAGAAAGGTTTGCTCATCCAATTGTTTTAGGTCTTCTGAGGTAGATTTTCCAAAAAGAATATTACTTGCTTGCATGGCACGATTCAAATCAGCCTCTGAATGCACCATTTTGGTAACTTCTTCAGCAAGCCTTTTCTGGAGCAATCGCATGTGCGGTGCTTCCAAATGTTCTTCAATTAATTTTTCGATGGTTTCCCGATTCAAAAATGTGAAAATCTTAATATACTTTTCCGCATCTGCATCCGAGGTATTCAACCAATATTGGTAAAAACGATAGGGAGAAGTGCGATGGGCATCCAACCAAATGTTACCTCCTTCTGTTTTTCCGAATTTGGTCCCATCAGCCTTGGTAATCAAGGGACATGTAAGCGCAAATCCCTTTCCACCACCAATTCTTCGAATAAGTTCCGTCCCAGAAGTTATGTTACCCCATTGGTCACTTCCTCCCATCTGAAGGGTGCAATTGTAATTCTCGTAGAGATATAAAAAATCATACCCTTGAACCAACTGATAGGTGAATTCGGTGAAAGACATTCCCTCTTTAGCATCAGAAGACAATCTCTTTTTTACCGAATCCTTGGCCATCATATAATTCACGGTTATGTGCTTCCCCACATCCCGAATGAAATCCAAAAAAGAAAAGTCTTTCATCCAATCATAGTTATTGACCAGCGTGGCAGCATTGGGTTCATCTCCATCAAAATCTAAAAAACGGGAAAGCTGGGCTTTTAATGCCTCCTGATTTCTGCGTAGGGTAGTTTCATCCAAAAGATTGCGTTCTGCCGATTTCCCTGAGGGGTCCCCAATCATTCCTGTTGCACCTCCTACCAGGGCAATGGGCTTATGTCCCGCTAACTGAAAGTGCTTTAACATCATTACCCCTACTAAATGTCCGATGTGCAAGGAGTCTGCTGTAGGGTCTATTCCCACATAGGCTGCCTGCATCTTTTCCAGGAGGTGTTCTTCCGTTCCTGGCATAACATCGTGTATCATTCCCCGCCATTGCAACTCTTGAACAAAATTTCTTTTCATCCCTAGTAGTTTAAATCGGTGCAAATATAAAATGAAGTTCTTAGATCACTACCGAATTACGGCGCAAACAATTACTTTAGTCCTATGATTCTAGTAACCGGAGGAACTGGTCTATTGGGTTCCCACCTGCTTTACCAACTTACCAAGCAGGGTGGCAAGGTAAAAGCCATCTATCGTGACGCCAAAAAAAAATCGAAGGTGTTGGAAGTTTTTGGTTTTTATTCCAACGAAGCCCAAAAACTTTTCGACACCATTACGTGGGTTCAAGCTGATGTAACGGACCTCGGTTCATTGGAACCGCATTTTCAGAATGTAGAACATGTTTACCACTGCGCGGCACTTATATCATTCGACCCCAAACAGCTCAATGAGTTACTACGAATCAATGTGAGCGGTACCGCAAATATGGTAAATCTAAGTGTGAAGTATAAGGTGAACAAGTTCTGTCATGTGAGTTCCATTGCTGCTCTTGGTTCAGGAAAAAAAGGACAGTCGCTCAATGAGGATACCGAATGGAACGATCAAAATGTTTCTGTGTACGGTATTTCAAAGTTTGAGTCTGAGCTCGAAGTGTGGCGGGGTTCCCAGGAAGGTCTTTCCGTCGTTGTTGTTAATCCCGGTATTGTGTTGGGCCCCGGGTATTGGCGCTCAGGCAGTGGTGCTTTGTTCAAAAGAGCTTCAAAAGGAAAACGCTATTCTTTTCCCGGAGGTAGCGGTTTTGTTTCTGTAAATGATGTGGTTAATTCCATGGTATTATTGATGCAATCAGATATTGAGAAAGAACGATATATTTTGGTAAATCAAAATTTGACCTATCATAAAGTATTTGATTCCATGGCCAATGCACTTGGTGTTGAACCACCATCCCAAAAAATTTCTCTTTGGGTTTTGGAAATTCTATGGCGTGTTGATTGCTTACGGAACAGACTCTTCGGAAAACGCAGAAAACTGTCAAAGAATATTGTAAAGGGCCTCTATCACCAGGACATTTATGAAAACTCAAAATCCAAGACTATTCCTGGATTCTCCTATGAGTCCTTAGAAGAAGTTATCTCATTTTGTTGCGAAAAATTGAAAGCTAAGATGAAGGAATAGTATCTTTTCTTAGATTTCTCAGAGAGTCTGACCTCTTTTGCTGGGCAGCCCTAGTACTATCGTTTCTTTTTGTGTTTTCTTCCTCCAAAGCTTTTCTTTTCTTTTCCAATCTCACCTCAACTTTTTCATAAATCATTTGGTATTGTAGCGGGATGGAGGCATAGTACTTATCACTCTGGGCAAACTGGGTGCTGTCAATCTGGTACTTTTGAAATATAAAATCCATAGCCTCTACGTTGTTGTTGTCCAAAACATAGGCAAAAGACTTTTTCGCAGCGGTTAGTATCGCTAAATCATGCAGAATATCGACCATTTTTGATTCTGGAATCAAATTCTCCGGGGGTTCGATAACTTTTTGTGCACACCCCACAATCAAACATCCCAAAAAAAGTATAAGTGCTTTTTTCATTACTCCCGATTAAAAGTCAATCTTTTTGCATTTCGTTTGCTTGAGAAAATCCCATTGTTGTAGGCCAAGTGTCCGTTGACAAAGGTACGGACCACTTTGGAGTTGAATGTGGTACCTTCAAATGGAGACCACCCACATTTATATAGAATATTGGATTTATCCACCGTTTGCGAAACCCCTTCTTGAACCTGAACCAAATCAGCGTAGTATCCTTCCCGGATATAACCCCTTCTATCCAAATCGAAAAGTTTTGAAGGATTATGGCACATTTTTTCCACTATTTTGGGCTTACTTATCCTTCCTTCTCTTTCTTTCTCCAACATTGCCAATAAAGCATGCTGAACTAAAGGACCACCCGAAGGACATTTTGTATACGGGTTGTCTTTTTCTTCCAAGGTATGCGGTGCATGGTCCGTGGCCACCACATCGATTCGATCATCCAACAACGCCTCCCATAATAATTTTTTATCCTTTTCCGTCTTCACTGCCGGATTCCATTTTATAAAAGCACCCTTATCTTGGTAGTCTTTGTCGGAAAACCACAAATGATGGATACATACCTCGGCCGTGATTTTTTTCTCCTCAAGAGGTATGGCATTGGTGAATAAATCTGTCTCAATTCCTGTAGACAAGTGAAAAACATGCAATCTTGCCCCAGTTCTTTTAGCAAGGTTTATCGCTTTGGAAGAGGATAGATAGCAAGCTTGTTCACTTCGGATGATAGGATGTAAATGAATAGGAATATCATCCCCATATTCACTTTTATATTTTTCAAGGTTGGCCCGTATCGTTCCCTCATCCTCACAATGGGCCGAGATAACCATTTCGGTGCTGGAAAATATCCGTTCCAAAACTGCTTCGTCATCGACCAACATATTACCTGTGGAAGATCCTAAGAACAACTTAACCCCTGAACAGGCATTTTTATCCAATCGTTTTAACTCCTCTAGATTATCATTGGTTCCACCGAAAAGGAAAGAATAGTTGGCCCATGCACTTTTCGAGGCCATCCCAAATTTTTCTTCCAGTTTTTCTATAGTGGTGGTTTGCGGATTGGTATTGGGCTGCTCCATAAAAGTGGTGATTCCGCCAGCAAGAGCAGCGCGACTCTCAGTATTTATATTCCCCTTATGGGTAAGTCCTGGTTCCCTAAAATGGACTTGGTCATCAATGATTCCTGGAAATAGAAAATCACCCTTAAAGTCTATCACCTCGGCTGTAGATTCAGAAATATCGCTGTCAATGCGCTCGATAAAATCTGAGTTTAGCAGCACATCCTGCTCAATACATTTCCCCTCATTGACCATTTTGGCATTCTTCAATAGAACTTTTGACATGCTAAAAACTTTTTCTAAAAAAGGTACTTCTCAATTTCATGGTTATTACTCCAAAAACAGCTTCTTTGACAATTTTAGAGTTCATCTTGGATTTCCCATGAATCCTATCTGTGAAGATAATGGATACTTCCTCTATTTTAAAACCTTTTAGGTAGGCCCTATATTTCATTTCAATTTGAAAAGCGTACCCAATAAAACGCACCCGGTCTAAATCAATTTCTTCCAACACTTTTCTTCGGTAACATACAAAACCGGCCGTAGGGTCATGGACCTTCATTCCCGTTATTAACTTGACATAGAAGGATGCACCATAAGAAAGTAATATTCGAAACAAAGGCCAGTTGACCACATTTACCCCCTTTTTATAACGGGATCCTACAGCAACATCGGCATCATTGAGACAAGCACGATGCAATCGCAGTAAGTCTGCGGGTCGATGGGAAAAATCGGCATCCATTTCAAAGATATAGTCATATCCTTTATCCAAAGCCCATTTGAATCCATGGATATAGGCCGTTCCCAAACCGGATTTCTCTTTACGTACTTCCAAAAAAAGTCGATTTGGGAACTCAGCCTGAAGCGTTTTGACGTTATCCGCTGTCCCATCCGGAGAGTTGTCATCCACAATTAGTACATGAAAATCCTTCTTCAAATCGAAAACCGTTCTTATTATGGCTTCTATGTTTTCGATTTCGTTGAAAGTAGGGATAATGACCAGTCCGTCCGCCATTTATTGCAAGTTAGAGCGCAAAAATAATACTTTGTAATTTGATGTTCGCAGCTGTTGGCAACCAAAAACCAGTTAATCTATATTTGTACCTTTACCACACCAAAAAAGCGATTGATGACCCAAAGGTTTCCTACCCTTTTTCTCATACTTACGGCATCACTTTTCATCTTAAATCTTGTTCAAAGTAGCCTTACAGAGCTGATTTATGATGAAGCCTATTATTGGTATTATGCTCAGAATTTGGACTGGGGTTACTTTGATCATCCTCCAATGGTGGCTTTTATGATAAAACTAAGTGGTCTTCTTTTTGATGGCGAGCTAGGGGTACGATTTATGAGTTGTTTGCTATCCGTTGGCACCTACCTCATTATCTGGTTGACTATTGATAATCCGAAAAAGAGGGAACATGTGGCAGTTTTCTTTTTGCTATTGTTCTCCATTACCTTGATGAATGCCTACGGGTTTTTAACCTTGCCCGATACACCACTTCTTTTCTTTACAGCGCTTTTCCTGTTTCTTTACAAGTATTATTTGGAGAAGCCATCCTACCTTCTAGCTATCGGAATTGGACTGGTTATGGCCGCACTGATGTATAGCAAATATCATGCGGTTCTGATTATATTTTTTGTACTCCTTTCCAACTTAAAGCTTTTTGGGGATATAAGGGCATGGCTTGCCGTGGCCATAGCACTTATTTGTTACATTCCCCATTTTCAATGGCTAATACAACACGATTTTGTGTCCATTAAGTATCATATTTTCGAACGCCCCAATCAAGCGTATTCGTTTACCAAATTCACTCTTGGTTATTTCGTCAATTTGGTTGCTATTTTTGGACTGCTTTTCTTCTGGGTTTACCAAGCATTATTCAAAACAAGGACTACGGGGCTTTTTACGAAGGCGTTAAAGTACCTATCCTATGGTGTTCTTATTTTCTTTTTTATTTCGAGCTTTAATAGGCGGGTACAAACGCAGTGGGTCATCATAATCTCCGTCCCAATGGCCATTATGACTTTTAATTACATCCTAGAAAATACTTCGGCTAGAAAGTGGGTGTTTCGAATGGGTTTGATAAGCCTAATTATTATGCTCTATGCAAGAATATGGTTGGTACATAAACCACTTCTTCCCATCTTGTTTGAAACACATGGAAACAAAGTCTGGGTAAATGAACTTAAGGAAAAATCCCAAGGGGTTCCGGTGGTTTTTGAAAACTCCTATCGACGTGCGCCCATGTATGAGTTCTATGCGGGAATTCCCAGCTACACTTTGAATAATCACATGTATCGAAGAAACCAATACACAATAGATGCATCCGAAGAAAGGGTGCGAAACAAGCGTATTCTCTACGTTACCAAGTATGCCAAAAGCGGAGACATTCAATACTTGCACCCAGATAAGAAGACGGTCTTTTATGGTAGGTTTATGAATAATTTTGAGTCCTTTCGAAAGCTTCGGTGTATTGTGGACACAACAACCACGAAAAACCTATATGAGCTAAAGGTGTATAATCCCTATGATTTTGAAATTCCGATAGCGGACTTATCTTTTTCAGCAGCTTTTTCCAATGCGTACAAACAGGTTAAGGATTTGAAACCCATTCAGGTTGAAGCGCTACAAAACAATCAGCAAGTCCTTGCCCCAAAAGATGCAGTACAGTTTCAATTTCAATTGCCCAAAACAAAGATGGAAAAACCTGTATATTTTAGGGTAGGTATTTCTGAAAATGGGTTGCTTCCAGGATTGAATGGAGCACCTTTTAAAATTGCTGAATGAATCCTATTGAGCGAAGCATAGAATCACTGGATTGGATGACCATAGCCCTGGTCCTAAGTTTACTCATATTGAGTTTAAGCAAATATCTGTTCCAGACTAAGTTCCTAAACTTTCTTGTATTACCATTTAATAACAAGTATATCGTCCTGTCTAATAAGAAAGGACGACTTTTCCATTGGTTTCACATCTTCATCACCCTCTTTCAATTTATCAATCTCGCCCTTTTCCTTTTTCTAATCAAAAAGTTTTGGGGGCCAACAAACCCAGAAAACTCCATTCAGTCTTTTTTGATAATCTTGGGGTTCATTATCCTGTTTCAACTACTTAAAATTATCATTCAGTGGTTTAAGGGTTACGCATTTGATACCACTGAAATGATTACTGACCTGATCTATGAGAAAATTACCTATTTCAACTACAGCAGTTTGGTAATGTTCGTAAGCAATGTAATTCTAATTTATGTGCTAAATGACTCAAAAATTGTTATTTACATAGCCATTGGTTTGATTCTTTCCATAAATGCCATTGGTCTAATTAAGCTGTTGAAGGACCATCAAAAAGTCATAGTTTACTATTTGTTTTATTTTATTTTGTACCTTTGCGCACTCGAAATTGCTCCCTTGGTTGTAATTGGAAGCTATCTAAAAGGTTGATTATCTTATGAAAGTAAAAACAATTTTGGTTTCCCAACCAGAACCCAAAATCGAAAATTCCCCTTACTCTCGATTAATAGAAAAAGAAAAAGTAAAGGTTGATTTTAGGCCGTTTATCCACGTAGAAGGGGTACAGGCCAAAACTGTTAGACAGCAGAAAATTGACCTTAACAATTTTACCGCAATTATTCTTACCAGTAGAAATTCAGTTGACCATTTCTTTAGAATTGCTGAAGAAATGCGCTTTAAAGTGCCAGACACTATGAAGTATTTCTGTCAATCTGAAGCGGTTGCCTATTATTTGCAAAAGTATGTGGTTTATCGAAAAAGAAAGATTTATGTGGGCAAGCGTACTTTTAACGAATTGGTACCTCTAATCAAAAAGTATAAGGATGAGAAGTTCTTACTACCTTCTTCAGATACTTTAAAAGCCGCTGTTCCTGAAGCGTTGAATGAGCTTAAAATAGATTGGAAAAGAGGTATCTTTTACAAAACGGTTATCAGTGACTTGTCCGACTTGCGCAATGTATATTATGATGTTTTGGTATTCTTCAGTCCGTCTGGAATAGAATCACTTTTGAAGAATTTCCCAGATTTCGAACAGAACGATACTAGAATTGCAGTTTTTGGAAATAGTACGGTTGAAGCGGCTACTGATGCTGGCCTTCGTATAGACATCAAGGCGCCAACACCGGAGACTCCATCCATGACCATGGCACTTCAGAAATATATTACCAGTGTAAACAAATAGTTTAGGTTTCACCTAGACAAAAAAAGGCCGGTCAATGACCGGCCTTTTTTTATTAAAATGCATATCGTTGTGGCCCGCCTCGCCTAATTTCTTCGTTGCAATAGGCTTCAAACTTTTTAAAGTTCTCCCTAAAGGCATTCGTTAGCTTAAACGCGGTTTTGTAATAGGCGTCATCATTGTTCCATGTAGCCCTTGGACTTAAAACACTTGTGGGTACTCCGGGGCATTCTCTAGGTTGCGCCACACCAAAGACAGAGTGAATATGGTACTTATCGTAAGAATAAAGTCCCAATTCTCCACTTAAGGCAGCACTAATCATCGCTCGGGTGTATTTAAGTTTCATCCGTGTACCTACCCCATAAGGTCCTCCGGTCCAACCTGTATTGATCAACCATACGTCCACTCCGGATTCTATCATCTTCTTGCTTAACATCTCCGCATATTTAGCTGGGTGTAGCGGCATAAATGGAGCTCCAAAACAAGCCGAAAATGAAGGTTGGGGCTCAACCACACCCGCTTCCGTACCGGCTACCTTGGCCGTGTAGCCTGAAATGAAATGATAAGCCGCCTGTGCCGGTGTCAACTTCGAAATCGGAGGGATAACCCCAAAGGCATCAGCCGTTAAGAAGAAAATATTCTTTACATTTTTTCCGATAGAAGGCTGTTGGATATTATCAATATGATAAATGGGATAGCTCACCCTTGTGTTCTGGGTAATACTGGTATCCGCATAATCGACCACCCCATTATCATCCATAATCACATTTTCCAGAATAGCCCCTTTTTTTATTGCACCGTAAATTTCAGGTTCCTTTTCTTGAGATAGGTCTATCACCTTTGCATAGCAACCCCCCTCAAAGTTGAATACGGTATTTTGAGGCGTCCATCCATGTTCATCATCACCTATTAGTTTTCTATTTGGGTCTGTAGAAAGTGTGGTTTTTCCGGTACCCGACAACCCAAAGAAAAGTGCCGTATCACCATCAGAGCCCACATTCGCAGAGCAGTGCATGGGCAAGGTATTTTTGTTCACCGGAAGGATAAAATTCAAAGCGGAAAAGATGCCTTTTTTGATTTCCCCAGTGTATCCGGTACCCCCAACAATAGCAACTTTTCGGGTGAAGTTCAATATGGCGAAATTGTGCTGACGCGTGCCATCAATCTCAGCATCCGCAGTAAAGCCAGGAGCGTTCAATACTACCCATTCAGGGTCAAAACTCTTTAGCTCTTCCTCAGTTGGTCTCAAAAACATATTGTAGACGAACATATTGGACCATGGGTATTCATTGATCACCCGTATATTCATACGATACGAATCATCTGAACAAGCATAACAGTCCCGAACAAAAACTTCGCGTTCGTTGAGATACGCTACCAATTTGTCATAAAGGGTATCAAACTTTCCAGAATCGAACGGAATATTGATATCTCCCCACCAAATTTTGTCTTTGGTTATTTCATCTTCCACAATAAATCGATCCATTGGAGATCTGCCGGTAAACTCGCCAGTATTGACCGCCAAAGCCCCCGAAGAAGCTTGTTTTCCCATTCCTTTTTCAATGGTGGTGGCATGCAAGGAATCTGGTGAAAGCTGATAGTGTATCTTATCATGATTGATTCCATAATCCTTCAACGAAATCGATTTCGTAAACTGGGTATCCGATGTCATTTTTTTGCTTTTAATTTTAGGGCAAAACTAGAAAATTAAACGCTCTCTATACAGTATTGGACGGGTTATTTACCCTTTTTTTGGTCGAAATGCAGTATGCTAAAAAAATCCAGCTGAAAATTAGAAGAATACCACCAACTGGGGTAACTGGACCTAAGTATTTTAAATCAAACGACAACGCCTTTCCAATAACCAAAATGTAAATGGAAGCTGAGAAAAGAATAACCCCTGTTAAAGTCAATCTGTACAGGACTACCTCTGATTTTCCATGTACCCCACCCCAGAGTCCTACGAAAAGGAAGAAAAAGGCATGGTACATTTGATAGCGAACCCCAGTTTCAAAAGATTCCAATCCTTTAGAATCCACTAGTTTTTCCAAACCATGGGCACCGTACGCCCCCAATAGAATCCCAACCAGTCCGAGCACTACTCCCGTTATTAAAAATGTTCTTTTCATAACTTTTCTTATACCATATTTTATAAATACAACAATTTGATACCTTAGTCTTCGGTATAAACAAAAGTAAATAAAAGCTATGTCCCGTACTGTTTTGGTTTTTGGAGCAGGAAAATCAACTGCCTACCTATTGGACCATATATTGGAAAGGTCTACTGAAGAGGAACTGAAACTGGTGATAGCTGACATCAACCCAAATTCCATTTCCCAAGAAGTTAGGTCGCACCCCAATTGTAAGGTGATACAACTTGACATCTTTGAAGATAAAAAGCGAAAAGAAAGTATTCAACAGGCCAATGTGGTAATCTCCATGTTGCCTCCCAAGTTGCATATTAAAGTTGCCGAGGATTGCCTTAGTCTGGGGAAGCATTTGGTAACGGCTTCTTACGTTAGTGATGCCATTCAGCAGTTGGATGAAGAGGCTAAAAAAAAGGGACTGGTTTTTATGAATGAAATAGGTCTTGATCCCGGCATAGATCATATGAGTGCCATGCAGTTTATAGACCGCATTCGTGATAATGGTGGAAAAATGCTTCTGTTTGAATCTTTTACAGGGGGTCTGGTAGCTCCCGAACATGATTCCAATCTTTGGAACTACAAATTCACTTGGAATCCTAGAAATGTTGTGGTCGCCGGTCAGGGGGGTGCCGCCAAGTTTATTCAGGAAGGCACTTACAAATATATTCCCTATCAAAAACTTTTCAGACGTACGGAATTCTTGGCAGTTGAGGGTTATGGAACCTTCGAAGCCTATGCGAACAGGGATTCCCTGAAATACCGAGAAGCGTATGGACTTCAAAATGCGCTGACGTTGTACAGAGGAACGATGCGTAGGGTTGGTTTTTCCAAAGCATGGCAGATGTTTGTAATGCTGGGTATGACTGACGATAGCTACATCATTGAAAATTCGCAAGGCATGTCGTATAGAGAGTTTGTTAATTTATTCCTTCCCTATTCTCCTACGGATTCTGTGGAGCTAAAGCTTCGACACTATCTAAAAATTGACCAAGACGACATTCGTTGGGGAAAACTTTTAGAGCTGAACCTTTTTGACGACACTAAAAAGATTCCCCTCGTTCAAGCCTCACCGGCCCAAATACTTCAGTTTATTTTAGAGGATAGTTGGACATTAGAATCCCATGAAAGGGATATGATTGTGATGTACCACAAGTTTGGTTACGAACTTCAGGGGATTAAAAAGCAGATTGACGCCAACATGGTGGTCCTTGGAGAAAACAAAAGTCACACGGCAATGGCCAAAACTGTAGGTTTACCAGTAGCTATGGCCGCAATTTTGATTTTAAATGGAAGAGTGAAAAATCCAGGGGTGCAAATCCCGATTCATAAAGAGGTCTACCAACCCATTCTTAAACAACTGGAATCCTACAAAATACAGTTTAAGGAATATGAGGTTCCTTATTTGGGGTATAATCCCGATTCAGTGGCTATCTAAGATTTCAGTTTTTTGGATAACTTTACCTATAAATCATAATCACAAATATGAAATCCAATAACAATTCGGTTAAAATTGACGGTATTGACAAAAAGATTTTAAGATATTTGATGGAAGATGCCCGTAGGCCCATATTGGAGATAGCAAGAAACATTGGAATTTCTGGGGCTGCCATTCATCAGCGACTGCGGAAATTGGAGAACGCCAAATTACTTGCAGGTTCAAAATTTATTATCAATCCAAAGGTATTGGGCTATACCACCATGGCCTATATCGGTATCTTTTTGGACAAAGCCATGGCCAATCCAAGGGCTGTCAAAGAACTTGAAAAAATTCCAGAGGTATTGGAATGCCATTATACAACCGGAAATTGGTCTATCTTAATCAAAGTGCTCTGCAAAGACAACGAACATTTGATGATGGTACTCAACAAAAAAATCCAGCAAATTGAAGGGGTTTCCCGCACCGAGACCTTTATTTCACTGGACCAGCAGATAAACCGTCAGATTTCGATATAAAAAAACCTGCCAAAATCGCTTTAAGCAGGTTTTGTATCATAAAAGTTTACTTTAATCCCGGCCTCCAAATACTTGAACTGCCCAATACAATAGGGAAGCTAAAGCGCCTAAAGCGGCTACTAAGTAAGTTCGAGCTGCCCATTTTAAAGCGTCTTCCGCCCCGGCGTACTCTTCTTGGCTCACCATATTCTTTTGCTTTAACCATACCAGGGCTCGCTTACTGGCATCGTACTCCACAGGTAGCGTCACAAAACTGAACAAAGTGGCAAAACCCATCATAATCAAACCGGCAACGGCAATATAGAAACCTATACCAATTCCTGCAGCAGCACCTAACATCAGACCTCCAAATACCACCCATGTGGACATACCTGAGGTAACACTCACCACAGGAACCAATTTGGACCGCATGGTCAACCATTCATAGGCTTGAGCATGTTGCACTGCGTGTCCAACTTCGTGGGCGGCTACTGCAGCGGAGGCCGCATTCCTTTGGCTGTACACCGCTTCACTTAGATTTACCGTTTTATTTTTAGGATTATAGTGGTCCGTTAGCATGCCCGGGGTGGAAGTCACCTTAACATCTCGAATTCCATGGTCGTCCAACATTTTTTGGGCAATTTCGGCACCGCTCATTCCATTTCTCAAATGGACCTTGGAGTATTTCTTGAATTTTGTTTTTAATTGATTGCTCACCAACCAACTGATTAGTGCAATACCTCCAATCAATATATAATATGTCATCATAGCTATTGAATTTTGATTTTCTTAAAGATAACAACTAAAATGCAAAAACCCCGCCAACTTGTGACAGGGTCTTTTTTACTGACAAAATGTAAACTAAACTAAAACGGGTTCTAAATTGAAAGCTTCTATAATTTCTTTGTATACAATTTCTCCTTCCACAATATTCAGTCCTTTGGACAGGGATTTGTCCAAATTACATGCGCTGCGCCATCCCATATTGGCCAATTTTAGCACATAGGGCAGTGTTACATTAGTCAAGGCTACGGTAGAAGTGTAAGGGACTGCCCCAGGCATATTGGCTACACAGTAATGAACTACATCATTTATGATGTATGTGGGGTCCTCATGGGTAGTGGGCTTAGTGGTTTCAATACATCCACCTTGGTCTACAGCTACATCGACTATGACCGTTCCGGGACGCATATCATCCAGCATTTCTTTACTTATTAATTTTGGTGCTTTGGCACCTTTAATCAATACTCCCCCAATAATGAGGTCGTGGGTTTTTATATGTTTTCTGATATTAAATTCATTTGAAAATTCGGTGACCACATGACTTGGCATGACATCATTTACATAGCGAAGTCGTTTCATGTTCACATCCAAGATGGTTACATGGGCTCCGAGGCCAGCTGCCATTTTTGCAGCTTGTATTCCCACAGTACCTGCACCTAGTACCAAAACTTTACCTGGAGCTACACCTGGAACTCCACCTAAAAGCACACCACGTCCTTTTTTAGGTTTTTCTAGATATTTGGCACCTTGCTGAATTGCCATTCTTCCGGCAACTTCAGACATTGGTGTCAATAAGGGAAGTGTGCCATCTTCATCTTCAACAGTTTCATAAGCAATACAGGTCGCTCCACTGTCCATCATGGCTCTTGTTAGAGCTTCACTAGAGGCAAAATGAAAATAGGTGAATACAATCTGTCCTTTTTTCACCAGAGGATATTCCGCGGAAATAGGCTCTTTTACCTTTACTATCATTTCACTTATTGCATAAACTTCTTGGATGGTTTCCAAAATGGTTGCTCCCACTTGTTGGTAATCTTCATCAAAAAAACCGCTTCCCTCTCCAGCGCCAGATTGCACATAAACGGTATGGTTGTTCTTTACCAATTCGAAAACGCCGGCCGGGGTCATTCCAACACGACTTTCATTGTTCTTGATTTCCTTAGGTATGCCGACAATCATTTTTGTGTTTTTAGGATTACACTTCAAATGTGTCACAAATTAAACACATAAAAATGAAATAATCGACAAAATGCAGGGGTATTTCGATAAAACAATATGTAAAATAATCAAATACCCCTATTTTTTAGGGGGTAAAAAATCAAATATTATTTTATTTTATAAGATACCCCCTAATATTTTAGGGATATTATTTAAATTTTATTTTTAATATCAGCATAAGAATTGCCAAAAAGGATGTGATAGCATTGGCCAGTATTACGGACGGACTTTGAATACAGACACCATAGACCAACCAAAGTATGGTCCCTGCTAGAAACACTGTGTACATGGTTAATGAAACATCTTTAGTTGATTTGTTTTTATAAGCTTTGTATACCTGGGGCACAAAAGAAGATGTGGTTAGTGTTGCCGCAACCAATCCGACTATTTCAATACTTTCCATCGAACGAAGATTATATTATATAAAAAGGTATGTCCTTAAGGCAGAACAATTCGTATAAATTGTATGACCCTTGACGCTGTTAGCCTACAATATTGACAATCTTACCAGGAACCACAATCACTTTTTTGGGTTCACGGCCCTGTAATTGTTCCTTGGTTTTGTCATGAGCCATAACTATTGCTTCAATTTCATCCTTGCCCATATCCAAAGGTAATTCAAGTTTAAATCGAAGTTTTCCATTAAAGGAAATCGGATATTCCTTGGTGCTTTCCACCAAATATTTCGCATCAAACTTGGGGAAAGTAGCATTGGCAATGGATTCCGTATGACCCAAACGCTCCCAAAGTTCCTCGGCAATGTGGGGAGCATAAGGAGAAACTAAAATGGCAAGTGGCTCCAAAATGGCTTTGCTCATACATTTTTGGGCGGTTAGCTCATTTACACAAATCATAAAAGTGGACACCGAAGTATTGAAAGAAAAGTTCTCAATATCCTCCTCAACTTTTTTGATGGTCTTATGAAGTGTTTTTAGATTGTCTGCTGTAGGTTCAGCGCAACTAATCTCACCATACAGCTTCCATAGTTTTTTCAAAAAAGAATGCACCCCAGTTATCCCGGCAGTGTTCCAAGGTTTGGATTGCTCCAAAGGACCTAAAAACATCTCATACAAACGAAGGGAATCCGCTCCATATTCTTCGCAAATGGCATCAGGATTGACCACATTGTATTTGGATTTGGACATTTTTTCTATCTCCCGTCCAACAATGTATTTCCCATCTTCTAAAACAAACTCCGCATCTTTGTACTCAGGTTGCCATTTTTTGAATGCTTCAATATCCAACTCATCGGAGGCATTAACCAAAGACACTTCCGAATGTACTGGGGAAAAGTTTAGGGAAAATACATTTCTATCCTCCTGAATATCTACAATTGACGAGTTCAAAAATGAAAAATCTTCTTTGCGCCCAATTGAAACTACAACTAGTTTCTTAGCTTGAACTGTTCCAATTATTGCTCTTCTTCTATCCTTGAAGAATTGTTCATTTGAAGTGGCAGAATTATAAATCTCACTTTCGATTTTTTTATCAGTCAATGTAACTGAATCAAGCCTATAAACAAAAGCACTCGACCCCGTAATCATCCCTTGATTAATCAGCTTTCTGGCAAACTCATCTTTGGGGGCAACCCCTCTATCAAACAAGAACTTTTGCCAAAAACGGGAATACAGCAAGTGTCCCGTAGCATGCTCACTACCTCCTATATATAGATCTACATCTTGCCAGTAGCCAATGGCATCCTCGGAATATATTGCTTCATCATTGTGCGGGTCCATATACCGATTAAAGTATTGCGAGCTTCCCGCCCAACCGGGCATGGTATTTAATTCCAATGGAAAAACAGTAGCATTATTGATTAATTGATTATTGACCACTGCACATTGTTCTTTATCCCAAGCCCAATCAGTGGCATTACCCAAAGGAGGTTCTCCAGTTTCTGTTGGGAGGTATTTTTCGACCTGCGGAAGCTCCAAGGGAAGATGCTCTAAATCAATCATTTGTGGCATCCCATCCACATAATACACTGGAAAAGGCTCTCCCCAATACCGTTGTCTACTGAAAACCGCATCCCGAAGTCGGTAATTAATTTTTCCTTGACCTTGCTCAAGTTCCTCCAATTCAGCAATCGCTTTTCTAGTGGCGTCTTTATAGGACATCCCATCAAGAAAACCAGAGTTGGCGATTATGGTATTCGCTTTATCCGCAAACGCTTCCTCAGAAATATCAACCCCTTCAAAAATGTTGGGAATAGGAATGTCGTAGTGTTTCGCAAAATCATAATCACGTTGGTCCCCACAGGGAACGGCCATAACCGCTCCAGTCCCGTAACTGGCCAAAACATAGTCCCCAATCCAAATAGGTATGGGTTCTTTCGTAAAAGGATGTTCTGCATATGCTCCGGTGAACACGCCTGAAATCGTCTTTACATCCGCCATCCTATCACGTTCAGAACGTTTTGCTGTAGCTTCTACATAGGCTTCCACTTCTGCTTTTTGCTCTGCAGTAGTGATTTTAGCCACCAAATCGTGCTCTGGGGCTAAAGTCATAAAACTAACTCCGAAAATGGTATCGGGGCGGGTTGTGAATACTTCGATTTGGTTTGGATTCTCACCTTCACTCGGAATGACATTAAAGGTAACCGAAGCTCCTTCGGAACGACCGATCCAATTCGTTTGCGAATCTTTTAGTGGTTGCGGCCAATCAATGGTATCCAATCCATCCAAAAGTCGTTGGGCATAAGCCGTGATTCGCATGCTCCATTGCGTCATTTTCTTTCGAATAACCGGATGACCTCCCCGTTCGGAAACGCCATTTACAATCTCGTCATTGGCCAACACAGTTCCTAAAGCTGGACACCAGTTCACCTCCGTATCTGCCAAATACGTCAGCCTATACTTTAATAAAATTTCTTGCTTGGTTTTTTCCGAAAAACCAGACCAATCCTCCGCATTAAAAATGGGAGTATCATCGTCGCATGCAGCCTTAACCTCTGAATTTCCTTCTTTTTCAAAAACAGAAATCAAAGTGGCTATCTCTTCTGCTTTGTCTGAGGTTTTATTATACCATGAATTGAAGAGCTGAATGAATACCCATTGGGTCCACTTATAGTATTTTGGGTCAGATGTTCTCACTTCTCGACTCCAATCGAAAGAAAATCCCAATTGGTCCAACTGTTCCCTATATCTATTAATGTTGGTATCAGTGGTAATAGCCGGATGCTGACCTGTTTGTATGGCATATTGCTCTGCAGGAAGACCAAAAGAGTCATAGCCCATAGGATGAAGCACATTAAAACCCTTGTGTCTTTTAAACCTGGCATAGATGTCACCCGCAATATATCCCAAAGGATGACCTACATGTAATCCAGCTCCCGAAGGGTATGGAAACATGGAAAGCGTGTAAAATTTTAGCTTATCAGATTGGTTGGTTGCCTTAAACGTTTCATTTTTGGCCCAGTATTTCTGCCATTTGGCTTCAATTTCCCTGAAATTGTAGTTCATTTTATATATTTCTCCTATGGTTGGGCAAAAATAGGTTTAATCCCCCAAATCCAAAAGGATAAAGCTTCCTGTATAACCCAGCTTTAAAAAATAAAAATTGCTTAAAATTAGATTTCTTTTCGTCTTGCTGATATGGTGCTTTTTTGTTGAGGAATCAAAGGCACAATTGGGTTTTTGTAGCGGAAATTCTGGTGACCCTATTTTTATAGAAACATTTGGGACCGGGGTTCAGGATGGACCTCCCTTACCTGCCGGAACTACAACATACAATTATGTGGATGGTGGACCTTTACAACCCGATGATGGAAATTACACCATCTCCAGTAGGACCAATTATTTTGATTGGTTTGACACTATGGATCGAACCCCTGGTGATGTAAATGGAAAGTCATTCATTGTCAATGCTAGCTTTACGGCTGACACCTTCTTCAATCGAAATATTACAGGTCTTTGTGAAAACACTTCCTATGAATTTTCCGCTTGGTTGATAAACCTATTACCGAGGTTTTCGCAATGTGAGACCCCCATACCTATCAATGTGAAATTTGAAATCCTGGACAGTTCGGGTACTCAGGTGTTGGCCTCCGGGAGTACTGGCGATATAAATTCAACTTCCACGCCCATTTGGAATCAATTTGGGTTGGTTTTCACCACACAAGTGGGTCAAAACTCGGTCATTTTGCGTATGTCAAACAATGGGAACGGTGGCTGCGGAAATGACCTAGCCATAGACGATATCGTTTTTCGAACCTGTGGTGACACTATTTCGATTGCCAATTCCAACAATAATACATTCATTGATGTTTGTGAGGATGAAACCCCTGTTACCACCACGCTGGTGGCAACTCCGGATTTTTCAGTTTTTCAGAATCATGTATATCAATGGCAGATTAGTTCAGATGGACAGAATTGGACTGATATTCCAGGCGAAAACAATCCCAGTTTCACTACTCCCGCTTTAAATCAAACAACATTTTACCGAGCCCTGGTTGCCGAAGATGTTATTAATCTGGCAAATTCAAGTTGCAATGTGGTTTCTGATGTTTTCACCGTTTCTGTCGTTCCTAAGCCCGAAGCCCCTCTAAGTCTCGGAGATGTTACAGTTTGCGGGGATAGTTTCGGCAGCGTATCCGTTTCTGCTCCTTCTGATGCGATAGTCAATTGGCACGATTCTCCTGTAGGGGGAAGTTTACTAGCTTCAAATACCATGAACTATCAAACTTCAGTAGGGGGTACCTTTTATGCAGAAGCTGTAAGTACCCGGGCGGGATGTACTTCGAACGAAAGAACGGCTGTCTCAATCGCGTTTTTCGATTTACCTGAATTAACGGATGAGCAGTTTACCTTTTGTGAAGGAGAATCCATCATAATTTCTGCCAATTTCCCAAATGCCGCATATCTATGGGAAACAGGGCAAACCACTGAAGAAATTACCGTAAACACCCCTGGAGTTTATCGAGTAACCGTAACCGATACAAACGGATGCTCAAGCACTAAGACCATTGCGCTGAGTCAAATTGATAGTCCAATTTTAGACAATGTGCGTTCCAATCATCGGGATATTATTGTTTCCATACAGAATGATGGGGACTTTGAGTATTCGCTTAACGGTATTACGTACCAAAACAGTCCAATTTTCGAGAATCTATTGGGTGGTAGCTATACTATATTCGTACGAAGCGATATCCGCTGTAATCCTATCATCTTCCCTTATCAACACCTTGTGGTCCCTCGCTTTTTTACTCCCAATGGAGACGGAGTGAATGATTTCTTTTCTCCTGAGGGTGCCCAACCATTCGACGAGTTTTCTGTTCGTATTTTTGATAGGACTTCAAGGCTGCTCTTCCAATCAGGAAACTTTAATTTTTCTTGGGATGGCACATTTAATGGTCGTCCGCTCCCTGAAAGTGACTATTGGTATCAAATTCGGATTGGAGAAAACCAGTTCACTGGACATTTTACCTTAAAACGATGAAATTTAATTCTCTAATTGTATCAAATAAGAATATTGAATTAGGTGTTACTGATTACTTTTCTATTTTTACGTACTGATTTTGCCCTATGAGCCAATATATTGAACGCTATCAAAGACGACGCTTGATTTCATCCTACTTTTCAGTAGTGTTGAGCATTGGTTTGGTTTTGTTTTTACTGGGTGTTTTGGGCCTTTTGGTGCTTAATACCAAAAAATTGGCGGATCACTTTAAAGAACAAATAACCATTTCCATTTTCTTAAAGGACAATGCCAAACCGGTTGAAATTGAACAGCTTCAGAAGAGTTTGGCACTCGCCGAATACACCAAATCGGCCAACTATGTGTCAAAAGAAGATGCCGCGGAACAGTATAGTGAGGATATTGGGGAAAATTTTGTGGAGTTTTTAGGATACAATCCTTTGAAGAATTCTGTGGATGTTAACCTCAAAGCCGAATTCGTTTCCCCGGGTCAGATTTCCGAGATTGCCAATGAAATTGAATCCAAAACTTATGTGGACGAAGTAAGTTACGACCAGCCTTTAATTTCACTGCTTAGTGACAACGTGCAACGAATTAGTCTTTGGATTTTAATTGCAAGTGGTGCTTTCACCTTTATATCGGTCTTACTCATCAATAGTTCGATTCGACTGTCAATTTATTCCAAAAGATTCATCATCAAGACCATGCAAATGGTAGGGGCTACAAAAAAGTTTATCAGAAGACCTTTTATTTGGACCAATATTCAGTTGGGAATGCTAGGGGCGCTAATAGCATTAATTGCTTTGGCCGTCGTGGTTTATTATATAGACCTCAACTTTCCGGAGTTGAACCTATTCCAAGATTTAATTACTCTTATTGGGTTGTTTGTCTCAGTGTTCGTTCTTGGGGTTTTGATCTCTTGGTTAAGTACCCATATCGCCACACAACGCTTTTTGAATTTAAGGACCGACGATCTTTATTATTAACTTTACAGCATGAGTAAGAAAAATAAGAAGGCAAAAGAACCTTCAAAAGAGTTCATATTTCAAAAACGAAATTATCTATTTCTTTTTATCGGACTCGCTTTCATTGCGTTGGGCTTCATTTTAATGAGTGGAGGAGGTAGTGACGACCCCAATGTTTTCAATCCCGACATTTATAGCTTTAGAAGAATACGTTTGGCACCCACCTTGGTTCTTGTCGGCTTGGGTATTCAGGTATATGCCATATTGTTGAATCCTCACAAAAAGAAAAAATAGTTTGGACGTTATTGACGCGATAATCCTTGGCATTATCCAAGGTTTGACTGAGTTCTTACCCGTATCTTCAAGTGGTCATTTAGAATTGGGCAAAGCCATTTTAGGAGCAGATGCTCTTCCTGAAGAAAGCCTTTTATTTACCGTAATTCTTCATTTTGCCACTGCTTTAAGTACCATTATTGTTTTTAGAAAAGATGTCATTGCCATTTTTAAGGGATTGTTCCAATTTAAATGGAACGAGGAAACCCAATTCTCTTTAAAAATTATCATCTCCATGGTACCTGCTGCTTTGGTAGGTTTCTTTTTAGAGGACTTTTTGGAGGTGTTTTTTGATGGCGCGATAATCATAGTAGGCATTATGCTTCTTATAACGGGCTTTCTTTTGTATTTGGCAGATATGGCCAAGACCACCGATAAAGGCGTTTCGTATCGGAGCGCTTTTGCCATCGGTATGGCCCAAGCTGTAGCTATTTTACCCGGAATATCAAGAAGCGGCGCCACAATTTCAGCCGCAGTTTTGCTAGGTGTGGATAAATCTAAATCCGCTCGCTTCTCATTTTTAATGGTTGTCCCTTTAATTTTTGGCAAAATGGCCAAAGATTTACTTAGCGGTGACATTCACTTTGCGGGAAATCAAACCATCGCCATCACGGCAGGTTTTATTGCAGCCTTTATTGCCGGTCTAGCTGCATGTACTTGGATGATCAAATTAGTTCGCCAAAGTAAGCTTACCTATTTTGCCATTTATTGTTTCATCGTTGGACTTATTGCAATTGCGTGGAGCATTTGGGGTTAAAGTTTAAGACCTACTAAAACTTTAAAAGATACCTCCAATCACATCATCCAGGGCCTTAGCGGCATAATAGTTGAGGGTAATTAAGAAATGGAGTAAAGCATTGTATTTGTAACTTTCCATAATCCTAAATATCCGCCATGAAAAGAATCTACCTTTTTGCCTTTTTAGTTTTTCTTTTTTCTGCTTGTGAAAACAAGGAAAACGACTCATATTGTATTGGTCCCATCGAAAACCAAAATACGGTAAGAGCCAATCCAGATAATCTAAATGGTCAGTTTCAGTTCGACTATCTGATTTCCTCACAATTGAAGTCCAATGCCGAAGGTTCTGAAGAAGTATACGAGCTTGATTATTTTGTAAATACTTCGGATGGTTCGAAGTTTTTATCCCGAACGACAATGATGGTGAATTTTGGTGAAATTGACAGTGAATTTGGTTCAGTTGATGGTGTTATCATTATGCCCAGTGGAAAGACGGTCATTTACGTCAATGATGCCCAATCCAATATGAAACGTGCCATTACGGTTGCTATGGATGGAACACGGGAGGATAAAATATTCAATGACTTCGTTTTTCTCAACGAATTTTTTTCCAATACCGCCAGCCTGAGAGAGGTTGCTGACTCTAAACCCAACTCAATCTCCCAAAAAACAAAGGCATTTACTGCTACGGTGAATGCCCCAAATGGTGAGAAAGCCAAAGTCACTATGCATTTTGGAGAAAACCAGAACGGTCGTGTAATAGAAACCGGAGTTCCTTTGGTAGGTTTACTGGTGGGTGTTGTCAAAGATAAGTCTATCGGTAAGTGCAATCGATTGGCCGTATACACCAAAGTGGAATCCGATGAAGGGGTTTTTGAAGCTACTCTTAACAAAATGACACCTTCATCACAAACTTTTGATGGGGCTTCTTATAAAGAAGCGACCTTAGGAGTAACCATGGGAGCGCAATCGTTTTCCAGTCAGGAAATCAGTGATGAAATGGATGAGGCCATGGAGCGGGATTACAACCGAATCCAAGTCCTTCTTGATAGACTTAAGGATTGTGCTTCAGACGATATTGATTGCAAAGAAGGAATAGAATTGCAAATGTTGGAAGTTCAGGACAGAATACAGAAACGTGTAGCCGACAATGCGTCGGACCCGAATGCTTTAGGAAATGAGGGAACCGACTTTGCGACTCAAAAGAGACAACTGGAACGGCGGCTAAATCGAATTACAGCGGAGATAATAAAACTAGGTGCCGATTGCGAGCGCATCAAACTTGAATTGGATAATTGTAAAAGTGGTTGTTCTGGATTGGAACGGGAAAGAAAACGTTGCAGACAGGAAATTGAAAAAAAGGAAAAGGAAGCACAAGCCATTTCGTGTCAGATGTTAAAGCTTATGGGCATTGAGGATGGGGTTGAAGACTGCGTTCAATAAAATTAAAATCAAGGTGTACCTTTGCTTCCCGAAAAACATACTCGAAAAGTTGGGGCATTAATTTCTAAATGGTGATATCCAAAACGTCTTTTTTAGAAGGTCAAATCCTATTGATAGATAAACCTTATAAATGGAGTTCTTTTCAGGCCTTGAATGCCGTAAAATGGGCCATTCGCAAAAAGTTTGACCTCAACAAGAAGTTTAAAATTGGTCATGCCGGCACCCTCGACCCTTTAGCAACGGGATTATTGGTCATCTGTACGGGTAAATTCACCAAAAAAATTCCAGACCTTCAGGGGCAGGTAAAAGAATATACCGGAACCATCACCTTAGGTGCAACCACGCCCTCTTATGATCTAGAAACAGCGGTTGACAAAACATACCCTACATCCCATATTACAGAACAGGCCGTGAGTGAAATACTGCCTAAGTTCACTGGTAAAATTGAACAAATACCTCCCCTTTTCTCAGCCTTAAAAAAAGACGGAAAAAGACTCTACGAATTTGCACGGGAAGGAAAGGAGGTCGAGATACAATCAAGAATTATTGAAATACTCGATTTCGAAATCACTAGGTTTGAAATGCCAGAGGTAGATTTTCGGGTAGTCTGCAGCAAAGGAACTTATATTCGTTCACTGGCCCATGATTTTGGAAAAGCACTAAATACTGGAGCCTACTTGAGCGCGCTCAGAAGAACCAAAATAGGCGATTTCAACGTATCTAAAGCTGTTACCCCTGAGGTTTTTAAGCAAAATATTGGGAGTAATGGTTAAAATCCTTAGAAAAAGCAGTTAGGGAAAAGCCAATAGTGAAATATTTTAATGAAAAAGTGGTTATTATAGCACCATGAATCTTAACCGTCAACAGTTGTCCTTTCTAATTACCTTCTTCTCTATGTCGTTGGTGATTTTGTTGTTGTACAACATTCACCTCGGGGGAATGAAGGAAGAAGAATACGTGATTGAGTTAAGTTTAGCCGATGAGGATATCGAAAAATTATTGGAGGAAGAGGAAAAAAGATTGGAAGAACTGACCAATAACGACCCCATTAAAAGTCATATGGCCCTTAATGAAACGGCAAAACCAACCGTTGGAAATCCAGAGCCTTTAAAAACCTTGGAAGAGTTGATGGAAGAGCGGGCTTTGAACAGTGAAGCCGGTGAGTCATCTACCTCTGATGGGGAATATGCCGAATACCTTAAGAAATTAGCTGAAAAAAGACAGGAGAAAAAACAGCAATTAAGCGAGCGTGAAGAACAAAAGGAAACCTTCACGAATGCACTTAAAGACAGAAGAACTTCTATCTCATACTCCCTTGTAGAACGAAACGCTTATTCACTACCGCCGCCTATTTACACCTGCATTGAAGGTGGAAAAGTGGTAATAAATATTAAAGTGGACGCCAGTGGGTATGTGATTGCAGCAGATTTCAATGATCAGAGCTCAGGTACTAGTAACGGCTGTCTGGTTGATAATGCCATACGCTATGCCCTCAAAGCTAGATTTAGTCCGGATTCCAAAAGTTCCCAGATAGGTACTATAACCTACTTATTTCAAAGTAAGTAGTCCTACTAGGTCTTCAAGTACATTTCGCCCTTTATCCCTGTTGTACCACATTTGAAGGTCTTGTTTGAACTCCGCGGTTAACTTCCCATGTTCTTTTTTGTAGTCCTCCACCATTTGCGTAGCCACACTTGGTCTTGGTCCCCAGTCGCCAACCACTTCCTCTTTATCCTTGTCCCAAAGAATCAATTTTGGGATTGAACGAGAGCCATTGGTCAAAAACTCGTCCATTAAAGGAAGATTTTCATCACGTAGGACAATCCTTAAATCAAAATTTTCGTTAAGCTCAGCTATTTTATTAATTACCGGTAGACTTGGTGATGCATCACCACACCAGCTTTCAGTCAAGACCAAAAAATCCAAATTGGAATCAAGATTGGCCAGCTTTTCCTGTATTTCCTCAGAAATCTTCAAAGTCTTATCCCAACGGGCCATTCTCCGGTCGTTCAACTCGGTATAATTGATTAGGGATTCCAACTGCTCAGGTCCTGAAGTAGAACGATTCTTTGCCAAATCATGCACCAACCCCCTATACTCCTCATAAGACATTCCCTCTTCTATTGCCGAGCGTACAATATCCATTACCTTTTCCTTGTAACTTTCAACCACTGTTTCCATACCAATAATTTTCCCAAAAGTAGTCCTTGCGGACAGCACAAATGTTGATTTTTATCATTTGTGGGATTGATTTAAAAAAACTTACACTTTCCCTTATCCAATGAATTTTAGTATTTCGATATGGCTTTGTATGGCCGTTGAAGTTCTCAATGATTCAGCAATCTTTTCTTTACCATTCCCCCCTTGGTATCATTGATGCTATTCATAACTACAAAGGCCTTTTTGTCAATCTTTTCGATTTCAATATGTAGTTTGCGAATCTCCAATCTGGTTATGACGGTATATATCACGTCATATTCAATCTGTTCTCCCTTTTTTCCATAGCCTCCACGAGCGTTATATATGGTAAGACCTCTACCCATAGTATCAATAATCATCTCACGCATTTCTTCACTTTTTTGAGAAATGATGGTCACCCCGGTGTATTCCTCGATCCCTTCAACAACAAAATCCAGTGTTCTGGAAGCCGCCAAATACGTCAACATGGAATACAAAGCGGCTTCTATGGATAGTAGATAAGCAGCAGCCAAAAAGATGATTAGATTTACAAGGATAATAATGTCTCCAATTTTGACTCCCCATTTTTTGCTAAGGAAAATAGCTAGGACTTCGGTGCCATCAAGGACACTTCCACCCCTAATGGAAAGTCCAATTCCTGCACCTAGAAAAAATCCACCAAAAACAGCCACTAATAGGCGGTCTTGGGTAACTTCCGGGAAAGTGACCAGAACCAAGGTCAACGCCAACCCCAAGATGGCAATTACTGCCTTAATGGCAAATTGTTTGCCGATAACCCGATATCCCATTATTAAAAATGGTATGTTGACCAAGATAATGAGTGCCCATAGGGGTACTTCGGCCACTTCAGAAATCAACAGCGAAATACCTGTGGCACCACCATCAATAAATCGGTTGGGTAAAAGAAAACTCTCCAAGCCAAAGGCGGCTGAAAAAATCCCCGAAACGATAAAAAAGGCATCCTTAAGGCCCGAAGAAATTGAGAGTTTTAGGTTCTGCCTTCTGTCATCTTCAAGTAAGATTTTCTTTTGAGCCATAGCACATGTGTTACAAATCGACTGGATTTATGGCCAAGCTCTTAAACAACATGGCTTTAGTAAGAAAGAATTTATTCTGTACCTCGTTTTGTTTGAGAAAAGCGTCAATAAGACTACTCTCGCGTGAGTTGATCAGAAACAAGGAACTTTCCCCAAAACTGAACTTTCGTTCTTCTGCGGACAGCAACGTACTATAGTCCCTTACAATATTTGCTATCAATTGATTTTGGGTAGTATAGGAATCCAGTTCCCTATATATGGCAATCACCTTGTTCTGAATTTCCACTAGAGCATTGTCTCGCTCAAACTCGGCATCCCTCAGTTTGAACTTGGCCAATTTTAAATCCCCTCTTTCCTTTCTTAAGAAAATAGGCACACTAAAAACCACACCTCCCTTAAACTCGTTGGTTTCCAAAGAGCCAATATTTCCTGGGGTCTCCGTCAAAAAATTATACTCAACATCCAGCGTGGGAAGGAGTTTGTTTGCTTTCAGTCTTTTGTCTACCACAAGCCCATCAATCTTGTATTCCAAGGATCGAATTTTTGGATGGTTCTCCAAGGTAAAACTATCCAAAGGTCTGCCCATAATCTCCAAGGTCTCGTCGATATCCTCTTCAACAGCACTATCCGGCACCACATTCGGCTGCAATTCAATAGGAAAATCATTTAGCCAAAGAAAATTGGACAACTCCAAGGAACGCTTTATGAGTTTTACCCGAGCTTGCTCCAAGCTCAAGGCCCTGTTCTGCACCGCAATTTTTGCTTCAACAGTGTCAATGACGGCAATATCCCCGGCAAGTGCACTTTTTTTGATTCCTTGAAACCGCCGATCCGCATTCTGTAAAAAGTCCCTGAAAATCTCTGCGTCCTGATACGCTCGCAACCAATCAAAATAGGCCAATGAGGCTTCATAAAGAATTTTGTTGACCAACAAATCTTGGTCAGCCTTGCTCTGCTCCCTGAAAAACTTTGCTCTTTTCAGAGTTGCCATACGCTCGTTTATCCAAAAACCATCTGCCAATGAAAATGAGATTCCTAGACTGTACAATCCATCATCCGGCAGAAACTCATCTGGATTGGTGAATTCCCCTTGAATTTGCTCAAAATTCCCTTTAAGTTCTATTCCGTACCAAGTGGGTATTTTGAACGTAGCATTTAGACGATCCCAGTATTCGGTTCCTTGAAACTCTTTCCTGTTATAGTCCACTTCTATTTTGGGGTCGAAACCGCCCCTAGCCCTCATAAGGTTAGCTTGACCGATGGGAATGGTTAGCTGAGCCTGTTTGGCCACGGGATGATATTTCTTTACGTAGCCCAAGAACTCCTTAAACTTGAGGACAACGGTATCTTGCTGCCCATACAAGCCTGAGGTCATTGCTAGGAAGCAAAACAGGATGAAAAAGTAATGCCTATTTTTTTGCAACATCGGACTTGCCGTTTTCAGGTTGATAATAGTTTGGTGGGAATCCATTCAACTGTCGCCATAATTCAAACCAGATTGGAACGTCTTCCAAGAGAGCGATAGTATTTGCCCCCGACCCGACGCGCAGGTCTTGCGGCCATTCCTGGTCCTCCCCGTCTGGCGCCAATAGGATTCTGTACTTTCCATTTTCGCTGATGAAGGTTTCAATGGCAACCACTTCGCCTCCATAGGTTCCAAAGGAAAGGTTGGGCCAGCCACTAAAGAAAATAGCAGGCCATCCATCAAACTCAATACGGACCTTTTCGCCAATATGGACTAAGGGAAGGTCAATGGGCTCCACAAAAGTTTCTACAGCCATATCATATCTTGCGGGCATAATACCTACCAATCGATCCCCTTCTTTGAAGGTTTCGCCAATACCCCCTTGTATTGCACGGTTTATGAATCCGCTTTGAGGAGCTGTTATATAATAGAGGTTATTTCGAATGGAATAGTTGGTATACTCATTCTCCAACTTGGTCACCTGGGCCTCCGAGTCAAACTGACTGGATTGCGCTGTGTATTTATCACTACGTGCCTTTGAAATCTTATCGGTGTATTCAGCTTGGACCCGGGTAATCTCGACCTGGGCATTCAATACCTCATTTTTACTGGCCAAAAGCTTGTTTTCTTGCGAAATCAGCTTCGCTTGGGTCTCTTGAAGCTTGAGCCTTTTTTCCTCCACATCGGTTATAGCTTTCAGACCTTCAGATTCCAACTGCGTAGTACGGTCAAATTGCCTTTGCGCTATTAAAATGTTTGTTTTTGCCGCCTCAAGGTCAATACTATCACTTTGTACCTTTAATTTTGACTGCAACAGTTTATTCTGAGCCTGTTCCAATTTCAATGACCTTTCTGTAGTCAGTGCCCCGATTTGTGTTTCCAGTGCCTTAACCTTTTCCTGATAGGAGGTAACCGACATCTCTTTTGCCCTTATTTGTTGACCTGTTCGCTCAACCAAATTGGGGTCAAAATATTCGTTCTTAATCTCAGAAATATGTAAAATAGTATCTCCTCTTTTAACAAAGTCTCCCTCACGAACAAACCATTTTTCAATACGTCCCGGTATGGGTGATTGGATGGTCTGCGGCCTTTGATCAGGAGTCAAGGTGGTCAAAAAACCTCTTCCCTTAACGTTCTGTGTCCATGGTAAAAACATGATGAAAAAGGCTATGATGAAAAACACCGCCAAAAATCGATTGAAGTGCTTATAGTGTTTTCTGTGAAAGACCTTTAGCCCGGCCTTATATTCAGAAATATCAACCTTTTGATTCAGTTTATTATGTGAAATATTAAGCATTACTTCCTGATTTCGTTAATTATTTTCCCATTTGACATGGTTATGATCCTACCACAACGCTCTGTCCATTTTGGGTTTTCACTGACAATCACTAAAGCCCAACCATTCTCAGAATCGGTAAGAAAATCCATTATGTTTTCCGCTTCTGTCTCATTAAATTGATCTAACGGGTCCTTCAGAATAAGTAGCTTTGGACGTCTCACAATACTGCGTGCCAATACAATCTTTTTGGATATCGTATAGGGTATCTGTCTTCCTTCCGGATATAGAATCGTGTTCAAACCTTGGGGTTGTTCCTTGACAAATTGGGTCAAGCCCGTTTTTTCCAAAGCCCAGTACACATCTTCCTTGGAAATATCTTCACTCCCAAAAGTGATATTGTTCAATAAGGTTCCCTCAAATGGGGATTCTTCGGATAAAGACTGTCCCAAATGGGAGCGATAATAATTTAGGTTTACCCCTTGAAGTGCAACATTGTTTACAAAAATCTTACCCTCATCCGGTTCCAAAATACCAGCAATAAGACGAAGCAGGGTAGTCTTTCCAGAGCCGCTTGAGCCTTGCAAGAGTATCGTACAGGAAGGTGAAATGGACATTGAGAGATCATCAATAATTTTCTTGTCACGCTCTGGAACATTATAAGATAGGCTATCGAGTTCCACTGTAAAGCCATCGTCTTCTTTAAAAGGTCTTTCCCCTTCCTGAGGTTCCAATTGCTTGTCAACTACCTGTCCCAGTTTTTCCAAGGAAGTCAAAAGGTCATAGAATGTCTCCAATCCCAAAATCAACTTTTCCACGGAGCTGATGACCAATAAAATAATAAGCTCAGCCGCTACAAATTGACCAATATTCATCTCCTGATTCAGGACCAAAAGCCCTCCTATTAGAAGAAGTCCTGCTGTCACCAACACTTTAAACCCAACCATTTGCACAAATTGCAGGATAAGTATCTTGAAATGGCGTTCCCGTGCATCCAAGTATCCCGCCACAAGCGTATCGTTCTTGTCAATAGCATGGGATGTCTTTCCAGATAGTTTGAAACTCACCAAACTCCTTGCGACCTCCTGAATCCAATGGGCAACCATGTATTTATTCTTGGATTCATCCAAACTGGTTTCCAAACCTCTTTGTGCTGTGTATTTGAAAACCACGTAGATTAGAAGAATCAGAAGAATTCCATAAATGATGAAGAAAGGGTGATAAAAGGAGAGCAAAAGCAATCCAAATATAATTTGCAAAAGTGCCGCCGGAAAATCAATTAGAATCTTAGAAAGCGACTTTTGGACCGTAAGGGTATCAAAAAATCGATTCGCTAATTCCGGTGGGTAGTAATTCCGAAGCTGGCTCATTCGTATCTTAGGAAATCGATAGGCAAACTCAAAAGATGATCTGGTGAAAATCTTTTGTTGGACATTTTCAATTATCCGTATCTGCATCAATTGCAAGGTGCCCACAAAAGCAACACCAAGCGTCACCAAAACAACCAAAACTATCCAAGACGTACTGACCTGAGCACCCTGAATCAGGTTAATTATGGCCTGAATTCCCAAAGGCAGGGAAAGATTCACCAAGCCTGCAAAAATCGCATAATAAAAGATTTGCAGCACATCTTTTTTATCCAAAGTAAGGAGCCCCATCAGGCGCTGCCATGCCGTTAATATGTTTTTAGCCATTAACTTTTGGTTTAAGGGCCCTAAAGGCCAAATCCATAAAATATTCAGTTGGTGTGGTTACATCATTGCAGTCAGTAAGAACAGGAAAGTGCTCTTTTAGAAAATATTGGTGCAAAGAGCCCTCCAAAATGGTGCTAGCCAAACTGGAAGGATAGGGATAGTCGCCATCCAAAGCCACAATCATCTCATGCAACCGATTAACCAATCGTTTGTATATGATGAAATAACCATCCTTATTCTCGCGGTCTACTTCTTTGGTGAGGTAAGATTTGGAATATTCGTTGATTACTATTTTGTTCAACAGCACCTCATCGATGTGGGAAAAAGAAACATCTTGCTCAACTGTTTGGGTCAATATTTCAATAGCTCTCCTAAGCTTTTCTCTTTTATCCATAATTCCATTGGTAGCGAATACCATTTTATACTCCAACCACCCCCAGTACCAGGATGCCAAATACAACAAAAGCTTATGCTTGTTTTCGAAGTATCTGTAAATAGAACTTTCATTGGATTTGATACGCTCGCCCAGTTTTCTGAAGGTGAAGCTTTCAAACCCCATTTCGTCTATCATCAGTATACTTTGCTCTATAATGCGTTTGCCCAAATCTGATGATTCAGGGTCCTTTACATAAATTTTGTCATTGATACCTATCCGAATTGTATGCATTAATCTTTCCATTGCAATAACTCTTTCATTAAATCGAACGCAAATATAACAGTATTACTATCATATATTAATAGTTTAACTACTTATTAACAATAGTAATGCTTTTTTATTTGCAATTAAAACTATCTTTATGCAGTTAACTGAAGGTCAGGCCTATGCAGAAAAGATTACGTTACACAATTTTATTGGCCATTTTGTTTTGTTCTTTCCTGGGAGCTCAAGAACATTCAAAAACTATAAGTTTTGAACACTTTACGGAAAGTAGAGGTGATTCGGAATCTGGTCTGATTCTTGAAATTCCACAGTCCCAAATCATTGTTCTGGAAAACTCATTACGAACACGTTCCGGTTTTGGAATGCGTCTCAACTTCAATGGGGCCATGGTCATTATTGATCAAATGGAGGTTCTGCGGGACGGAAGAACCCAAGTGGTTCTTAGAAGAGAAGATGGTCGAAATTTTTATGGATATAAACCCACCTTAAAAGCTGTTCTAACTAACAATCAACAAAATGAAAAACAAGGTGCTCAATTGGCTAAAGACGAAAAAAGATAACCCAGTCTGCGAAGCTTCCTATGAGGTGCGTTTGGTAGAAGGGGTCTTTGAGCCGGCTGAATCAGCAGAGGTTTTGTTGTCTTTACTTAACTACAAAATCAAATTTCATACGGTCCAACTTTTGAACTTACAAAACGAGCAAAGTAAGAATCTTGAACAATCCAGAAAGCGAATAGAAGAACTTAAAGCGGCCAAAAAGGAGGTTACCGATTTGTTGGTTGATGCCCGAGAAAAAGGTTTGGTTCTGGATATTCAAAGTACCATAAAAATAAGTCCCAAAATCAATTTGAATACTTCTCAATAGTCGTTCAACCATTTGAACTTGGAACTCATAATATCTTCCTTGTTTGTTTTTAGATATTCCAAAAGTGAAGAAGCTACGGGTGAAAGCTTTTTGTTTTTCAGCCAGACCAAATTCCACGTTGTGATAATGGGTAGGTTTTTTGATGGGATAACATTCAATTCCCCATTTGTCAACTCCCTATGCACCCCTATCAAAGGCATAATGGAACAACCGAGGCCAGCAATTACCGCTTGTTTTACGGCCTCATTGGAGGTAAGCTCAATTTTTTTTCCAACGGTAATGCTACGCTGGGATAAGTAACTCTCCATAGCTGCCCTAGTTGCTGACCCCTTTTCCCTAAAAATCAAGGGGGTATCGTTGGAGAATACGTTCTTCCCAATTTTTAGCTTTTCAAAATATTTGGGATTCCCCACCAGCTGCAATACGTTTTTCATTAAACTCACCTTATTTAGGTTGAGGTGTTGCGGTAACACGCTCACAAGGGCAAAATCTACTTGATTTTCCTCCAAAGTTTCTACGACTCTAGACTTGTTTGTTACATCCATAACCAGATCCACACCTGGGTTCTCCCTAACAAAATCTGATAAAAAATATGGCATTACATATTTTCCGGTGGATACCACAGATATTTTCAGTCTTCCAGCCAACTCTCCCTGATACGCCAAAAGTTTATAGTTGATGCTATCTACTTCCCTCAAAATTCGTTTGGCAGCCGAAGCAATTTCATTTCCAAAATCGGTAATGAATAGTTGTCTCCCAACGACCTCAGTTAGTGGAATAGGAAATTGATTTTGAAAATTCTTTAACTGTATGGACACCGCTGGTTGGGTCAAATGCAACTCTTCCGAGGCCTTGGTAATACTTTGTTTTTCAACGATTTTAAGAAAAATCCGAAGCTGGTTTAAAGTATAATTCATAAATATTCTTTATTCATGTGATAATAAATATAAATAAAGATATATAATATTTATGTATAATCTTTGCCACAAATTTAGATTTATGGAAGAAAAACTCTCGTTGCCCTACAAACAACAAAACAAATCAAAAAGCATTAAATGGACCTTTAATCGCGAGCTGGCGGCAAGAGCCATATTTATCGGGATGACTTGTTTTTTCATCAGTCTATCCATTCAGAATGACCTGATGTTCCTGAACGAAATTCTAATTGCTTCCGGAATACTGGCCCTTCTTCTTATTGGCTCCGCATTTAAAAGTAAAAAAGTTGACAAAATTCAAAAATCATAAACTATGGAAACACTAATTAAAACAAAACAAAAAATTCAATTGGTAGATGGTTCTTTCTCTCCATCTGAAGCATCTGACGTAATTATAGCGTTGTTGGAAGAGAAAATAAACTTTCACAAACTTCAGCGTCTTTCCTGGTGCGAGGGGAACAAGGATGCAAACACTAAGTATCCAGATGACCGTATCCAAGAATTGGAAAACGAAAAACAGATTGCGAAAAACTTTATAAACAGCGTTCGTTTTGAAGGGAAAAGACTTCGAATCAACGGCGTTCTCAACATCACTTTGGAAGAATAAGCACATGGATTTGCACCTTCTTTTTGATAACCTTACCAACCCAGCGTTACTTTTTTTCTTTTTGGGCATTGTAGCCGTTCAGTTAAAAAGTGACCTTACCATTCCTGAAAACTCATCCAAGTTTATTTCTCTTTACCTACTTTTTGCTATCGGTTTTAAGGGCGGATTGGAACTTTCGCATAGCGAGTTCAGCATGGAAATAATCTGGTCGTTGTTTTTTGGGATTTTCTTGGCCATAGCCGTTCCCGTTTTTGCCTATTTCATTCTTAGGCGAAAATTTAGTGTGGAAAACTCCGGAGCCATTGCGGCAGCTTACGGCTCGGTCAGTGCCGTTACGTTTGTCACAGCCATATCCTTTTTGGAGATGGAAACTATCGAATTTGGAGGTCACATGGTCGCCGTTATGGCTTTGATGGAGGCCCCTTCTATAATCGTTGGAGTTTTGCTTATGGCATTATTCCAGAAAAACAGAAAAGAGAAAAGTGACTTTGGCAAGGTGCTACATCATTCTGTAACCAATGGAAGCGTGCTTCTTATTTTAGGCAGTCTGGCTATTGGTTTTATGGCTAATGAGCAACAGGCTGAGGGCATTAAGCCTTTTACCACCGACATTTTTAAAGGTTTTCTGGCAGTTTTTCTGCTAGATATGGGAATTATGTGTGGTAGAAAGTTGGGAGACTTCGTGAAAAAAGGAAAGTTTGCGCTCTTTTTTTCCGTTGGCCTACCGATAATCAATGGTTGTTTAGTGGCTTGGTTCAGTCAATTTATTACCGATAGTACGGGAAATCGATTCCTTTTTGCCATTCTTGCTGCTAGTGCGTCTTACATTGCCGTCCCGGCAGCTATGAGAATTGCGGCCCCAAAGGCAAGCCCCAGCTTATACGTTCCAATGGCACTTGCCATTACATTCCCCTTCAACATTACCCTGGGAATGCCACTTTACCTTTTTATGATTCAAAGTTTCTCTACCTAATAATTCAGTCACCATGAAAATTAAAAGAAAAAGACCATCCCTATTTCCCAACCATGGAACTGAAAAATTAGCTCCGGTGATTCCTATTCAGCCCTTCCAATTAAAATTGGGAGCAAACTTCAGGGTGGGCAATCCGGCGAACGCAGCCTATCTTTTTTTGTGGAACTCCCTGAAGCAAAAAGTGAATTATCTGCACAAACCCGATTTACCCAGCAGTGATATGGTGGATCAGGTTGTAACCATCACAGGAATACTCAAACGAAAGAACAATACGTACACCGCCATTCTTGAACGGAAGGACAAGCATGAGTTTTATAAAGGACTTCGTAAAATATATGCCGATATAGAGAATGCTGTGGTGGCCAGGGAACTAATTTCCCTCTAAATCGATAAGGTTTTGGATTATCTTTATCCAAAACAAAAACATGGGCATAAATCGCTGCGGCTGGTGTGAAGGTGATCCACTTTATGAGGCATATCACGATAACGAGTGGGGGGTTCCTGTTAAAGACGATGACACTCTTTTTGAGTTTCTTATCCTTGAGACTTTCCAAGCAGGCTTAAGCTGGATTACAGTTCTTAAAAAACGCGAAAACTTCAGATTGGCCTTTGATAATTTCGATTATCGAAAGATTTCCAGGTACGAACAAAACAAAATTGACGAATTGCTAGCCAATCCAGGTATTATCCGGAACAAGTTGAAGGTAAATGCGACTGTCAGCAATGCCCAGGCTTTTATGAAAGTACAGGAAGAATTTGGAAGCTTTAGTGAGTATCTATGGGCTTTTGTGGATGGCGAACCCATTCGGAATAAATGGGAAAATTATAAGGACGCCCCTGCCACCTCCCCAATATCTGATGCGCTAAGCAAAGATTTGAAAAAAAGAGGATTTAAGTTTGTCGGGAGCACTGTTGTCTATGCCCATATGCAAGCAACAGGAATGGTAAACGATCATGAGGTAAGCTGTTTTCGATACAATGAAGTATAAACTCCTTTTTCTAAGCTTATGGGGAAGCCATTTTTTTGTTTTTGGCCAAGTCAAGAACGAAATAGAATATAAAATAAGTCCTTCGGAACTTCCAAAGGGTATTGAAACGTTACTGTCCCCGCACATGCAGGATGCGAAACGGATTCGTTACTTTCTTGAAATTGATGGGGACAAAAAAAGTTTTGAAGCGAAGTTCAAAAAGCGGCGATTGAGATATAGTGTGGAGTTTGATGAGTCCGGCGCTTTGGAAGATGTAGAGTTTATTATCAAACCAACGGACATTCCAAATGAAAGCTGGTCCAATATCCTACGATATCTTGAAGGGAATTTTTCCAAATTTACTGTCAAGAAAATTCAACAACAGTATCCCGCTAAGGACAAATCCCCAGCCCAGACCCTAACCGACGCTTTCCAAAACCTACTACTACCTTATCTAAACTACGAGTTAATTGTTTCCGCAAAGAATAAAAAAGGGTTTGAGCAATTCGAAATTCTATTTGACTCCGAAGGACGATTCTTGGAAATGCGCAAATTCATAGGTTCAAAGTATGACCATGTCCTTTATTAAAACATTAGGGGTAGCGATATGTCTACTACTTCCCATCACCTTGCGAGCACAAGAGAACCTGACGGGGTTCTGGCAACCTCAGGCTGCCTTGGACTATGATGTTACTCCAAACTACGGACATAATTTTTCCATCGCCAATCGCTCTTTTTTTCTAAGAGATGGAGGTTTCGATTTTAAGAGTCGACAAATAGATTTGGCTCATTTTTCTAAATGGACACTTAAGGACAATCAAAGTATTGCCTTGGGAATTCAATACCGTTTCAGGGATTTTTTTGAAGATGCTTCCAATGAGTTGCGATTTACGCAGCAGTATAATTTCACCTATAGGCCCCTTACCGTTCGATATGGACATAGATTTAGAAGTGAACAACGTATCACCACCAATCTAACTACCTACCGATTTAGGTATCGATTTACTCTCGATTTTCCTTTAAAAGGTCAGAAGTTGAATATAGGAGAACCCTATTTTGCAGGTAGTGCAGAGCAACTATTGAGTGTTGCTCAAGGAAATTCCTCCCAATATGATTTTCGGCTTAACGGACAAATAGGTTGGCAATTGGATAAAGGACTAAAGCTTCAAACGGGAATTGAATACAGATTTGAAGAATTTACAGCTTCGGTTGTCCAACATGTAATCTTTCTGCTGACCACCGTGCAATTATCCATTTAATACTTTAAGAAATTCAGTTCTTGAAATTAGTTCCGCCCCCAAACTTTCCAAGTGGCTGGTATGGACCTGACAATCTATAAGTTGATAGCGTTTTTCCTGAAACTCCGTCACCATTTTAATGAATGCAAATTTTGAGGCGTTGGGAACCAAACTGAACATACTCTCGCCGCAAAAAACGTGTCCTAAGTCGATTCCATAAAGACCGCCAACCAATGTATCACCCTCCCAAACTTCATAGGATTTGGCAAAGCCTTTATTAAAAAGCTCTTCGTACGCTTGTTTCATTTTAGGGGTAATCCACGTGCCATCCTGTCCCTTTCTTTGGATTTTGGCGCAATGCTCCAGCACTTCTTTGAAACATGTGTTTGTAGTAAGTGAGAACTGATTGCTGCGCAATACTTTTCGCATGCTTTTCGAAACCCGTAGTTTGTCCGGAAACAATACCATCCTAGGGTCTGGACTCCACCATAAAATCAGGGCATCCTCATTAAACCAAGGAAAAATACCATTCCGATAGGCCAACAATAAACGTTCAGGAGAAAGGTCACCTCCAACCGCCAACAGTCCATCTTCATTCGCAGCACTTACAGGTGGAAACTCCAACCTATCACCAAGAAAGAAGAGAGGAAGATTCTTCTTGTCTTTTTCCACTTTGCAATTTTCCTACAAAATTACAAAAACCCCTACAAAACAAGAAGTCCGGTAATGAATATAAGACTACCCACCACCATAAAAATCAGGGTATAAGGCAAAATTTCCTTTGCTTTTAGTTTGGTTATTCCCAATAATGGTAAAGCCCAAAACGGTTGCAACATATTGGTAATTTGATCACCGTAGGCAAGTGCCATAATAGCTTTGGGCAAAGGAACCCCCAGTTGCAAAGCAGATTCCAAGACCAATGGACCTTGAATGGCCCATTGTCCTCCGCCACTGGGCACAAAAATGTTGACCAACCCAGCACTGAAAAAGGTAAAAATAGGAAGCGTAGTCGTGTTACTTATGGAGACAAAGAAATCAGAAATGGACGTTATCATCCCACTTCCGGCCATAATCCCCATAATTCCAAAATACAATGGAAATTGAATCAAAATTCCTGAGGTATCCGAGATGGCTTCCTGTACTGCCTCCAAAAAGCTCTTAAAACTACCATGCAAAACGATGGCCAAACCCAACATGAAGAAATTAAGCATGTTCGGAGTAATGTTCAATTGTTGTAAGGGTGCCAGATATTGTACCAAAAAAGCAACAAAAAGCAGTATCCCGAAAAATAAAGCCATCCATTTTGAATAATCCAAGCGTTCTGCTCCCAATGAATCCTTCCTCGATACGGAATTAAAAGCATAGGGTTTTAAGGAGATTGCTGTTGGTACGGATTTTTTTCCCAAGAAATACGCCAATAGCCCTATGGCAATCAGTACTACCCCAAATAGCCCCAAGTTCCATCCGCTCAAAATAGTTAATGATGTGGATATGGAAGAGGGCAGCTGATCAATGACAGAGCTTTCTGTAATTCCATTTAGTAAATCGGGTATATGACCTTCTTCGGCAACCTTTAATGGAGCCGACCCGCTTATTCCTCCATGCCAAATCATTAGGCCCGCATAACCGCAAGCACCAATCAAAGGATAATTCAACGGGATATTGTTGACTTGTGCATGTTCTCCCACCTTGCGAGCCAAAATTGCTCCAAAAATCAGACCTAACCCCCAATTAAAAAATGACACCAACATGGTAGAAACGACCACTAAAACAGCTGCGTTGGCGGTATTGTTTGCCCACTTGGTTATTCCCAGAAGCAAGCGTTCCATGGGTTTGCTCAAAACCAAGACATGACCCAAAACCAAAATAAGCATCATTTGGTAGGCAAACACCAAAAGGCCACTGTTCCAAATGCCTTTCTCCCAATGTGATAAAATTGAAGTGAAATTGGAATCAACAGAACCCTCTCCCGTAAAAACCAAGGCCAAGACCATCGTAACAATGGTGAGTAAGACCGCAATGGTAAAAGGAGACGGTAAAAAACGTCTAAAAAGATTTTCTATGAGTTTGGTAAAACCCAAGTCGAATTAAAAAGGAAGGTCATCGTGATCTTCTTCATTTAAATCATCGGCGGGTTCAAATGCTTCCATTGGGGGTACCGGAGGCATGTTTTCGGTATTAGCCGCACCTTCCAAGTTTTCGATGCGCCACCCTTGGATGGAATTGAAATACTTGACCTCACCTTGGGGATTGGTCCACTCCCTACCTCTAAGGTTTATACCTATTTTTACTTGTTGACCTACCTGATAGCTATCCAATAAATCGCATTTATCTTGAATAAATTCCACTAGAATATGCTGCGGATATTGCTCTTCCGTAGTAACTACAACCTCGCGTTTTCTGAAACCATTGTTACCATAAGTTTTGGTCTCATCTATCATCTTAATTCTTCCCTGAACTTCCATGTATTCTGCTTTTCGAAATGCTCCAAAAATACAAAAACCAAGTGCATTTAAATCGGAATGTATCAACGATCTATCAACAGTGTTTTTCCATTTTCCGCTATCTTTAAAGTCAAGTAAGTTAAAATGAACTTTAACCCCAAAAGAAAAGCTTCCAACATTACTTTGCTGATTTCGGCATTTGTCATCGTGAGCTTGATTCTTTGGAACACGAACAGTTTTTTCAAAAAATTCAAGGAAGAGGAACGATTGAAAATGGAAATCTGGGCAACCGCCCAGTTGGAGCTCATCCAGTCTTCGGTTGACCAAGAACTTGGTAATTTGACTCTAAAGGTCATGGGCAATAATACCTCTACCCCAATGATTTTGGTAAATGAGGCGGGTACTATTAAAACCCACAATATTCCGGAGGAAAAGGCACTGGATTCAGTGTATATCCAGAAAAAAATCAAGCAATACAGAGGTGAAAACCAACCCATACAGATTGTCCAAGACGGGGAATTGCTGGAAACTCTGTATTATGGAAATTCGGAGGTTTTGAATAAGCTAAAGTATTATCCGCTTGCCCTTCTACTCATCATCTTTTTGTTCGGAACTGTAATCTTCTTTTTCTTTAAAACAAATAAGGCCTCGGAACAAAACAAGTTATGGGCTGGAATGGCCAAAGAGACCGCCCATCAAATAGGAACACCTTTGACCTCACTTTTGGGCTGGAACGAATTGTTAAAGTCAGAAAACATAAACGAAGATATCACCAAAGAAATTGGAAAGGACATTTCCCGATTACACACCATCACGGAGCGTTTTTCCAAAATTGGTTCCACCCCAAACCTAGAGGTTCACGACATTGTTTCCGAAACGGAAAAAGCCTACGAATATCTAAAGCGTAGAAGCTCAAAACTTATTCATTTCTCGTTTAGTTCCAATACTACTGAAGTTCCTGTGTTGCTGAATCCTCCTTTGTACAATTGGAGTATTGAAAACTTGGTAAAAAATGGTATTGACGCTATGAAAGGCAAAGGGAATATCAGCATTGAAATCGAACAAAAGGGACAGAACGTAAATGTCATGGTTACCGACACAGGACATGGAATCCCAAAAAGTGATTTTCAGAACATATTCAATCCTGGAGTAACCTCAAAAAAGCGAGGGTGGGGTCTTGGTCTTTCGTTGGTGAAAAGAATTGTGGAAGAATACCATAAAGGAAAAATTAAAGTACTTTCGTCAAGTAAAGAGGGAACAATCATGCAAATTTCCCTTAAAGCAAGCCCCTAATCCCATTAACCTATGGCCAAAACAAGAAATATTGTTATTAAGGATGCGGATATTACTAATAACTGCCCTGAATGCTATAACCAGGAACTTAAGCTTACCTTTTATCAAAAGCACACTTACAATGCCTTTTTTCATCGAACTACCGATGAGGTAACCCACGAAATCAAGTGCAAAAAATGTTATTCCATTATCTATCCAGTAAATTGGACAACGGATATTGAGCGCGTTTTTGATTACTACAACAAGCTAGTACAACCTGATAAACCCTCCGTAAGGTTTACCACTTTATTTTTTGTTATTCTAATACTAATCTTGGGATTGATTGGAGCCGGAATCTATCTGTATATGGAAGGTATTATTTAAGGTGCGCCCTTATTTTTTGCGTAATCTCTTCAAATTCCTCTGCTTTCAAGGTAACCTTGTGCTGAAAAGTAGCATTCTTCATGCTGTGCAATGGGATGAGGTGAACATGTACATGGGGAACTTCCAGCCCAATCACGGTCATTCCCACCCGTTCACAAGGAAGGGCAGATTCGATTGCTAAAGCAATCTGTCGGGAAAACTCCATGAGCTTCATGTAGTCCGCATTGTCTAAATCCCATATTTTATCTACCTCCTTTTTGGGAACGCAAAGTGTATGTCCTTCTGCATTGGGATTGATGTCTAGAAAAGCAATATGGCCCTCATCTTCTGCAACTTTGTAGCAGGGAATTTCTCCATTGATGATTTTTGTGAAAATACTTGGCATCCAAAATGTTTTTAAATAAAAAATCCCGCCTTTTGGCAGGATTAAATATAGTCATTTCAGTTTCCTATTGTCGGGTGATTTCTAGAATATCGAATTTCAAAATTCCATTGGGTACTTGTATCTCAGCAACATCTCCCACCGATTTTCCCAACAAACCTTTACCAATCGGGGAGGTTACAGAAATTTTTCCTGATTTTAAGTCTGCTTCGCTCTCAGCTACCAGCGTATACTTCATTTCCATCCCATTGGTCTGATTCTTTAATTTTACAGTGGACAAAACCAATACTTTGGAAGTGTCCAATTGCGATTCGTCAATTAAACGGGCATTGGCCAAGGTTTCTTCCATTTTGGATATTTTCATTTCCAAAAGACCTTGGGCTTCTTTGGCAGCATCATATTCTGCATTTTCGGAAAGGTCTCCTTTGTCGCGGGCTTCCGCTATAGCTTGGGAAGCTTTGGGGCGCTCCACATCCTTCAACTGATTGAGTTCTTCCCTCAATTTCTTAAGTCCTTCGGCGGTATAATAGGATATTTTACTCATCTTCATCATTTTTAATGCAAAAGAACACTGGAGAAAATGAATCTGATTTTCCCAATGTACTTTATCTTCTCAAATACAAAAAATCCTCAACGAACCCTGTGCGCCGCACAGTTTTTTTGCGAGGATTTAACGCAAAGATAGGTATTTTTTGCTCAAATTTGTTTTGTAATGCTTTGAAATTGAACGTATGAAATACTTCTGGGGCCTAGCCCTTTGCCTCATTTTACTGGGTTGTGACAGTGACCCAGGGAACAGAAATCCATTTTTACAAGAAGTTAGGTTTCGATTTGAACTCGATTTGAATCTTCCCGCCTATGTTAATTTGAATACCATAGGTAATCCGGTTTATGTGGACAATCCGGGTGTAGGAATCCGAGGGGCATTTGTTATGAGGAACGGTCTTGATTCCTTTATCGCTTTTGAAGCTAGTTGCCCAAATCAAACTCCCAGTGCCTGCTCTACCATGGAAATCGAAGGGCAAAATGTAGTCTGTCCCTGTGACGGTCTAACCTATAGTTTGTTTACGGGACAACTGCTTAACCGTCCCGACGATGGCAATCGGTATTTTGATTTGCTTTTTTATAGAACCACATTTAATGGAAACGTGGTTACCATTTCCAATTAAATCAACCCCCTTTCAGAATAGCATCCATTACCCAACTGGTATGTAATCCTGATTGGCCCATAGAAGGATGCACCCCTCTTCCAGATAGATGGTTTTTGATTTTCTCAACATGATATTTTTGAATATGCTCTGGGTTAGGTATTTCTACAGCTTCCTTTCCTGAGATGGTTTCCAAAACCAAAGGTGCTTCATCCAGTACTGCAAAGGTGATTTTTCCTTCTGACCCAAAGATTTCAACAATATCTTCTCTTTTATGCGCTAGGAAGTTCCAACTTCCTTCCCCGGTTATTCCATTTTTATGCACCCATGAGGCTGTAACCGAATCAAAGGCGGAATACAATCCCCCTTGATTTCGAGCGAATCCACTGGCCATTTCAATCTCTCCCAATAAGAATGCAAATAGATCCAATCCGTGGCTTGCCAAGTCATCAAAATATCCTCCACGAGCCACTCTTGTGTCTGTTCGCCAATTATAGTCACCGATTAGGTCAATAGGACTTGGAGCTTTTGTCTTTAGCCAACGAATATGCCTTACTTTCCCAATTCGATTAGCTTCCAACCACTTTTTTATTTGTAGAAATCTTGGGAGCGACCTCCTGTAATAAGCAATAAAAAGAGGAATCTTCTTTTTATGGAAAGCTTTATAAATGGCCAAACTGTCCTGATAATTAGGGGCCATTGGCTTTTCAATACAGCAAGGCTTTCCTACCTCAGCTACCCAAAGGCCATATTGTTTATGTGAATCTGGAGGCGTTGCAATATAAATGGCATCTATATCTGGATTTTCAATGACCTCCTTCGCATTTACGGTCCATTGTGGTATTCCATGACGTTTGGCATAGTCAGAAGCCTTTTCGCTATCTCTTCGCATCACCATTGCCACCTCAAAACCTTCCGTTTTTTGGTAGGCTGGGACACTTTTCTTTTCCGCCACCCCTCCACAACCAATAACTCCCCAGCGAACCGAGGACTTGCCCTTGAAAGATGAAAAAAGGGATTCTGTCATGATTTTAAAAATACAGAATCCCTTTTATAAGTTTTAAGTCAGCTTACAAATTAATCGTAGCCCCAACCAAAAAGTTAATGCCCGCTTGAGGATAGAACCCATTCCCCTCAATAGTGGTAACTGTCCCGGGATTGGTAAAATCGTCATCAAAAGTGAAGAAGAAACCGTTGTTTTCGTATTCCAAATCGAACAGATTGTTGATTTGCCCAGTAAGCACAATGGATTTTATAAAGGGAATTGTGATAATCTGGTATTGAATATTCAAATCATTCACAAAATAGGCCTCCAAACGAGAGACAGGCGAATCTATATTACCCATAAACTGTTCCCCTACATATTTGGAGAAAAAACTAAAGCTCCAATCGTCATTGGGACTAAACGTAAAGACATTTCCAGCAATGATTTCAGGAGAAAAGGAGATATTGGTGTTCCCTAAATTTTGCAATACTCCATCACGCTGAAAGAAAAAATCTCGGTTTTTATTCGTGCTCAATGCCAAATTAGGGCGCACGCTAAATTTATCTGAAATGTTCCAGTTTGCATCGATTTCCAATCCCAAACGAAAGCTACTGCCGCTGTTCGTGCGAATGGGGAAGCCTACCTCATCCAAAGCTCCGGTAAGTACCAATTGGTTCCTAAAATCCAAATAGTAAATATTAGTGTTTAGCTGAAAATCTGAAGTGATATGTCTCCATCCTAATTCAAAATCATTCAAACTCTCGGATTCAGGATTGCCATTTTCAAAATCCACCCTTGCAGGCTCGCGATTGGCACGCGCATAAGAAAGATAGAGTTTGTTGTTCTGATTAAGATTGTAGGTCACTCCAGCTTTGGGATTAAAAAAAGTATAGGTCTCATCAACACCCAAGACGGCTCCAGGTTCAAATAATGAACCGCCGGCTTCATAGTTTATATTACGCAGCTGTAGATCCCCAAAAAGCGAAAGTTGGTCATTTAATTTGAAAGTCCCTTTTGCGTATACATTGAAGTCTTTTTTATCGCTATCGTTTTCAAAAAAGCGATTAGGAATATTGGGTACAATGGCAAACTCTGAACCAATGACTTCTCCAAACTGCTCCCCATCATAGCGGTTCCAACCACCTCCAAAAACAGCATCCACTTTAGCAGAGTTGTAGATTAGACTAAAAACTGTACCATAAAAATCACTGTTTAGGTGCTGACGCGTAATCAAATCGGAGTTTGTAACAGTTTCTCCTTCAGAATCAAACTCATCCAATCGGAAAAAGTTTAGGGAAGCGTCGTCTACGTACTGCTCAAAAAAGCCTCTACCATAGGTATAGTGGAAAGAGATATTCCCACTCCAATTGTCATCAAATTGTTGGGTGACATGCAATTGATAGTGGTCCTGCTTGTAGTTATCGGTTTGACGGTCGTAAAATTGTTGGACGCCATCCCTGTCAACATAAAGGCCATCAAAATTAAATCGCCTGTCATTTTCCAGTCCAGCTTGGTCAAGACCAGCAAAGGAAAGTCCAGTTATTTCTTCTCCTCCAAAAACCAGAAGTTTAACTTGGGTATTTTCATCTTTATAAACTCCATCCAAAAAATACGAGCTTAAATCAGAAAAAGCACGGTCCACATATCCATCCGATTTGATTCTTGAGAGTCTTCCAGAAAAGGCAAAGTGATCGTTCAGCAAGCCAGTACCAAATTTTACGGTATGTTTTCTAGTGTTGAAACTCCCAAAACTATTTGAAATTTGGGCGTATGCTTCTTCCGAGAGATTATCCGTCAAAATATTGATGCTTGCCCCAAAAGCTCCTGCACCATTAGTGGAAGTTCCAACCCCCCTTTGTATTTGGATGTTTTCAACCGATGAAACAAAATCCTGAAGGTTGACAAAAAATGTGGTCTGGCTATCCGCATCATTGTAGGGAATTCCGTTGATGGTAACATTGATTCGAGAATTATCCGCTCCTCGAATTCGAAAATCAGTATAACCCACTCCAGTTCCATCAAAAGTTGTGGAAACCACAGAAGGCAGATAATTGAGCAGGACTGGAATATCCTGACCCAAATTTACTTTGGCGATTTCTGTTTTCTGAAGATTGGAAAAAGTAACTGGTGATTCTTGGGTAACACGGGAAGCGGATACCACCACTTCATTCAAATCAATTTTTTTTCCTTGTACTGAATCTTGTGGTTGATTTTGCGCATTCAGCGAAACTATCGCTAGGCTACACAAGGCCAATGTTGTGAATATAGTTTTAATGCGATGTTTCTTATTGTTTTTTAATCGTCGCATTGAACCACTACTAGATTTAGTGGTCTTTCCATGATAATTAGAACATAGTAGTTTCATTCGTAAAATGGTTACGAATAAAAGGGGCTATTATTCTGGTTAAACTTAATTTATTAAAGCGAAACGTCTGAATAGTTTGGCCAGCGCACCGTCTCGCTCCTCACCCCAAAGGTCTACAAGACCTTTGTTGCTCGGCCGTCCCTTGGCAGCATTACCCGCCCAGGTTCATTGGGTATAATCTCAGCCTTTTTACAAAAGCACCCCTTTGAGATGGGTGCAAATGTACTATCCGGCCTCCATTTTTCATAACAAAAAAATAAGTTAATTAACAAAGTGTAGGCATTCGATATTTATAAACCCTCCGTATATCCAATACCTATGCGCCCCAAACCCAAAAAACGGTTTACCCTAAAAATCATATCCAGTTATTTTGTGCTGGTTGTTTTAGCTGTGCTAGCTAGCTATTTAATCTACTCTGAATTTCAGACCTACGATACGTTTCAAAGCCAATCCACGGATAATCAAAAACTACTTCAGACCAATTTACTTCTGACCGAACTCCATGAGGCGGAAAATCTGTCTAAATTGGCCCTACAGTCTGGAAAGAAAGCAGCACTTAAAACCTATTCCAAAAAAGTTGATTCTGTTTCTCTTTTAATTGACTCCCTAAAGGTTCTCACGCCCGAAAGTAGTCAGCAAAAAAGACTTGACAGTGTTCAACATCTCCTTGTTCAGAAAGCCTTCAATACGGCCGAATTACGAAAAATAAGATTGGAAACCGCAGAATATACCCCCACGGATTCTTTGATGAGTGCTCTAAAGAAAATGGAGGTTGATATGGGTCGAATCACTCCTGAAAATCTGGTGTCCAATTTTGAAGAACTTCCTCCAACAACCCAAGAATCCATCAAGAAATATGTGAATCTATTGAACGAAAATATTCCCCAAAATAGGAATGCATCAACAAAAGAAGTAAACATCGATTCTTTACTACAGCTTTCAAAATCCATTTTGGCCCAAGCTAAAATTGAGAACACGCGATTAAAACAATCTTTGGCACAAAAAGAGGTGAACATTTACCGGACCGATTTAGAGCTTTCCCAAAAATTGCGAAGCATCATCTCATCGCTCCAAAAAGAGATTATCCAAAATGCCGAATTTGACAGTTTTCAAAAACAAAAAGTTATTGAACGTAGCATTCGATTTGGAGGTATCGCTGCTTTTTTAGGACTGTTTGTCGTCATATTGTTTACTGTGCTGGTATCCAATGATTTTCTGAAGGTTCAGCGGTACAGGGATCAACTTGAAAAGGAAAAAGCCTACTCAGAGGCGCTTTTACAGAGTAGGGAACAGCTTATTTCCACAGTAAGCCATGACCTAAAATCTCCTTTAGCCACTATTCAAGGTTACACTGATCTATTGGCTGAAAAAAATGCCAAGAAAAAGTTTTTAGGGTATACAAACCATATGAAATCCGCTTTGACCTATGTTGATACCCTCTTAAGTGATCTTTTGGATTTTTCCAGATTAGAGGGAGGGCAGTTACCTATTGAAAAAAGATCCTTTCTTCTTTCAGAACTGCTCCGTACCATCTCAGCCCAATATCAAGATATCCCAGACAAAAAGAACATTACTTTTTCATGGAACATAAGTTCAGAACTTCATACACCTATATTAAGTGACCCTATTCGCCTTAGTCAAATTCTGAACAATTTGATTGGCAATGCGTTCAAGTATACGCACAAAGGTTTTGTTAAGGTCGATGCTTCCATCTATGAAACTGGAAAAGGAACTTTTTTGAAAATAAAGGTAGTAGACAGCGGTATTGGGATTAAAAAAGAAAAGCAAGCACTAATCTTCAAGGAATTCACCCAGGCTGATGATTCAATTTATGGGAAATATGGCGGATATGGTTTAGGGCTTACCATAGCGAAAAAATTGAGTGCGCTTTTGGGCGGGTATATGGATTTGGAAAGTAGGGAGCAACAGGGAAGTACATTCATTGTGTGTATTCCTTTGGAATTTGGAACTCTTAAAGAACTTCCAAGTGAGCACCACCCTATTACCTCTGACCACAACCCCCACAGCTTATTGATTTTTGAGGATGATGAGGCCTTATTAGAGTTATTGCTAGAAGTCTGTAAATCCAGAAATATCAAGGCAATTGGGTTCAATAGGTTCGAAGACATGGAAATCCCTAAAGATTTTCAGTACTCTATTGTCTTGACCGATATCAATCTTCCAGATATTGATGGGTTTGGTGTATTGGAGCAACTAAAATCCAAAACCTATTCCCATTTTACCGACCAACCTGTTATTGCAATGACGGGACAACGCAACATTGAAAGAGCAAAATTTATTGAAGCTGGATTTTCAGAAATTTTACCAAAACCTTTTTCATCAGAAACTCTGTTGAATGCCCTGCAAACACTGACTTCTAAAAGCGCCGTTGAGAGCAATGGAATTCTTCAAGAAAAATCCATTCCTTCCCAATCCCTATTTAATCTTGAACCTATTTCCAGTTTTTTGGAAAACCAGGAAGCTCTTGAAAGCGTCCTTGCCACTTTTCTCCAAAATACTACGCAAAATTTGAAGCTGTTAGGCGAAGGACTTTCCCAAAAAGAACCCAAAAAAGTACGATACGTTGGGCATCAAATGCTTCCCATGTTTCGGCAGTTGGAAGTGAAAGAGGCTATTCCCATCCTTGAACGATTGGAAACAGTTGGTAAAAAATCAGAATTTGGACAAGCAAAAAAAGACTACGCCCAATTGAAAGCCATTTTCTCAAAACTCAAAAAAAGGATACATGAGCAGGTGTTCAAACATCCAATTGATACAGATTGATTTTATTGTAAAGCGTTTTCCGCGTTATCTGAAGCAATTCTGCCGCTTTACTTTTATTAAAATTGGTTTGCTTCAAGGCCTCTAAAATTCGTTCTTTTTCATAAGAGGATTTTGAAAAATACTTTGCTTTTGTGTCTTTTTCAATGTTAGTTTTTATGTGCTCCGGCAATGCTTCAACCTCAAGACTGGTGCCTTCGGAGAACAAAACGGCCCTTTTGATGCTGTTTTTCAGTTCCCTTAAGTTCCCTGGCCATGCATAATTCAATAAAACCATTTTTGTTTCCTCTGAAATTTTGTCTACTTGTCGGCCAATTTCTGCATTGGCATCTTGTAAAAAAGCTTCCGCAAATTGCAATAGGTCATTCTCTCTTTCCCGTAAGGCTGGTATAGCAATCGAAAATTCATTCAATCGGTGATACAGGTCTTCTCGAAACCTACCCTCCGCAACTGCTTTTCTCAAATCTTCATTGGTGGCAGATATAATTCGTACATCCACATGAACTTCCTGTGTACTTCCCACGCGTTTTATCCGGCGTTCCTGTAAGGCACGCAATAGTTGAACTTGATTTTCATAGGAAAGATTCCCTATTTCATCCAGGAACAAAGTTCCCCCATTTGCGGCTTCAAAATGCCCTATTTTGTCTTCTACCGCTCCTGTAAAACTTCCTTTGATATGTCCAAAAAACTCACTGCTCGCGATTTCCTTAGGTACGGCCCCACAATCCACTGCAATAAACTTTTTGGTTTTCCTTGAACTTGCATTATGAATAGCTCTTGCGGTTACCTCTTTTCCAGTACCGCTTTCTCCGGTAAGCAAAACAGACATTTGGGTAGGCGCTACCAATTGCAAATAGTGTTGAAGTTTTTGGGAACTTTCACTTTCTCCCAATACAAAATCTTCTCCTGTAGCCCGATTTTTGCCTTTGGCGCTGTTCTTAATATCCTTTCCCTTATTGCTTACATTTTTTAGTGCTTCATTTATAATTTGCAGAATGCTTTCAGGTGTAAAAGGCTTTGAAATGTAATCGAACGCTCCTTTTTTCATTGCTTTTACTGCAGTTTTTACCTCCGCGTACCCCGTCATCATGATAATCTGGGTCTGAGGGGATTGTTTTTTAATTGTGGAAAGCAAGCTTACCCCATCTCCTTCTGGAAGACGGACATCAGAAAGGACAATTTCAAAAAAAGTAGTTTGTATTTGAGAAATTGCATCTTTCAGCGTTACTACTGCGGTAACTTCAAACCGATGCTTGGTCAAAAAGCGGGACAGCATTTGACTAAAAGCGGTATCATCTTCAATGATTAAGATTTTGGGCATATCTCGTAAGCAATATACGATGCCCACATAAGAAAGGATGATAAATTCTTGGTAAAATTGTCACAAAAAGAAGAGGCTTGCCAAAGCAAACCTCTTCCTAACCAAACTAACCTAACACGATTAATCAAAAACTTGTTGTGTTTGTATTACAGCTCTATCCAGTTACCTTCTGCGTCCGCATACACTGTACCGGATGTACCATCTGTCAAAGACAATTCCAACTTGAATTGATTGGACGCATTTTTATACGCTTTATTGATACTGGCTGTTGGATAATCATTTGCAACGGCAGCCGCTACAGCCTCGGGAAGGTCGGACACACTGATTTCTTCAAAATCTTGTACATCCGCTACAACGGTTATCTCATCATTTTGGACATTTGTTGTAGCATCTTGAGCCGTTGCCATAAATCCTACGAATGATAATACTGTTGCTAAAACTAATTTTTTCATTATATATTCTTTTTAATGATTAAACTCAAGCTATATCATGAAAATCTGATGCCAACGGCTAGTATACCATCGTATTATATTTAACTTTTTGATTATCAACTAATTATATTTTTATTTGAGATTATGTATTTGTGTAATAGTGTGAATCAAAGTGGATGATTGTGTATTTTTTATACAAAAAGAAGGCTGCATAAGCAGCCTTCAAGTGGACAACGCATGGTTAGTGTTTGCATAGCATCATCCTATTTCCTTCTTTTCTGTTGGTTTTCTTTCTTGAATATGGATAATAACAAAAAGATGGATATCCCCAAAACGATTATACTCACCACAAATACAGTTTTAAAAAGTATCATCTTTCCTTTTCTAGTTTATTTGACACCATTATCCCATACAAGTCACAAAAAAGGCCGCAACGTGTGCGGCCTTCAACCAAATCAACCAACCAAAAATGACCAGACACTAGTGTCTGGCTTATTTATATTATCTGCTTTTTTAGATTTCTGTTCGCCCAAAAAAGAAATCCCAAGAGCACTATATTAAGCAGCACCAAAAAAGTTGTAATTCCTATTAACCACATAATCTGTTCCTTTGCTTCATATAGTAAGACCCCTGTTTTTTTCATGGGTCACCTTAAAGTGGGAATTTTAACACATTCTTGACATTTTAGGGTAAAAAAAATCCCCTGATACTAGGGGAAAGAAGAATCAAAATTGAATCTGTTACGCTTGATGACTCGGTTTAAGTAAATCGTTTACGGTTTTAACAGGATTGAAAGTGACCAAGGGTACCTCAACAAAAAGTGTATTCCAAAAAGCCATTCCTCCATTCCAGAGTCCAGGGAGTTCCAACGCTTTTAATTCCTTTCCTGCCTGGGTTTTGCCAGTAATAAAGCCTTGTTTGTGATCTACAAACTCCAAAAGGGCATATTTCTCACCTTTGTAATTCTTAACTCCACCAATAATGTCAACCGGATTGAAGTGTGTGGCGTTCTGTGCCAAACCAGCTTGTTGTGGGTCGGACATATCCATTTGGGCGGATTCGACGATTTGAAGGGAAAGACCTCCATTTTGATCCACAATCCAGAATGGACCTCCTCCAGGTTCTCCCTCATTCTTAACCATTCCACAGATTCGTATCGGTCTATTGATTTTATCCTTTAGCGTGGAAATTTTGCCTTCTAAGCCCAATTCATTGAATCCCTCCGGAAATCTGGCATTGAGTTCATCTTCCAAGAAGGTTTTTATTTCGACTAATTTTTCTTCGGAAATGTTGGCTCCATCTAAATCCGCAGCATGCTCAAAAGCTTTGGATTGTACTTTCAACAAAACCCCCGCAAGCATCTTCTTGCTGTTTCCTACTACTTCCAAATTTTGATCCACTACAACATTATCAATATTCTTTATGAATATGACATCTGCATCTTGTTCATTTAAATTCTCAATCAAAGCACCATGCCCCCCAGGTCTGAACAGAATGGAACCGTCGTCTTTTTTGAAAGGTTTGTTTTCCATATCAACCGCTATAGTATCTGTAGAAGGTTTTTGGTTGGAATAGGTAATGTGAAAAGTGGTATTCGTAGCTTCGGAAACTTTAGGTCCGGATTTTGAATGCTCTTCTTTGAACATATCATTGTGCTGTACGGAAATGGTAAAATGCAAATTAGCCTGTCCTTCCGTTTTAGCGTAAAATGCTGCTTCCTTCAGGTGTTCCTCGAATGGGGTTGCCGATTCTGAGCCATATTTATGAAACGGAAGTAATCCTTTGGGATAGAATCCATAGTTCAATCCTTCTTCCACCAACATTTCCTTTACGAACAAGTACGCCTCTTCATCCGCATTCTTGGCTTTGCCGGAAATACGGTCCATGATAAGGTCATAAAATGGTAAGTTTTCCTTTCCATCCAAAAACTGCTGAGCCGCCCTATCCCCAGTTCGTTCAAAATAAGCTTCCAAAGATTCCTTAGAGGTATCAAAGGCATCCAAGAAATTGAACATGGCCTTGAACATTCGGGATGCAGCCCCGGAAGCAGGCACAAACTTCAAAAGATTTAGCCCTGAAGAAGCCTCTTCAAAATATTGTATTAGATTTTCTTGTTCGCTATCGGAAAAGCGTAGAATCCCATCCCCAACTATAGCTGCCTTTTCCAATTTCACAAAAGGTATCCCTTCCTTAAAAGTTTCAATTTGGCTTAATACTTTTTCTGGTGTAATTCCCTTTTCCTCGAGCTGTTTTAAATCTTCAGAACTGAATTCTATCATGGGTTAAGCAGTTTATCAATGTGCTGTTTTGCGGTTTGGAATCGTTGTTCCTTATCTCCCTTTAAAGTAACGAAATTCCTATTGTATTTCTTTAAAGTTTCATGGAAATAAGAAAACATTCTTTCCCGTTCATCAGGCTTGTCCCTTAAATCATCTTTTACCCATGGAGTGTCAATATAGGTCAACAAATACAGATCATAGGAATTCTGCAAGGCATACTTCTCCAAAAGCGGGTCTGCATAGCCCAAATAGTACGCTTCGGAATAGACTTTGGTCTCTAATAAATCGGTATCGCAAATCAGAATTTCGTTAGCTCTTTTGGCCAAGGTATTCTCCAAATTCATTTGCCCAAAAGCAATAGGCAGTAAATCTTCAGGTTCGCATGTTTTTTGTTCCCTATCCCATTTTTCTTGCAAATACTCTCTAGCATACTCAGGAACCCAAAGGGTTTGGTAGTGGTCCGCCAATTGTTTGGAAAGTGTAGTTTTTCCAGTGGACTCCGGCCCAAATAAAACTACTTTAACAAGGTTTGAGGGCTCTTGCCCAAGCTTTTCTTCCATGCGCGATAGCCATAAATAGCGATAATGGTAAATAAAAAGTATTGAAAGGAAGAGAATACCAATCCTTTATATAAATATAGGGGAACAGAAATAATATCTCCAATAATCCAAAAAGTCCAATTCTCCAGTTTTTTTTTGGCCATCAACCACATCCCTACAAAGAAAATGGCCGTGGTTAAAGTGTCCACATAAGCTGTCCAAGCATCGAATTTTTCGAAGACAATATAAATTCCAAAAACAAACACGATAGTGGAAAGAAAAAGGAGAACTGCCCATTTTTTTTCCATAGCATTCATCCGGGAGATTGGAATAAAGTGGGTGTCATCCACTTTTCTAGTCCACACCCACCAACCATATATACTCATAGCAAAATAGTACGCATTGATAAGCATATCGCCTAACAAACCATAAATCAATAGGATATATACGAAAATGGCCGTGCTAATAATTCCTGTGGGATAGACCAAGATATTTTCCCTTTTGGAAAACCATACACTTAAAAAGCCGAAAATGACCCCGATTATTTCGAGGACGACCAAATGGGTAGGCGTATCATTGTATTGTGCAAAAAGCCAATCAAAAATGGGGCTCATAATTGCTTCGATCAGATTTTACCATTTTCATTTGCAACACCACGTGGTCCAAATTGTCAAAAGTCTCCTTGATTTCGGTCTGTAACAATTCCATAACCTTGTCATATTCTCCATAAACCTGAGTGCTTAATGGATTTTCCAGAACAATAAGCCCAGAAGCTCTTAGTTTTTGAATAAAGTTGATGATTGGAGGTTCAAAATTGTCCTGCAAAGGAGTAAGAGTCAATTCTACGGATATTTTCATGGAAGGTGTCAATTTTTAAAGCGCAAATTTACGAAAAGGGAATGGTTGCCATTGAAATCAACTTTCGCGTTTCGCATAGACACAGGTAAAGCCTTCAAACTCCAAAAAATCCACAGAATACTCGGATTTTTGACCTTGATATCGAATTTTTGCAGTGGTCTTTCCATCTTCAAACCCAAAATCCGTAACATCAATATGCTTTAAGAAACTTAATCCTGGCTGCGCATAAATCTTGTAGAGGGATTCTTTCGCCCCCCATACAATGGTAAGTTTCCTGACAACTGCTTCTGTATTGGCAAGAGTTCGATACTCATGAACAGGAGTGAATTTGTGGGCTATTCTCAAGATTTTTTCCCGTTGCATTTCAATATCAATACCAACCTCCTCCATTTTACTAATAATAATTCCAGTGAAGTTGTTTGAGTGGGTAATGGAAATATGATTCCCATCTTTTAAATAAGGCTTTCCAAAATCTGAATAATAGACATCCTTATCTGCATAACCAGCCTCCGCCAACAGATGGCGAATACTTAAAAAAGCTCTACGATGCATTTCGGATTTCATCCCATCCACCCGTTTCTGACAATTAGAAGTCAATTCAACATCTTTTGCCAAATCTTGTTCCAATTCGGTTACTTTCCAAAGATAGACCTGGGCATCTGGAGAAACTGTTATGCTTTTGTAAATGGGCACTGTTAAGAGTTTAGTAATTCGTATCTTTGCAGCCTTAAATAGCTAAGCTACAAAAGTTAAAGTACAAAAGAATGAGCACAAAGACTATTCCCTACGTTCCTTACAAAGTAAAGGATATTTCATTGGCCGACTGGGGTCGAAAAGAGATAGAGTTAGCGGAGGCCGAAATGCCTGGGTTGATGGCGTTACGCGAAGAATACGGAAAAGAACAACCCCTTAAGGGTGCACGGATTGCGGGATGTTTGCATATGACCATCCAAACCGCAGTTTTGATTGAAACTTTGGTCGCTTTGGGTGCAGAGGTAACGTGGAGTTCTTGCAATATTTTTTCAACACAAGATCATGCCGCTGCTGCCATAGCTGCTGCCGGAATCCCCGTGTATGCGTGGAAAGGTATGACTGAGGAAGAATTTGATTGGTGTATAGAGCAAACCTTATTCTTTGGTGAAGAAAGACAGCCATTAAATATGATTCTTGACGATGGTGGGGATTTGACCAATATGGTGTTGGACCAGTATCCAGAATTAACTGGAGCCATTAAAGGACTTTCCGAGGAAACCACAACTGGAGTTCATAGACTTTATGATCGCGTTAAAAACGGAACATTACCGATGCCCGCCATTAACGTAAATGACTCAGTCACCAAATCTAAATTCGACAATAAATACGGTTGTAGGGAAAGTGCAGTTGATGCTATTCGAAGAGCAACCGATACCATGTTGGCTGGGAAAAGAGTTGTTGTTGCAGGATATGGTGATGTTGGTAAAGGAACTGCAGCTTCATTTAGAGGAGCCGGAGCCATCGTTACGGTTACCGAAATTGACCCAATCTGTGCACTTCAAGCCTGTATGGACGGTTATGAGGTAAAGCGTTTGGAAACTGTTATTGGTAACGCAGATATTGTCATCACCACAACTGGAAACAAAGACATCATCAGAGCTGAACATTTCAAGGCTTTGAAGGATAAGGCAATTGTTTGTAACATCGGACACTTCGATAATGAAATCGATATGGCATGGTTGAATGGCGAATATGGTAATACCAAGGATGAGATCAAACCTCAGGTGGATAAGTATACAATTGATGGAAAAGATGTTATTATTTTGGCAGAAGGACGATTGGTAAACTTGGGATGTGCCACTGGTCATCCTAGTTTTGTAATGAGTAACTCTTTTACCAATCAGACTTTGGCCCAAATTGAGTTATGGAACCATAGCGATGAGTACGAAAACCAGGTGTATATGCTTCCTAAGCACTTGGACGAAAAAGTTGCTAAACTGCACTTGTCACGTTTAGGTGCCGAATTAACCGAGTTGAAACAGGACCAAGCAGAATATATTGGTGTTACTGTTGAAGGTCCATTCAAACCGGAATATTACAGATACTAGATTTTTCTAATAGAGAAATTTGATAATAAACCCTTGTCCATAGCAGGGGTTTATTATTTTTAGACCTTCTAGGTAAACATCGACCACGACATGAATATCATTTTGACTGGAGCTACAGGCACCCTAGGGTCGCAAATACTTTTCTCCTTACTTGAAAGTAGGTGGGAGACTCTGGAAAAGATATACTTGATCGTTCGAAAGAAAAAAAGGGTTTCTGAACATATCCGAATAATGACTATGTTGGATAGTGATTCAGCTCCAGCTTTTATTCGCGAAAATAGGAACGAGTTAACGGATAAAATTGCTGTCGTAGATGCACAGTACCTGTTAAGGCCTGATATTTTTTTACAAAAAGGAACTCGATATTATTTTATTCACTCCGCTGGTTTTGTAAATCTCTCGGTAAATCCAGAAACCAAACCTGAGATTTTCAAGGAAAACCTTACTCTAACCCAAGATATCTTTCGGGTTTATAAAGATTATTTAGCTAAGTTCATCTATATAAGCACAGCTTTCTCTATTGGAAAACTAGATGGGCTTCTGGACAATAATTACATAGAAAAAGAGCAAAGCGAATACCGTAACTTTTATGAAGCTTCCAAACATGCTGCAGAGAAGTATTTGGTTAAAGCAGGACAGGAGGCTAATATTCCCATTCAAATACTGAGACCCAGTGTGCTTGGAGGCAACATCATGGATTCCCCTAGCTTTTTCATATCCAAATACATGGTGTTCTATTTGTTTGCAAAGTTCTTTTATAAAAGACCTACTTCAGAGTTTGTCAGGATTCAAGCAAACCATGATAGCAAACTCAATATTATTCCAACCGATTATGCCGCTAAGGTGGTCGCCAAAGTATTTGATACCGATGTTACGCAGCTAAATATTGTAAATTCCAAAGGCACCAATATATTCACCGGAATCGCCAAGATATTGGAAACCGTGAATTTCAAAAATTTTAAACTAACCCAGGAATTGATGGATACCGCCTCTGATTTTGAAAGTACATTGGAACAGTTTTATTATGAAACCATTGGTGTCCACTTGACACCTTATCTAACTGCCAAACCCTACGAATGGGATACGGCATTATTGGAGAGCATTTTACCAATTCCAAAATACAACCTAGAGGATTATTTAGTCGCCACGGTAGAATTTGCCAAAAACAATGGCTTTAGGAATCAGCGATGGTAAAATCCCATTTCCCAACTACATATCCAACCAACGCTTAAAGTTTGTGGTGCGTTCGCGAGAAACAATTACCTGCTCCTCTTCCTTTGGAAGAATTTTTAACAACAGCCGGCTATTGAAGTAGCTATGAATTTCAGTTACCGCTTTTACGGATACCATAAACTTCCGGTTGATGCGAAAGAAATGGATAGGATTCAAGATATTTTCCAACTGGTCGATAGTATATTCAATAGGATACGATTTCCCGGTATGTGTATATAAATGAATCAGGCCTTCATGGGATTTAAAATACGCAATGTCCTCTACGTTAAATGATTTGAACATATTGCCCACCTTGACCATAAAGCGATGTTTGTACTCCTTATGGAAAAGCTGTTTTAAATGCTCTAAGTTTTCGGTAGTCCCATTTCCGTTTCGGGTGATGTTCTTTTTGAATTTTTCCAGGGCCTTCTTCAAATCTTCCTTAACAATGGGCTTCAGGAGATAATCCAATCCATTGTACTTAAAGCCTCGAATGGCAAACTCGTTATAGGCAGTGGTGAAAATTACCGGAGGATGTTCATTGAGTTCATCCAAGATATCAAAACCATATCCATCATTCAGCTGAATATCCAAAAAGATAAGGTCTGGCTTTTCGTTTTGGGCAAACCAATTGGACCCACTTTCAACGGAACTTAATTCGGCAACGATTGAAATCTCTGGGGCTAATTCATTGACCATTTGTCCCAATCGCTTTGCCGCAAACTCCTCATCCTCAACTATGACTGCCTGCATCAAGAAATTGCTTTTAAATTGGTTTTCATTGCATCACTTTCCAACAACGGAATAATTACTTCAAAATATGCTTCCTCTTCGCGAACAAGCACTTGTTTGTTGGTATAATACGCATACCTTTTTTTGATATTCTGCAATCCCATTTGGGTGGTTTCCTCTGGCTTGACCCTTTTCTGAAGATTGTTTTTTACCACCAAAGCGTCCCCTTGAATATTTGAAATCGAAATTTGTAAAGGTCTTTCTTTGCTGTACTGATTATGCTTCAGCGCATTTTCAACAAGCATCTGAAGGGTAAGCGTAGGAATGAAGTACAATTTTGCATCAATATGTATATCCATTGAAATGGTCACCGCCTTTTTGTGTCTTACATTCATCATAAAAATATAGGAATCCAAAAAGTTGATTTCCTTCTGAAGACTCACCAAATCATGTTCCCGATTGTCCAGAATATAGCGATAAGTCGATGCCAATCGGGTTACAAAATCCGAAGCCAAGTCCCTATCCTCGTACATAAGTGATGTTAGTGTATTCAGACTATTGAACAAAAAGTGGGGGCTTATTTGATTTTTTAGAGTGGTATACTGGGATGCCATCATTTCTCGTTTCAAATCATCCATCTGCTTCGTTAGTTCATCTCTTTGCTTCATTGAAAAATAAAAAAGATTGATAAAAATTACGGCGGTTCCCAATAACCAAGCTCTAAAAATGTTGGCCCTAAATTCAACCGGGGGGTCTTCGCAAATTATTCCAATGAAATCCTTTAAAGGAAAGAGCGCCAAATAGTAAATTAAAGTGGTTAGGGGAACCAAGACCAACATCGTCTTACCAAAAATTAGGAGGCTGTTTTTTAAGGTAAGCCCTCCTTTTTTAAGCTGTTTGTATATGAGATAATCATTATACTCCCAGGAAATCATAAAAAACAAAAACGCGGTGACGTAGTAGAAAATGGGAGTAGGTTCCAAAAAACTACCCATGCCTTTCCCATCATGGTCAATGGACGCCTTTATGAGTAGATAAACCACATTCACCACCATCCACCTTAGGAAAAACTTTCTAATACCCTTTTTTGTAAAAAAATCTTTCATATCAACCTTAAAGATACTGAAGTCTATTAGTGTAGGCTTTGACCATCTACCGAACTGAGAAAAAAAGGCTTGAGTTGTCAATTTTACCACTAAACCGTATCCGCACCTCAAAGGACCCAAGAAATCTGTCTAAACGTCTTATGCTACATGCCAAATCAAAATATCCCGATTCGTGGGAATAGGTAATGGAAGATGCTCGAACCTAAATCATATTTGGGTAAACAAATCAAAAATCATGAAAAAGTTAAGTATTCTATTGTTGTTTTTAGGTTTTCAAGCATTCGCCCAAAATGGTACCATCAAAGGCATCGTAGTGGATAAACAATCAGAAGTTCCATTAATTGGGGCAACGGTTGAACTTCTCGAACAAACAACCAATATTGGTGTAATTACGAATGAAGATGGCAGGTTTACTTTGGAAAACACTCCTGTAGGTAGACAAAAAATCAGAGTAAGTTACATTGGCTATGAAAGTGTCACCCTTCCCAATATTGAAGTTACTGCGGGAAAGGATGTCTTTCTCACTATCTCCTTGCTAGAATCTTTCAATCAGTTGGATGAAGTTGTCTTGACTTCAAACACGAACAAAGACCGGGCAAACAACAAATTGGCTACGGTATCTGCAAGGCAATTTGGGGTCGAGGAGGTTACCCGATTCTCCGGAGGGAGAAGTGATGTTGGGCGTTTGGCTGCAAATTTTGCCGGAGTTTCCACCCCGGATGACAGTCGTAATGATATTGTGGTAAGAGGCAACTCTCCTACGGGATTATTGTGGCGGGTTGAAGGCATCCCCGTTCCCAATCCCAATCACTTTTCCACTGTAGGCACCACAGGAGGTCCCGTATCTGCAGTTAACCCCAACACCTTAAAGAACTCGGACTTTTTAACCTCCGCTTTTGCATCCGAGTACGGAAACGCCCTGGGAGGGGTCTTCGATTTAGGCCTTCGCAAAGGAAATGTTGATGACTATGAGTTTTCAGGACAAGTGGGGATTTTTACTGGGGTAGAAGCCAATGCCGAAGGTCCATTGGGGAAAAAGAATGGCTCGTTCTTAATTGCCGCGCGTTACTCTTTGATAGGATTGCTTGGCGCTGGGGCCGGTGGTACTGCCGCAACTCCTAATTACACAGACTTAACCTATAATATCGACTTTGGGACAGGCAAACTAGGTCGATTGTCTTTCTTTGGTATGCTGGGCAATTCAGATATTGAGTTTTTAGGGGATGATATTGATGAGGACGACCTTTTTGCTGCCGAAGATGAAAACACCTTTGTGGACTCCAATTTTGGGATAATCGGATTGAAACATCAGATTCCACTTGGAAAACGCTCATATCTTCGAACCATAGTGGCAACTTCTTTTTCCGGGACGGAATTCATCGCAGATAGATTTATAGACAAGGATACTCCCCAGGAAAGAATCATTCTATTTACCGAGGCGGACAATACGGAATCTAGATTGTCCTTTTCAACACTATTCAATTCAAAATTGAGCAATAGGGCCACTTTGCGGACTGGAGTTTTGATTGAAAACTTCAATGTGGAACTACTTACTCGCGACAGAAATGAGCAATCAGACGATAATGGAGACGGCGACCCTGATTTGTTTACTTTCTTGGATGTGGACGAAACTTTTTCCATAATCCAACCCTTTATACAAAGTCAGTTCCGGTTGACAGAAAAACTGACCTTAGATGCTGGGCTGCATGCCCAATATGGGAGTTTGAATGAACAGTTTGTACTGGAACCCCGAGCCGCGCTAAACTTCCAAATTGCCCCAAATCATAAAGTTAATTTTGGATATGGATTGCACCATCAGAATGTCCCCTTCCCTATTTTATTCCTAAATGAAGAAGTAAATGGTAATCTGGTTCAAACCAACCGAAACCTAGACTTTATAAGGAGCAATCACTACGTATTGGGATATGATGTGAAACTGGGCAATGATTGGCGTGGAAAAATAGAACTATATACCCAAGATATTGATAACGCAGCAGTGGAGCCATTTCCCTCCAGCTATTCTTCATTGACTGAAGGTGCCGATTTTGGGTTTTCAAATGATAGGGTTTCCTTGGTCAATGAAGGGACTGGTTTCAATAGAGGTGTCGAATTTACATTGGAAAAGTTCTTTAGCAACAGTTACTACGGACTATTGACTGGGTCCTTTTACGAAAGCAAATACGAAGGAAGTGATGGCATAGAAAGAAATACCCCTTTCAACAATGGCTATGTCATAAATGCCCTGGCAGGTAAGGAATTTCAGCTAGGAACCAATAAAAGCAAGGTTCTTTTTGTGGACTCTAGAGTCTCATTTGCCGGAGGACGCTTTTTTACACCCGTGGATTTGGAGGCATCCCGGCAAGCTGGATTTGAAATTCAGCAGGATGATTTGGCTTTTAGCGAACAACTGGACGATTACTTTCGTTGGGATATCAAATTTGGACTCAAAATCAACAGCAGAAATAAAAAACAATCCCATCGCTTTTACGTAGATCTTCAAAATGTGACTGCCAATGAAAATGTCTTCGTAAGACGGTACAACAGGCTTACGAACAATGTGGACCAAGTAGACCAAATAGGATTTTTTCCTGATTTTGGTTACACATTTCAGTTTTAAACGTCTTTAATCATATTATCAAAAAACGAGAACCATGAAAACGCAAGAAAATAACGCGAAAATAGAACAGGAAAAACGATTTCCTCTTATCAGGATTTACAAAAGAAAAAAACTCCATACCTCCTTTGTTTGGTGGGGTTGGAAAACCGCATAGACCCATGAAAAGAATCGCTATTATTTTGTTAGCTTTAGCTTTCGTTTTACTCGGAATAGCTTTGGCACGCAACTCAGAAACCAGCACAGATTTTATGGATGACCAAATTGGGATGCTTGAATCCCATATCCTTAAAAGGGATGCTTCCAATCCCAAGGTTTCCAAAGTGGATGTAGCATGGCATATAGACCATTCCTTAAAGACCATCAACCGTATTTACGAGGCGTTGGAAAATTCAAATCCCGAGGACTTTGAACCTAATTTCAGTTTTTCCCGGCTTTGCATTTTTGCATGGGGCGATTTTCCAAGGGGTGTGGCTAAAGCTCCAAAAACGGTTAGGCCTCCAGATGTTATCCTGACCGAGGACCTTTATTTGCAACTTCAGGAAGCCAAAGAAAATCTGGTTAAACTAGAAAGTTTGGATGAAAAAGCACATTTTGAACATCCGTATTTCAATGCCATTAATAGAGATCAGACCAAGCGTTTTTTAAAGATTCATACCGGTCACCATTTAAAGATTATCAAAGACATATTAAAATAGCATAAAAAAGCCCGCTTGAAGAAGCGGGCTTTCTATTTTTTCAATATCTATTTCTAGGCTTCGAAAGGATCTACAGAAACGTAAGATTTCCCTCCCGCTTTCTTATCAAATCGAACAATACCATCAACTTTAGCATGTAAGCTATGGTCCTTCCCGGCATAAACATTATCCCCTGGATTGTGTTTTGTACCGCGTTGTCTAACGATAATGTTTCCTGCAACGGCAGCTTGACCTCCAAAAATTTTAACGCCCAAGCGTTTCGATTCTGATTCTCTACCGTTTTTCGAACTACCTACACCTTTTTTATGTGCCATGATGTTTCTTTTTTAGTTCTTATTCCTTTATTTACTCAAAGCTTCGATAAGCTCTGCTTTCTTCATGGATGAAATTCCTGTGATACCTGCTGCCTTGGCCAACTCTTTCAATTCTGCTACTGTCTTGGAGCTTAAATCCTCAGTAGCTTTAGCTTTTGGAGCTTCTTTCTTTGGGGCTGGAGCTGCCGCTTCTTTTTTCGCAACTGGCTTTTCAGCTTTTGCTTTAGCAGGAGCCGCTTTCTTAGCACCTTTGGCAACTATACTTTCAACTACAATCTCAGTCAAGGATTGTCTGTGTCCGTTCTTTTTGCGGTATCCCTTTCTTCTTTTCTTTTTGAAGACAATTACCTTGTCTCCTTTCAGGTGCTTTACAACTTTAGCTTCTACAGCTGCACCTTCTATGACCGGGGCGCCTACAGTTACGTTACCATTGTCATCCAAAAGAAGTACTTTGTCAAAAGTGACTTTTTTACCTTCTTCGGTTTGCAAACGGTGCACGTACACTTTTTGGTCTTTCGCAACTTTGAATTGCTGCCCTGCCATTTCTACTATTGCGTACATAATGCGTTAATTTGAATTTATTACACTGCTAAATTGGATTTAGCGGGTGCAAATATACTCCTAAATCCTTAATTCACAAGCATAATTCAGTTCAATTACCTCTATTTTTTAGGGTTGTTGGATGTTTTGAATAATTGCATAAAGGAAAGCGTTAGGACCAAAGTGGTGGCAAAACCCATAATGGCCACCGTGAAAAACACAATTCCTTCAAAATTTGCATAGTCTTTGGACCATGCTTGGGAGAGTTCAGTCAGAAAATCTGAGTTTAATTCAGTGGAGTAAAACGCAAAGAAAATAGTAAACAACAAAGTCGCCACAAATCCCATAGTGATTCCAGCGGTAAATCCTTTTCCGTAGTTGAACTCCTTCCCTAACCTCAGCTTGGTGTATTTTATGGTTTCATAAATCCCAAATCCTGTAATCACACCATTAAAAAGACTAAAAAATACATTGGTGTGTTTTCCCATAAGGGAAAGAATCAAGAAATAGGCCATTAAGATGCCACTGGTCACAATACCAAAACGAATGGGCAAGGTTAGATTTTTCATATTGCTGCTTTTTTGGATGGGTATATAATTTACTGAATGTTTGGGAATTAATAAGGGAATTAATCAAAAACTCCCCATTTAAACCATTAAATTCCTTATGATTAGTCCTATCTTCGTGTAACATGTTGGGCAAAATTGTGTCTAACCCAGCATGACATTTTAACTCTTAAATTATGAAAATGAAAAGAACACTTTTTTTAGGTCTTTTCGTGCTTGGATTTGGAGGCTTCTTGACGGCTCAAGAGGTTGCTTTTGAAGAGTATGATTTACCTAATGGACTTCATGTAATTCTTCATCAAGAAAATGGAGCACCAGTAGTAACCACTTCCGTGATGTACCATGTTGGAGGTAAGGATAGAACAGAGGGCCGCACAGGTTTTGCGCACTTTTTTGAACACCTCCTTTTTGAAGGAACCAAGAATATAGAAAGAGGCAAATGGTTTGAAATTGTATCCTCCAATGGAGGTCGAAACAATGCCAATACCTCTCAGGATAGAACGTATTATTATGAGGTATTCCCATCAAACAACCTGCAATTGGGACTTTGGATGGAATCTGAAAGAATGCTTCATCCCGTAATTGATCAAAAAGGTATTGATACGCAGCAAGAAGTGGTGAAGGAAGAGAAGCGTTTGCGATATGACAATTCACCCTATGGTCAATTTTTGGCCGTTTTGGGTAAAAACCTTTTCGAAGTTCACCCATACAAAGACCCGAACATCGGGTATATGAAGGATATAGACGCTGCCACCCTAGAGGACGTAACAGCCTATAACAAAAAATACTATGTGCCCAATAATGCGGTCTTGGTAGTTGCAGGTGATTTCCAAATGGAAGAAACCAAAAAAATGATAGAAGACTATTTTGGCCCCATTCCAAGAGGAGCAGATGTCGTAAGAAACTATCCCAAGGAAACACCTATAACTGAACAAAGGGTTGCCAAAGCATATGATGCAAACATTCAAATTCCAGCAATAGGATTGGCCTATAGAACTCCAGGATTCAAGGAAAGAGATGCTTATGTTTTGGATATGATTTCTACTTATTTAAGTGATGGAAGAAGTTCCAAATTGTATAAGAAGATGGTTGATGACCAAAAACAAGCCCTACAGGTAGGAGCATTCAACATTGGCCAAGAGGACTATGGAATGTATTTGGTTTTCGCACTTCCCGTAGGCGAGACCAGTTTGGAAGTACTTCAGACCGAAATGGAAGAGGAGGTCACTAAAGTCAGGGATGAGCTTATTTCCGAAAAAGATTACCAAAAACTGCAGAATAAATTCGAGAATGATTTTGTGAATGCGAACTCCAGCGTAGAGGGTATTGCAAATTCCTTGGCTCGTTATCATATGCTTTACGGAGATACCAATTTGATTAACAAGGAAATTGATATTTATCGCTCCGTAACCCGTGAGGAAATCAAAGAGGTCGCCAATAAATATCTGAAGCCCAATCAAAGTGTGATTATCAATTATTTACCTGGAGATAAAAATGAATACTAAGACCAGAACAATGAAAAATTATATAGTTATACTACTGACTGCCCTTTTTACTCTAGGGTTAAATGCGCAGATTGATAGAAGCAAACAACCAGAACCTGGACCAGCTCCGAAAATAAATTTGGACAAACCCAATTCTTTTGAGTTGATGAATGGTTTGAAGGTAATGGTGGTTGAAAATCATAAACTACCACGAGTACGTATTCAGCTTGAAATTGACAATCCTCCTGTTTTGGAAGGTGACAAAGCTGGTGTCCAAAGCTTGACGGGTTCTCTTTTGGGCCAAGGTTCCACCAACATTTCAAAAGACGATTTCAATGAGGAAGTTGACTTTTTAGGAGCAACAATAAACATTGGGGCGCAAGGAGCCTTTGCCAGCAGTTTGTCTAAGTATTTTCCAAGAATTTTGGAGTTAATGGCCGATGCCGCCCTAAATCCAAATTTCACTGAAGAAGAATTTGAAAAGGAAAAGAACATCCTTTTGACTAGTTTAAAATCAGAGGAAAAAGACGTTTCAGCAATTTCCAGAAGGGTACAACTGGCCTTGGGGTATGGTAAAAGTAATCCTGATGGCGAGTTTGTTACTGAAGAGACTGTAAACAATGTAAGCTTGGCCGATGTGCAACAATTTTATAGAAAGAACTTTGTGCCGGCCAATGCCTATTTAATCGTTATTGGGGATGTTCAATTTGAGGAAGCTCAGGAATTGATTACGGAGGCATTTACTCCATGGACCAAAGCCACTCCTCCTTCCTTGAGCTATACAAAACCTCAAGATGCGCAATACACACAAATCAACTTTGTAGATGTTCCAAACGCAGTTCAGTCAGAAGTTACAGTACAAAACTTGATTGAACTTCAGATGAAGGATGAAGACTATCTATCTGCTCTTATTGCCAACCAAATTCTTGGTGGTGGTGGAGAAGGCAGACTATTTCTAAATCTACGGGAAGATAAAGGGTATACCTATGGTTCCTATTCGAACATCAGAAACGACAGATTTGGGCCAACACGATTCAATGCCTTTGCCCAAGTACGAAATCAAGTAACGGATAGTTCCGTGGTTGAAATTTTGAAGGAAATAGACCGAATTATGAAGGAGCCCGTTTCTGAAAAGGAATTGAAAAATACCAAGGCCAAATATTCAGGTCGTTTTGTAATGGCATTGGAACAACCAGAAACTGTTGCCAATTATGCCTTGAATATTGAAAAAGAAGGTCTACCCGCTGATTTTTATGAAACTTACTTGGAACGAATCAATGCAGTTTCCGTTGACGATGTTCAAAAGGCTGCCCAAAAGTATTTTTCAATTGACAACGCTAGGATAGTTGTTGCCGGTAAGGGAAGTGATGTAATTGAGAATTTGGAAAAAGTAGAATTTAATGGGAAAAAAGTTCCGGTGCTTTACTATGACAAATTCGCCAACAAGACCGAAAAACCGAATTATGAAGCTGCCATTCCAGAGGGGGTAACGGCAGAGGCTATTCTGCAAAACTATATTGCCGCCATAGGTGGAAAGGAAAAATTGGAAGGAGTAGAATCTTACGCCATGTTTGCTGAAGCACAAATGCAAGGTCTAACCTTGGAATTGGAACTAAAAAAGACTTCACAAGACCAGTTTATGCAAAACATAAAAGTTGCTGGAAATTCAATGCAAAAGCAAGTCTTGGATGGTGATAAGGGCTATATGGTAGCACAAGGGCAACGTAAAGATTTATCCGAAGAAGAAATCCAAAAGATAAAGGAAGAATCCGCCGCTTTTCCTGAATTAAATTATTTGGTCGCGGGAGGTATTAGTCTGGAAGGCATTGAAGCTGTGGGCGATAAAAAAGCCTATAAACTCAAAATAACTGATAGTAAATCTGCTTTTTATGATGTAGAAACCGGATTAAAGCTTCAGGAAGTTGACATTCAAGAAGTACAAGGACAGCAAATCAGCCAAACCTTGGTACTTTCAGATTATCAAGAAGTATCTGGTATTAAGTTTCCTTTTAAATTATCACAAAGTGCCGGACCACAAACTTTTGATTTTATCGTTAAGGAAATCAAAGTAAATGACGGTGTGACCCCAGCGGATTTTGAATAGAATATTCTTTTAAGACAAGGAAAAGGCGCCTACTTGGGCGTCTTTTTTTGTTTCCCTAAACCCAATTTCTTCTGGTTTATTCTACCGCCCTACTTTACCTTTGTAACACTTAACTTATTTCCTTGAAGCGGAGCATAGTATTTACATTTATATTCCTGTATTTGGTGGCAATGGCCAGACCTATTCTGCCTTTGATGGAGTATGTGGTATACGAAGACTATATCGCAGAATTTCTTTGTATCAATAAGGATAACAAAGAACTTGAGTGTCACGGAAAATGTTATTTAATGCAAAGAATTCAGGAACAAAACGATGAAAAACAGGAAAATCTTCCCAAAATAGTTATGGAAGAATATCCAATCGGATTTGTTCAGTTGCTCAACTTCTCCTCCAGCACCATCCCAACGATTAATCCATGTGCAAGCTTTAATTATGTAAACCCGTATAGTTATCTATTCGTTTCGGAAAGCTTTCATCCGCCAAGTGTTTATTGTTAATTCTTACAATTCGCGCCAAGTAAGGAGAGTTTTAAAAGATTCTCTTCAAATCAATTGGCTTTAATCAAACAATAACACTTTTACAAACAAAACAATGAAACATTATATATCCATCATTGTAATGGTGGCTACCCTGTCATTTTATGCGCAGGAAACAAATGATAATACCCCAAGATGGTCCGCTGGAAGACCAAATGGGCATGCACCAATACCCATAATGGGTGACCATATGCACGGGAAAGGAGAATGGATGTTCTCCTATCGCTATATGTATATGAATATGGAAGACCTAAAACAAGGAAGCAATGATGCTACTTTAGATGATGCTTTAGCTCAAACTATGGTTACTCCAACAGAAATGCCGATGAATATGCATATGCTAGGTGCTATGTACGCTCCCAGTGATAACTTGACACTAATGGTGATGTTCAATTATCTCTCCATGGAAATGGACCATATTACTCGAATGGGTGGCACATTCACTACAGAAGCAAATGGCTTTGGTGATATTCAAATTTCAGGATTGTACCGATTTTTTAATGAAAATCAACAAACCTTGCATGGCCAGTTGGGCTTTTCTATTCCAACAGGAAGTATCACTGAAAGTGGTGTTACTCCCGCCTCGGCTCCGAATGAGGTGGAATTGCCCTACCCTATGCAAATAGGAAGTGGTACCTTCGATACCAATTTGGCCCTTACCTTTTTGGGACAAGGCGAAATCAATTCATGGGGTGTCCAACTTCGTGGAATTTTCCGATTTGGGGAAAATGACAGGGAATACCGCTATGGCAACCGATACAGTTTGAACAATTGGTTTGCCCTAAAAGCGGCAAATTGGCTAAGTTTTTCCGCACGTCTCGAAGGACTTATAGTGGATGAAATTGAAGGAGAAGACCCAAACCTCAATCCTATGATGGTGATTACCGCTGATACTGCCAATTCCGGTGGAACCTTTGTGAATGGTGGACTTGGTTTCAATATTTACATACCGTCCGGGGCATTAAAAAACCTACGTGTAGGCTTTGAAGTGGCCTCACCTATTTATCAAGATGTCAACGGAATCCAACTAAGAACCCGGGAAACTATCACTTTAGGCACTCAATATTCATTTTAAATACATCTCCCGTGGGGCACTGCCTGTGTCCCACGGGAATATATAGTACTTTTGAAAAAACAGACCACATGAAAAAGGTTCACATAATCGTATTCCTATTTTTAATTGCGCTCTTTGCTTGCAAGGAGCAAAAAAAGACTCCCGAAGGCCCTACACAGATGGAGGAAGTGATGGCCATTCATGATGAAGTAATGCCCAAAATGGGCAAACTTGGAAAATTGGTGGGAGAGCTTAAGGAAAAAATTGACACTACCGAAACGGGAAAACAATATGAGTCCGCTATGAAGGACTTACAGGAAGCCAACAAGTCCATGATGGACTGGATGATGAACTTTGGTGAACGGTTTAATTCCGATGAAATCTTGGAAGGAAAAGCGTTGACCGAACAAAAACAGCTATGGCTCAATGAAGAGGAAGAAAAGGTAAAGAAACTAAAGGAGCAAATCAACGGAAGCATAGCGAGAGCTGAAGCCCTTTTGAAGGAATAACTATCTCTCCCATTGAAGACTTTCCATAATCCTTCTTATATCTTTTTGCAGGTAAATGGCAGCTGGTAGGATGGAATCGTAATTGGGCTTAGCATAAAAGTACAAGGAGCCAGTCACAAAATGATTGGTACTATCCGTTACATAAAATTGGGATTGGGAAGCTGCGTTTCCACTTACTTCGTAAAACATCCCATAAACGTTTTCCTCCCTATTTACATATTCTTTGGGTGCAATGCCATCAGCTTTTACCACATGTTCGTACGTTAGTTTTTGGGCATCAACCAGAAGCTCCCTGATATTGCCATCTACCTTCTTGTAGGTAATAAAAATGGATCCTTTCATGGTTGGATAATCCAGCACCAATGAACAATCTTTATTTTCCTTGATAAAGGAAATGTTGTTTTTGTCGAAAGAAAAGACACAACTCTCATCCAACCTCTGATAAGAAGCCGAAGGATAATCCAATCGCAACATGGCCTTGGGCTTTGGAAGCACGTCACTTTTACAGCCGTAAAAGGCCATAAAGGCAAAAGTCGTGTAAACAAACCATTTAATTTTCATTGGGCAATGTAACCTTAATTCGTTTTAAGCGCTTTTTATCCAAACTTTCGACTATAAACTGATAATTTTTAAAGAGCACTTTTTCTCCTCTTTTTGGGAAACTTCCAGAAATTTCCAGGACAAAACCAGCTATGGTCTCGGATTCTCCTTTATTTTCCTCAAACTCCTCCTCATTTTCAATTTTTACCACACGATAAAAATCTTTTAGAGTGGTTTTCCCATCAAAGACATAATTATACTCATCCAATTTAGAAAAAATCAAATCCTCATCATCAAACTCATCACTGATATCTCCCACAATTTCTTCAATTATATCTTCTAGCGTTACGATACCAGATGTGCCTCCATATTCATCCACCACTACGGCCAAATGATTCTTCTTTTCTTGAAATTCCAGCAAAAGGTCATCCAACTTCTTGTTTTCAGGAACAAAATAAGGCTTCCGTATCAGGGACATCCAATTGAAGCTTTTCCGTTCCAAATAGGGCAACAAATCTTTAACGTATAACACCCCGAGCACATTATCCATGCTTTCCGAAAAAACAGGAATTCGAGAATATCCGTTCTTCTTTATCTCCTCAATTACCTCTGGAAACTTCATCTCTTCGTTTAAAGCGAAAATATCTATCCGAGGTCGCATAACTTGTTTGGTATCCGTATTTCCAAAAGTTACTATCCCTTCCAAAATCTTTTTTTCTTCCTTGGTGGTATCCCCTTCGGAGGCGAGTTCTAGAGCCTGTGATAAGTGGTCCACTCCAAAGTTGGATTTTTTCCTTCCCAATTTATCTTGTAAAAAAACGGTTGCCGAGCTCATAGGAGAACTAAACGGGGTCAAAACCGCGCTGAGCAAGCGCAAGGGTCTTGACATAAGTTGTGAGAACTGTTTTTTGTTCCGATTCGCATAGATTTTAGGGAGAATCTCCCCAAACATTAGGATTAGAAAGGTAGCCAGAATCACTTCCAACAAGAATCTGACCGAAACTATTCCAAAAAGTGTTTCGTCCATTTGCGCGAAGAGTGTATTGCCTATCGAACTAAACAACAATACAATACCAATGTTTATGGCATTGTTCGCAATAAGAATGGTAGCCAATAACTTTTTGGGATTATCCAAAAGTCCGCCAATTACCTCTCCACTAGACTCGTCCTCGTCACCAAGTTCTGTCAAATCAGTCTGGGAAAGACCAAATAATGCGACTTCTGCTCCGGAAATAAGCGCAGAAAAGCACAACAAAATCAAAAGCACTATGACTTTAACAATAAAAATACCGCTTAAAGCGAACAAAGGAATGGACAAACAATACGGGTCAGGGTCCAAATCAATAGTGTTTATATCGTATTCTAGAAGGGTAAATCATCATCTTCGCCTGCCACCTCATCAATTGCTGGTGCACTGGGTTGGGTTGGTTGTACTGGAGCACTTGTGGCTGTAGGTTGGGAAGCGGTGGTCATACCTTCTTTCTTGGTGGAAAGGAAAGTAAAGTCCTGTACATGGACTTCAGTGGTATACCGTGTATTTCCATCCTCTCCTTGCCATTGTCTATTCTTCAATCTTCCTTCTAAATAGACTTTGTCTCCCTTGCTCAAATATTTTTCACAGATTTCCGCAGCCTTATTTCGAACCACAATATTGTGCCAATCCGTATTGGTTACTTTTTCACCTGTCTGTCTATTGGTGTATGTTTCATTTGTGGCCAAAGGAAAGCGTGCTATGCAATTTCCTCCCTCGAAATAATGGATTTTTACCTCATCACCAAGATGGCCAATCAGCATCACTTTGTTTAATGTTCCGCTCATAACTTTCTAATTGGTCAAAGGTACTAAATTTTAAAAGTCTTAATAAAGTCCGCGATTAAAACGGGTACGGCAAAAGTACTGATATCCTTCCAAGGAATTCCACCCTTTATCTCCTCTGAAAGCCTCAGAATCCAGAATTGAGTATGTAAATGTTGATGGGAAAGTTTATGGATTACAGCCGTTTCATTAAAAAGGGTCAGAGAATCTAAATGTTTTCCGTATGTGCTTTGTTTCACTTCTTTTAATATCATGTCTTCGCTTGCCGCACCTTCCGTTTCAAACAAGGGAAACTGATATAAATTCTGCCAAATTCCTTTTCCTGTCCGCTTCTCCATAAGCGTATTTTGATTGGAATCCAGAACAACTAGATAATTAAAATAACGGTGTTTCAATTTTACCTTCCCTAATTTCACCGGAAGCTCTTGCACTTTATTCTCTTTAAGGGCCACACAACCATGGTTTAAAGGACACAAAAGGCAATAGGGTTTTTTTGGCGCACATTGAATGGCTCCAAATTCCATGATTCCCTGATTGTAATCCCGAATATTGTCTTTATTCATCACCTCCCTTGCCAGTTCCTTAAAGTATTTGGCTCCTTTTGTTGAATTTATGGGAAGTGCGACACCAAAATATCTGGATAGCACCCTATATACATTCCCATCTACAACTGGTTCAGGAATATCAAAACAAATGGAGGCAATAGCACTAGCGGTATAATCTCCTACCCCTTTGAGCTTTTTTAACCCTTCGTATGAAGTTGGGAACTCCCCTTCAAAATCAGCAACAACCATCTTAGCTGTGGCATGCAGGTTTCTTGCTCTTGAATAGTACCCAAGTCCCTGCCATAACTTTAGAACTTTTTCCTCTGAAGCGTTGGCCAAATCATAGACTGTAGGGAAGGCTTCCACGAACTTAAAATAGTAAGGTGTTCCCTGAACTACTCGAGTCTGTTGCAGAATTATCTCTGAAAGCCAAATTTTATAGGGGTCTCTTGTATTTCTCCATGGTAGTTCTCTTTTGTTTTCGCTGTACCATTTCAAAACTTTTTCAGAAAAGTGCATCAAAAAATAATAAGTCTTAAAAGTAGTGGTTTATATACTTAAAATTAAAGGCATTAAGGGAAAGATTAATTTAAATTTTTATATTTGCAAGCCTAAAAAATTAGAAAATAAAATAACGAAATGACGAAAGCGGATATCGTAACTAGAATCTCGGAGAAACTAGGTATGGAAAAAGGAGATGTACAAGCAACTGTTGAATCTTTTATGGAAGAGGTAAAATCGTCTCTAGAAAATGGCGATAATGTATACCTAAGAGGTTTTGGGAGTTTTGTCATTAAGACAAGAGCGGAAAAAACAGGTAGAAATATCTCCAAGAACACTACTATCAAAATTCCAGCCCATAATATTCCTGCCTTTAAACCTGCCAAAGTTTTTGTTGAAGGTGTTAAAAGCAACGTTCAAGTAAAATAATTCAACTAACACTAAAGGAAAAGCTATATGCCGAGTGGTAAAAAGAGAAAAAGACATAAGGTAGCTACCCACAAGCGCAAGAAGCGCAGGAGAGCAAACCGACACAAGAAAAAGTAGTTGTTGCAACTACTTTTTCATTTTACATACATACGTTCTTTGACATAGAGATTCACTAAAGAAGAATTTCAATCGGTTTAAGAAAAACCGATTCTAAATATTGTTTAATCATTTGTTCCACAAACTTCACGTTGGAATAAATTAAAATCGATTCATGTGAATAGAGAATTAATCGTTAGATCTAGTTCTGAAGCAGTCGATTTTGCCTTACTAAAAGATGGAAAACTCATTGAACTTCATAAGGATGAGGACGACAACAACTTTTCCGTTGGGGATATCTTCCTAGCCAAGATAAGAAAACCCGTCACCGGACTTAATGCGGCTTTCGTAAACGTAGGTTATGAGAAAGATGCCTTTCTGCATTATCATGACCTCGGCCCGCAATTATCATCCATGCTTAAGTTCATCAAAAAAGTTAGAACAGGGAAGCTCAGAGATTATACCCTGAAAGATTTTCCATTTGAAAAAGATATTGACAAGAATGGCAGCATCAACGATGTAATTAAAGCCAATCAGTCACTCTTGGTACAAATTGTAAAAGAACCTATTTCCACCAAAGGACCAAGAATAAGTTCCGAGCTTTCATTAGCAGGACGTTACTTGGTTATGGTTCCCTTTTCCGACCGTGTTTCCGTATCTCAAAAGATTGGAAGCAAAGAAGAAAAAGATAGGTTAATCCGTCTGGTTAAAAGCATCAAGCCGAAAGGGTTTGGTGTCATTATCCGTACCGTTGCAGAAGGTAAAAAAGTTGCTGAACTGGACAAAGATCTTCAGAATTTGCTGACCAAATGGTCAGAGATGTGCAAGAAACTGCAGAAAGCTCCCCATCCATCGAAAGTTTTGATAGAGCTAAATCGAGCTTCATCCATCCTTAGGGATGTCTTTAATGATTCCTTTACTGGGATACATGTGGATGATGAGACTTTGTATAATCAAATCAAAGATTATTTGCACGAGATTGCACCTCAAAAAGAATCCATAGTTAAACTATATTCTGGATCAGCTCCCATTTTTGAAAAGTTTGGGATAGAGCGTCAAATTAAAACTTCTTTTGGGAAGACGGCATCCATGAGCAAAGGTGCTTACTTGGTAATTGAACATACCGAAGCACTCCACGTGATTGATGTAAACAGTGGAAACCGTTCCAATAAGGCAAAGAATCAAGAAGATACTGCTTTGGAAGTTAACCTTTTAGCTGCTTCCGAAATAGCAAGACAACTTCGCCTTAGGGATATGGGAGGAATCATAGTAGTTGATTTCATTGATATGACCAAGGGAGACCACAGAAGAAAGCTTTTTGATCACCTTAGGGATGAAATGAAGGATGACCGTGCAAAACACAAAATTTTGCCACCCAGTAAATTTGGCTTGGTTCAAATTACACGTCAACGTGTTCGCCCAGAAATGAACATCAAGACGAGTGAGGAAAACCCAAATGGCTCAGGGAAAGAAGTTGAAGCGCCAATCATGTTGATTGACAAAATCAATGCTGATTTGGAACGCATTCTGAGCGGCAACAGAAAACATAGTGATATTGTATTGAATATCCATCCGTTTATTGCTGCCTATTTGACCAAAGGATATCCATCCATTAGATTCAAATGGTGGTTGGACCACAAAAAATGGATTAAGATTCAACCAAGGGATGCTTACACCTATCTTGAATATAGATTCAAAAACAAGGAAGGAAGAACCATCCGATAACACAAAGCGACTTCAGTAATGGGGTCGCTTTTTTGTTTTTGTACTTTTAGCAAATGAACCCACATGTGCATTATTCGGTAAATGAAGCCCGACAAAAAATGGAACGATACTGTGCGTATCAAGAGCGTTGTCATAAAGAGGTGGCCAATAAGTTAAAGGAAATGCGCATGATTCCAGAAGCTGTCGATAGCATTCTGGCCCATCTCATCCAAGAAAATTATTTAAATGAAGAACGCTTTGCCAAAAGCTACGCTCGAGGAAAATTCAACATAAAAAAATGGGGTAAAAGCCGAATCAAAAATGAGTTAAAACTCAGGGACATCTCTAAGTACAACATTCAGCTCGCCCTAAAAGAAATTGATGAGGAAGATTACTTTACTACACTGGACTTGTTGGCGAAAAAAAGATTATCACAACTTTCAGAATCCAACAAAGCGAGAAAAAGAAAAAAGCTAGCCGATTATCTACTGTATAGAGGGTGGGAAAGTCAATTGGTCTATGAAAAAGTCATGGAGCTAACCAAATGACATCTACTTTTGAATGGCCAAAGGTCGCGTTCTTCTTATGGCTTCTTCATTTTTCCAATCAATCCATTTTTGCCCTTTCCATCTGCGCATCATATTGTCAAAATGACGCATAAAGAAAATATTGTATACCGCCTTTCCAAAATTCCTGGGCTTACGGGCTATGGCCCTAAGACTCATGGAAAAACCAGGACTTATGTACTTCATGTGATGCCAATATCCTTCCGGGATATACAACACATTTCCATGCTCTAACTGAGCAATATGCCCTTTCGCGTTTTTTAGAGCCGGCCATTTATCCAAATCCGGATTCGCAAAATCGATATCCTCCCTTGTAATCAAGGAGTGAGGTATTTTATACAGGAATTTGGTCTCAGATTGAGGAAACAGGATGCACTGTTTTTTTCCTTCAAAATGGAAATGGAAAATATTGGCCAAATCAATATCGTAATGCATAAACGTATGCGAGTCACTCCCTCCAAAGAAAAGCATGGGCAACCCTTTCATTAAACGGAGGCCAAAATCAGGATATTTATAATCTTTTTGAAGTTGGGGAATTTCTTTAATTACGTTCCAGAGAAAAATCCGGTACTTGGTGGGTTTGCTTTTGAGAAGCGCGATATAATCCTTCATCTTCATTTTAGCATGTGGCTCGTTAAAACCTTCATCATGCTTTACAGGTCTGTCATCATATAGCGGCACTTCTTTTTCGCCAGCAATTTCTGACATATAATCCAAACTCCATTTGGTATACGCTGGCCAGTCCTCAATGAAGTTTTCGATGACTACTGGCTTCTGTGGCTTAAAATACTTTTGAAGAAACTCTTTCTTTGAAAGCGTTTTTTCTCGAGGGATTTGTTCAAGGTTAAGCTCCAAAATTTCAATGAGTTTGAAACTACAAAATTAATAAAAGGTTTTTAAACCCTTTTTCAGGCTTTATTCCTTGGTCGCCAATTTTGACTTTTCCTTAGCCAGTTCATTTCTTTCAATGGTATGGCCTGGACGGGTCCATTTCGGTTTTTCTCCCAAGGATTCATATGCAGAATCTTCGGCCTCTACCGTTTTAGGCTGTGAAATCTTGGTAAATGGCTTTTGAGGGTTCAGCCCCAACATTTTGAACATTTCCATATCCTCATTTACATCGGGATTCGGAGTGGTCAGTAATTTGTCGCCGGCAAAAATCGAATTGGCTCCAGCGAAAAAGCACATCGCCTGTCCTTCACGACTCATTTCAGTTCGCCCGGCAGAAAGTCGTACTTGGGTTTCTGGCATTACAATTCTAGTTGTTGCTACCATCCGAATCATCTCCCAAATCTCGACAGGCTTTTCATCTTCCATTGGAGTCCCTTCCACAGCTACCAATGCATTGATGGGTACAGATTCGGGTTGAGGGCTTAGGGTGGCTAGGGCCACCAACATACCTGCTCTATCTTCAGCTGATTCCCCCATTCCAATAATTCCACCGCTACAAACCGTCACATTCGTTTTTCTAACATTCTCAATAGTTTCTAAACGGTCTTCATATCCCCTGGTGGAAATCACTTCTTTATAATACTCTTCGGAGGTGTCCAAGTTATGGTTGTAAGCATAAAGTCCAGCTTCCGCCAACCTTTTGGCTTGATTCTCAGTGACCATCCCTAAGGTGCAGCACACCTCCATATCCAATTTATTGATAGTTCGGACCATCTCCAATACTTGGTCAAATTCAGGTCCATCCTTTACGTTACGCCAAGCCGCTCCCATGCAAACTCGAGAACTTCCAGAAGACTTTGCTCGCAAGGCCTGCGCCTTGACCTGCTGAACCGACATCAAATCATTCCCTTCAATGTCTGTATGGTACCTTGCAGCCTGTGGGCAATACCCACAATCCTCTGGGCAACCCCCTGTTTTGATGGATAACAAAGTGGATACTTGAACCGTATTGGGGTCATGAAATTCACGATGCACCGTTGCCGCCTCATATAGCAATTCCATCAAGGGTTTATTGTAAATTTCAAGGATTTCCTTCTTGGTCCAGTTGTTTCTTATTACACTCATATTTCTTGGATGTGGAGACAAAAATAGGTCTTATTCTTAAACCAAGATAAGATAGATGTCAGGAAAAGAAAAAGGCCTATAGTTAAAACTACAAGCCCTCTTCCTATTAAACCAACTAAATTCTACGTTTTATCCTTTTCCGAGGATTCATCAGTTTCCTTTGTATTGGATGGTTTTTCCACATCCTTTCCTTTTAAGTATTCTGGCAATTGCATTCCTGCCATGTCGAACATTTCCTGTAAAGGTGGAACCGATTTATACATTCCCGATATGAAATTGGCGGTGGAGTTTTTTCCATCTTCGGATTTAGCTCCTGAATCCCACACGGTCACTTTATCTATCTTAATATTTTTAATAGCCTCAGCTTGCTTTTCTACCAATTCTGGAAGCTTATCGGCAATCAATAACAATACGGCGTCTTTGGGGTCATTCCCAGCGGCCTGAACGATTTTATCAAGACCTTCCGCTTGCTTGGTTAAAACTTCAAAGATTCCCTTAGCCTCTGCTTCGGCTTTGAATAAAATAGCATCTGCCTCACCTTTTGCTTTTCTACGAATCATTTCAGCTTCGGCTTCGGCCTCAATTTCTACTTTTTGCTTATCAATTTCAGCAGGAACCACCACATCTGCAGTCTGTGAACTTCTTTCACGTTCTGCCCTCGCCATTTCCGCATCTTTTTCAGCAGCATAGGACTCTTCCAAAGCTTTTGCCGCCTGGACTTTTTCTGCAGCAGCTGCAGTACGCTCCGCTTCGGCTTCACGTTGTCTTCTTAAGGAATCCGAATTGGCAATGTCAATTTTAGCGACATTCTCTCCTTCTACGGCTTTTGCATTAGCTGCAGCGACCTGAGTTCTTTCATCCTGCAAGGCATTGGCTTCACCAATGGAACCATCCCTGTTTTTTTCCGCAACGGACTTTCTGGCTGCGTTTATCGCGTGGGCAGCAGCCTCTTTACCCAATGCTTCAATATAACCGGACTCGTCTACGATATCCGTGATGTTCACGTTGATGAGCTTTAGACCTACCTTTTTAAGCTCAGACTCAACGCTTTGCGAAATATTGGTCAAAAATTTATCCCTATCGGAATTGATTTCTTCAATATCCATGGAAGCCACAACCAAACGCAGCTGACCAAAAATGATTTCCTTGGCCAATTCTTGAACTTCTGTCATTCCTAAACCAAGTAGCCTTTCAGCGGCATTCTGCATCACTCCAGGTTCGGTGGAAATACCAATGGTAAAACGAGAAGGAACATTTACCCGAATGTTCTGTCTACTCAAAGCATTGGTCAAATCAACCTCAATAGAGATTGGGGTAAGATCTAGGAATTCGTAATCCTGGATTACGGGCCAAATAAACGCAGCCCCACCATGAATACATTTGGCTGAATTACCAGACCCCACTTTTCCGTAGACCACCAAAATCCTATCTGAAGGACATCTCTTATACCTTCGGATAAATGAAATTATGATGATAAAGAAAAAGAGGATGGCAAAGCCAATGGCGAGAAGTGAAGCTCCTCCGCCCAATTGTAAGGGTAGTATTAGCATATGGTTATTTATTTAAGAGTTTAACAATTAAAATTCCGTTGTCGGTAACCTCTTTTACTTTGATGACGTTACCTTGCTTTAAATCGATTTCTTCGTCCGTAAGGGCTTCTAGTTCGCGTAGCGTTCCCTGGACGTTCACACTCACTTTTCCTATACTAGACCGATTGGCGCCGATGGTAAGATATACCTCTCCAATTTGCCCCATGGCATTCTTCAATTTTAAAGTGCCACTGCTTTGAAGTTTGGCCAAATAATAGAATAAAGAGGCCATGGCGAACATCATCAAGAGTCCGCAGATAACGGATACCAATATAGTTGCTCCGGTTGAAAGGCCATTATCCATACAGGCAATTCCAGACCATCCAAAAATGGTAAAGAATCCGACAAGGTTCTTGAACGAAAGGAATTGGAAACCAATTCCAGTATCACCGTCAATGTCCATATCTACATCGCCACTTACATCTTCAACATCCCCACCAACAAACGTCATAATCATAAGTATGGTGAATATGATAGAACCTACAACGGCTACTATCCAATATACCTTTTCAAAAAGTGTGAGTGCTGTAAACCAGTCTTCCATAGTTTAAAGTATTAGGTTATTGTTTAGGTATTAAGATAAGGCTTTAGCTTAAACCTTTTCCATATTATTTGGAAAGAAGTACGGACACTGCATTGCCCCCAAAACCTACCGCGTTCACCATGATTTTCTCCATGGGTTTTGACGGCGTTTTCTGTTGCGCAAAAGGGACTTGTAAATATTCTTGGTGTTGAAGCATCAGTATAGCCATTTCCACACTGAGCATTCCCGAAGCTCCGAAAGTATGTCCTACTTTCCATTTATTGGTAGTCAAAAACGGAGTTTTGTTACAAAAAACTTTTTGAATAGCCTTGTATTCTGACAAATCACCTTTTATCGTGCCTGGGGCATGTAGCACAATTACATCTACCTCATCAGGTGATATCCCATTCAAAGCCATCTCCATGGAATCCTGAAAACATTGGGCATCGGTAGAAATAGAAACATTATGTGTCAAAGGTTCTGTGGCATATCCTATCCCTTCAATTTTTGCCAATCGTTTGGCTTGTACTCCTTGTTCTAAACAGGCCATGGACGCTCCTTCTCCTAAAACCATGGAATTTGTTTTCTTTTCCAAATCCAATGCACGGCAAGGGTATGGTGCTTCCAATCGCGAATAAATCTTTAAAGCTTGTATTTGTGCAATGGTAAATAAGGTAAGCGGAGCTTCGCTGCCCCCTATTAAAAACTTATCTGTCATTCCGCTTTGAATCCATGCCACTCCATTCAATATGGCATGAAGGGCTGTGGAACAAGTTATGGAATGTGATATGGTTGGACCATTGGATTTAAGGTCATGTGCGACCCATGATGAAATGTTTCCCAAGGTTGTCGTTGGGGACGCTAAGGTGGAAACATTGCCTTTTTCCAAGAACTCGTGGTAATAGCTCTCAAATAGTGAGGTGGCACCTCTCGAGGATCCTATATTGATGCCAAAATTGCTGTTCTCGCTCCAACCCGCATCTGCAATCGCCTTTCTTGCCGTTTGGATGGCAAATAAAACGGAATCATCCAGAGCTTGATATTTGGCATCCGAATTTCTAAGGTCCGCTATTTCTCTCTTTTGATTTTCGCTAAGCTCTGAAACCCATACCTTTTTGCCATTAATGTTTTTTTGGGCAAATCCATGGGTTGTTTCTTGATACGAATCCCAAATCTCAGAAGGATTACTCCCCAAAGAAGATATTGATGAAAGCGCGGTTATGGAAATTGGTTTCTTCAACACTGAATCTAATTCGGGCAAAAATAAAAGTTCTTATCTTCATAAAACAGATAAACTTGAGAACAATGAACAACGAACTGGTACCCCAACCTAGTTGGTGGAAAAGAAATTGGAAATGGGTTGTACCAGTAGGAGGTTGTCTCACGCTTATCATTATCTGTATTGTGTTCTTTGCCTCACTCTTTTTTGGGGTGACTAGGCTGATGGAAGATTCGCAACCCTATGAATATGCCTTTGAGCTGATAAACAACGATGAACAATTAGTTGATTTATTGGGCACCCCTATTGAAAAAGTGGGTATGGTGCAAGGCAATATCAGTTGGAAAAATGGGAAAAAAGAGGCTCAGATGGTCATCCCTATTGAAGGTCCAAAGGATTCCGGTACGCTTTATATTGATGCCTATGGTGAAGGTGATACGTGGAATTATCGAGAAATACGCGTTGAAATAAGCGATGCCTCAGTAAACCTTCTGGAGTAATTTTTCATTTTTTAAACTATTTCAAGTACCCCCTCTATTGCCCAATAAATGCGTTGCAATTGCTCATCGGCAATTACGTAGGGGGGTAAAGTATAGATGGTATTTCCTAAGGGCCGAAGATTGACCCCTTGGTCCATAAAAAACTGATACAATGTATCTCGAAGTGAACCATAACGGTTAGTCTCTACAGCCAAATCCAATGCAAAAATTACGCCCATACTTCTAGCATCCTTCACACTTGGGTGCGATTTTATTTTGCTTACGAATTGTTCATGTTGCAGAGTAATATATGCTCTTCTTTCCATGATTTCATCTGAATTCAATAGCTCGATACTGGCCAAAGCTGCTGCACAACCTAGAGGATGCGCGCTATACGTATGCGCATGGAAAAACCCTTTGGAAACCTCATCGCTCAAAAAGGCGTCAAAAACAGCTTGGGTACAACTGGTAATGCTTAAAGGAAACATACCTGCAGTAAGTGCCTTACTCAAACAAATAATATCTGGAGCATGGGTCAAGTTTTCTGAAGCAAAGTTTTTCCCTGTTTTTCCAAAACCAGTCATAATTTCATCTGCTATGCAGAGAACCCCTTCTTTTTGACATTTGCCAATCATTTGGCTTAGTCCCTCAGCAGAATGGAACTTCATTCCAGCCGCTCCCTGAACCAAAGGTTCAAAAACAAAGGCAGAGCATTGATTTTCAGAAAGAATTGTATCCAAAAGTTCCAGAACCTCTGTTGAGTTTTCTTCGGTTGGTACGGGAATACGAATCACTTTTAATAGAAAATCTTCAAACGGTCCATTATAGCTTGATATTCCCGATGCGGACATGGCACCGAAGGTATCCCCGTGAAATCCATCTTCAAAAGCAATGATGGTATCTCTTTTTTCACCTTTATTGTGATGGTATTGAATAGCCATTTTAATGGCGGCTTCAATTGCAGTTGAACCATTGTCATTGAAAAAAATCTTCACCTGATTGCCAGGAAGAATTTCAATCAATTTTTCAGATAATTCTACTGCAGGAGCATGGGTAAACCCACTGAACATGACAAAATCCAAATTTTTCATCTGCCGGGTCATAGCCTCCACTATATTTGGGTGACAGTGTCCATACATGGCCGTATACCAAGAAGCGATCCCGTCGATATAACTTTTCCCCTCCTCATCCCAGACCAGTGCTCCTTCCGCTTTTACTATTCCTAAAGGGGGATGGGCGGTCTTGTGTTGGGTAAGCGGGTGCCATATATGGGTTTTGTCCCTATCGACTAATTTTTCCAAGGCTACCGGATTTTTCAAACCTTCATTTTTCTATCTTGCAAAGATGACAATTAATCGCCAAAAACCCAGCCCTTCCCTTGTTCGATAAAATCCTTAGCGTTGTAACTCCTGATTATCGGAAATTGAATTGGAAAACCGTGTTACTCCTTCTGTTTTTTGCAGCATTTTTCATTCGATTTCCCTTTTTCTTCAGAGACTACATTGATAGGGATGAGAGTACGTTTATCCTTATGGGGCAATCTTGGGTTGATGGTTTTTTACCATATACCCAGTTATGGGATTTAAAACCCCCTATAACCTTTTTGTTTTTTGCGACTATTATCAAAATTTTCGGTAAGAGTTTTATTGCCATCCGGTTTTTTGGGACACTGCTGGTTGCTTTAACTGCACTGTTCACCTACTTGATTGGCTTGGGAATCACCTCGAAAAAAGTTAGTTTTTGGTGTGCCATGGCCTGTGTATTTCTTCAAAGTAGTTTTGGAAGTCTACAAGGTGTGATGTCCGAACATATTAGCGTCGCTTTTTTTATTGCGGGTGTATATTTTTTGATTTCAAAAAAGCATTTAGTCTGGCATTTATTGGTTGGGGTTCTTTTTGGTTTGTCTGTCATGTCCAAGTTGAATATGGCCTATCCCTTTCTGACTTTGGGAATTTATCTTTTGTGGTCCATTTTTAAGCACAAAGAATATTCCAACGGAATCCCTAGACTTTTTCTGATGGGGATTGGGACAATTTTATTGATAGGGTTAACGGCTCTTCCCTATTACTTAGTTGGGAAATTTGATATTTGGTGGGAATCCATTTTTGAAGCCCCCATCGCCTACTCGGAAGGCAAGCAACATTCCCCTCTAAAAGTTTTACCTCTAGTACTTTTGACAGTTCTATTCTATTATGGCACCTACAAGAAAAGGCTTTTGGACTATGGCCATGTTGGCATTCAAGTTCTTGTTATTGTTTTTTCTGGAATAATTTTATCCTTTGTCCAAGCTGGGAAGGTCAATGGGCATTATTTGATTCAGATTTATCCATTTATTTTGATTCCTGTGGGAATTGCCATTAGCAAGCTTCCTGAAATCAAGAAAAAGTACCAACCACTATTATTACTTCTCATTTTTGTGCCAATGGAAGCATATCTTGAATATGGCAATATAGTATCCACTAAAGTGGAAAAAGGAACTTTTTTTAATGGAGAAGGGATTGAAGTTCCCCAATATATTCTCGATAACCAGTTAGAAGGTCAATCTATCTTTTTTACTGAATACCATATTGGGTATTGGATGCTGGATGCGACACCTCCAACAGTCGCCTCAACACATCCTAGCAATATTGCCCGCGAAGAGCTGTTCCCTTATATGAAAAATCCAAGGGAAACATCCTTGCAGGAACTAAGGCATATTCTTGAAAAAGTTAAGCCCAAGGTAGTGATAGCCCGAAAGGGAAAGCGAATTTTTGATAAAAAGTTTGAAGACCTGAATGCATATATTAACTCCTATTTGGAAGAGCATTATATACTAAAGGAAACAATTGGCCGGGGACTTATCTATCAGCGATTAGAATGACAAAAGTGCGGCTCTAAATTCTTCAGCATATTTCTTCACGACTTCCTTGTCAAAAGTGGATTCTTCGTTTATCCTTCCCAGGAAAGGAACTTTGGTTTTGTTTAATATGATACCCTCTGTGGTTGGATGTTCATTCCCACTAAAAATTATGCCAATATCCAGATTCCTCTCTTGGAGTTTTTCTATGGTAAGGAGGGTATGGTTGATGCTTCCTAAATAATGGCGAGAAACCACAATTACTTTGTAGTCGGCTTCTATAAGGTCATTAATGGTGTCCTTTTCATTTAACGGCACCAACAAACCGCCAGCCCCTTCAATCACCAGATGGTTCTCAGTAATGGGTGGAATTATTTTTTCCAATTCCACTTCAACTCCATCAATTTCCGCAGCGGCATGTGGGCTCATCGGGGTTTGCAAAGCATAGGCATTGGGGTGAATCTTGGTTTTTGCGTTGGAAACAAGTTTTTCAATTTTGTGGCTATCGGAGTGGTCCAAATCCCCGGATTGTATGGGTTTCCAGTAATCCGCTTCCAAAGCTTCTACCACAATCGCCGAGGCAATCGTTTTTCCTACTTCAGTGGATATACCTGTTACGAAAATGGTCATTTGCTAGGTTTTGTTATAAAGTTGCAGTTGAGGCATCTATATTTTTTGGGCTCAAAAAAAGGAAAGAGCTTATAAAAAATACCCTTCCTGGAATAATACACCTCCGATTTTGTGGCTTTGCAATTGGGACAAACAATCAAATCACCGTTTTCATCCACTGCATAATTTCGTACTTCATTAAAGATTTCCTGTGCCCTTTCCCTGTCCGAACCATAGACCTGTAATTTAATCCCACCCAAAGCATTGCTCGCAAATGGGTCAATAGACACGGTATTCTCATCCTTTAAAATCACGGTTATTCCTTCGGACTCCAGTTTACCTTTGATTATTTGGACGTCAGCTAAAAATTCAAAACTCCCTAAGGTCACCAGTTCCTTATTCATAGATGCTCTCTAATCGTTTTAAGTACATTTTCAATTTCTTTCTTAGTATTGAAGGAATGCAAACAAAAGCGTAGTCGCTCCTCACCTATCTTTACTGTAGGCGACAAAATAGGCATCACATCATACCCCTTTTGATTCAAAGTTTTGGAAAGCTTTTTCACTTTTTCATTTCCTTGAACTAACATACAATGAATTGCTGAATCGCTTGGAATAAAACTATCCGCAAGATTCAATCTTTGGATTTCCGCCTTAAAAAATTCAATATTGGCCCGAAGCTGCTCCCTTCTTTTAGAACCATTTTCGTCCAAAAAAGCATAGCTTTCCAGAATCAATGCAAGGGCATGCGGGGGTAAGGCAGTGGTGTAAATCAAGCTACGGGCAAAATTCACCAAATACTCCTTAAGTCCTTTACCTCCTAATATGGCGGCTCCATGACAGCCCAGGGCTTTTCCAAAAGTGATAATCTTAGCAAAAACAGCATCCGAGGTTCCAAACTCTTCCACAAGCCCTTTACCAAAAACGCCAACCGCATGTGCCTCGTCGACAATAAGATGGAAATTTTGTTCGCCACAAAACGCAGCGAACTCCTTTAAGTTTGGAGTATCTCCATCCATAGAAAAAACCGACTCCGTAACAATATAAACCTCGGTATTGGGATTCCTAACCTCAGCAGAGAGTGAATTTTTGATTTTACTTTTTAAACTCTCTAGGTCGTTATGGTCAAATTTGTAGCTTTTTGCATTACTCATTAGAATGCCTTCACGAATACTGGCGTGAATTAGTTCATCGTAGAAAACAAAATCTCCCTTTTGCGGAACTGATGAAAACAACCCTATATTGGCGTCATAACCTGAATTAAAAACAACTGCCGATTCTGATGCATAATAGTCGGAGAGGTGGGTTTCCAAATCATAATATAACGGATGATTCCCTGTTAACAATCGAGAACCAGTAGCCCCGTGTTGTTTTATTTTGGATTGTTCCAGAAGTTTTTGGGCACTTTCCGCAATCCGTTCGCACCTAGCCAATCCCAGGTAGTCGTTGGAAGAAAAATCCACCAAATCTTGCTTTTGGGGCAATTCCCTGAAAGCATTTTCTACTCTTCTCTTTTGAAGTTTTTTCTCCAGTTTTTTTGGAAAATTTGGCATGTTTCAAAAGTACTATCTTTATTGAAATAGGTTGGTAATGATTGTATATAAACAAGCTTCCACAATTGAAGAATTAGAGCAAATTCTAAGGTTGCAACAACAAAACCTACCTAAAAATTTATCTCCTGATGAGATGACCAAGGATGGTTTTCTAACAGTAGAACATTCCTTTGAGCTACTAAAGGAAATGAATGATATGTGTCCTCATATTATCGCCGTGGAAAATGGAGAAGTGGTAGGCTACGCTTTATGCATGCATCCCAAATTTGCGCAGAGTATTGAAATACTTCGACCTATGTTTCATGAAATCAATCAGGTAGTACAAAATAGAAACAACTATATGGTGATGGGACAAATCTGTGTCGCCAAAACGCATAGAGGAAAGGGTTTGTTTCGACAGCTATATACCACAATGCAAACCAATTTACCTTCTGGGTTTGACACCATCATTACTGAAGTTGACACAAAAAACCAACGTTCCATGAAGGCTCATAACGCCGTCGGGTTTGTCGCGCTAAAAAACTACGCTTCAGATGGTAAAGACTGGTCGTTAATTGTATTGCAATAAAAAAGCCGCTTAAAAGCGGCTTTTTTATTTCTTAATATGATGTTCGTAAACTTAGTCAGCTAGGACAATGACTTTGTTATCTTTCATTTCCACCGTTCCGCTGGTGATGGAAAGTAAAGTCTCTCCATTGGCACCTTGCTTGAACTTATTCTGAAAGTCTTCATGGATTTCAATAGAACCCTGAACCTTAACGTCACCCTCTCCCAACAAAGAAACAATAGGTGCGTGGTTTTGAAGCATTTGAAATTCTCCATTAATTCCAGGTACCATAACCGAGGTTACTTCTCCTGAAAACAGGGTTGCTTCTGGGGATACAATTTCTAAATACATACCTATTAAACTTCAGCTAACATTTTCTCACCAGCCTCAATAGCATCTTGGATGGTTCCTTTAAGGTTGAAGGCAGATTCTGGAAGGTGGTCCAATTCACCATCCATAATCATGTTGAATCCTTTTATGGTGTCTTTAATATCAACCAAAACTCCAGGAATACCAGTAAACTGCTCTGCTACATGGAAAGGTTGTGACAAGAAGCGTTGAACTCTCCGTGCTCTACCTACAGCCAATTTATCTTCTTCTGAAAGCTCTTCCATACCCAATATGGCAATAATATCTTGAAGTTCCTTATAGCGCTGCAACAACTCCTTAACACGCTGTGCACATCCGTAATGCTCATTACCCAAGATTTCAGGGGTCAAAATTCTAGAAGTGGAGTCCAATGGGTCCACCGCAGGATAAATACCAAGCTCTGCAATTTTACGTGAAAGTACTGTAGTTGCATCCAAGTGAGCAAAAGTTGTAGCTGGGGCAGGGTCAGTCAAGTCATCCGCAGGAACATAAACCGCCTGTACCGAAGTAATCGAACCTTTTTTGGTTGATGTAATTCTTTCCTGCATCGCTCCCATCTCTGTCGCTAATGTAGGCTGATATCCTACCGCAGATGGCATCCTACCCAAAAGTGCAGATACCTCAGAACCTGCTTGGGTAAAACGGAAAATATTATCCACGAAGAAAAGTACATCCTTTCCTTGTCCATCTCCCGCACCATCACGGAAGTATTCGGCAATTGTCAATCCAGAAAGTGCCACACGGGCTCTAGCTCCTGGAGGTTCGTTCATCTGACCGAAAACGAATGTTGCTTTGGATTCCTTCATGGCTTTTTTATCCACTTTGGTCAAATCCCATCCACCTTCTTCCATAGAATGCAAGAAATCATCTCCGTATTTAATAATACCAGATTCCAACATCTCACGAAGCAAGTCATTTCCTTCACGAGTTCTTTCACCTACTCCAGCGAATACAGAAAGTCCACCGTGACCCTTCGCAATGTTGTTGATTAATTCCTGAATCAATACGGTCTTACCTACACCGGCACCTCCGAACAAACCAATTTTTCCACCTTTCGCATAAGGCTCAATCAAATCGATTACCTTGATTCCGGTAAATAAAACTTCCGTAGAAGTGGATAGTTCTTCAAATTTTGGGGCTTCCCTGTGAATTGGCAGACCATTGTCACCAGTTTTTGGCAAGTCCTCAAGACCATCGATAGCGTCACCAATTACATTGAAAAGTCGTCCATATACATCCTCGCCGATTGGCATTTGGATGGCATTACCAGTAGCATTTACCTGAACTCCTCGGCTCAATCCATCTGTGGAATCCATAGAGATCGTTCTAACCGTGTTTTCACCAATATGGGATTGTACTTCCAATACCAATTTGGAACCGTCTTCTTTATCAATTTCCAAAGAATCGTAAATCTTTGGGATTTCCACTCCGGATTCAAATTCTACGTCAATAACCGGTCCAATAATCTGGGCAACTTTTCCTGTAACTTTAGACATTACTCTATTAATTTTTAATTGAATAGGATAAAAATCTCTCGATTTTTTCGGCTGCAAAGATATACTTTTACTTCTTTAAAGAGAAACTAAAAGAGCCTTTTTTCATCAATAAAAAAGGCGCTGATTTTATCAACGCCTTATCTTTTAATTAAAGTCTTTTTTTAGGGGTTGATAGTCCATGAAACATAGTAAATAGCACCTATCAAACCAGTACCTACAGCCTGGAAATATTCATCAGCCAAAAGGTTGGAACCTCCCGCCTTAAATACTGACTTTATACTGGGAACCGAGTAGTTGATTTGAGCATCCAAAACCGAGTAGGCTGGAACGTCGCCCACTGCAAATGTGGCTTCCCATAGAAAGCTATCACTCCATCTGTAGTTGAAATTGAATCCAAAATTCTTAAACAACTCCGTATTTCCGAAAGAAGCTTTTACTCTATGCTCTGGGGTGTTAAAACTTGTCAAGAAATCTGGGAATCTTTCCCTATCAAAATCAAAGTTGGCGTAAGTATAATTTACCCCCAAATCAAAGTTTCCTAATACTTTGGTATCGACACCTATTGTACCTCCCCAAGAATCCACATCTTGCTGAAGGTTAGTATAGGTCTGGTACACTTCCGTATCGCCATTTTGTAATGCAAGAAGAGAAAGCCCGTTGTCTCCAGCCGTTCCATAAAATGGCACGATTACATTCAAATTAGTAATAAAATTGCTGTAGCGGTTGTAATATCCACTTAAATCTATGGTGAATTTCCCTATCTGTCCTCTATATCCTGCTTCGAAGGTTGTGATTTCCTCCGGTTGCACAACAGGTGTAGTAACAGCTTCTGGTGCTCCACTCAATACCGAACTTACAGAGAAAGCATTTTCGTAAGCTGCTCTTCCCACAATATCCACCGTGGATTGTCCAATCAGATTTTGCCCATCAGGAGTAACGTTGAAAGTCCGAACATCCCTATCCAAGTTATCAGGGGCTGAACCTACTAATGTAGCAGAACCCACATTCAACCCAATAAACAAATCCTGAGTCGTAGGGTTTCTAAATCCTTGCTGCGCTGAAATCCTAATATTGTGATTTCTATTCGCTCCTGCGGTATACCCTAAGGCTACCCTCGGGGAAAAGAAGCCATCAAAGAATTCGTTCTTGTCATAACGCACCGAACCAGTAAATTTTAGTCTATCATCCAAGAATTTCTTTTGTAACTGAGCGTAAGCGCCAAACTCATTATAGGTAATGGGTCCATCAATATCGGTAAAAATCGTTCCCTGAGAATTCAGTTCATATTCTCTAAACGACCCTCCCACTTGGATATCAGCCCAATTATTAATCAAATGCGCCAAATTATAGTTACCATTTACATGTCGGAACTTGGTATTGTCGATAAAACGCGAACCTGTGGTTAGGTCTCCATCAGCGGTAACCCTGTCAAAGGCTGCTTGAAATTCAGGTGTCCCAGGAATCAACCTACCCGTATCGGCTGCCTGTCTTGCGGCAGCATGTGCTGCGGTGGAAGCTTCTTCTCTGGAAAGTCCTCCCTGCTGAATTCCTCCTAAAAAGGTCGGTATATATGTCGCAGCATAATCTGTGAACCATTGAGTGTCACCTTTCCAGCTTCTATTGATATTGATTCCTGTGAATCGAGTATCGTAGGAATCCCCTGCATTCTCAGAAACGATATATCCGCGCAAGAAAAAATTCTTATTCCTTAACTCAATCTTATGCTGTTGAAGGTTAAATGCTCTTACGGCATATCTGTTGGCGCCTTGATAAATGGTATTTCCCCTACCGATTCTTCCTTGGTATATAATTTCAAAATCATCTGCAAAGGGTCTGTAAAACACAGAAAAGTCAGTTTTTACACTTTGTGCTCCATAGTTTACCAAATCCCTTTCTTCATATCCTGTACGCGAAACTTCTGCCGATCCTATGGTTCCTGCGGGTAAACCGGCAGCAGAGTCAAAGTTTAGAATAGTAGAAACTTCATCTCCATAAATGTTTAATCCATCAAATGCAGGATTGGTTCTATCCGCACCTGGTCTAAGAATGTCGTCAGTCCGGACGGCATGCCAATCTTCCCCCTGCAAGAAAGAGAGGTTAGCCTTTACCGCAAATTTATCGCTGAAGGCGTGAGCCGCCCTAATTCCTATATCATAATATTGATTGTCTCCAGCAGCTTCTTGGGAAGTTATACCCGTTTTAGCATAAAAACTAATTCCCTCAAAATCAAAAGGACTTTTACTGGTCATGAACAGAATCCCGTTGAAGGCACCTGCACCGTATAAAGCTGATGATGCTCCAGGCAGGATTTCAACACTTTGCACTTCCAACTCGGACATACCCACTAAATTTCCCAAAACGAAATTCAAACCTGGGGCTGAATTGTCCATCCCATCCACTAGCTGTAGAAATCTGGTATTTGCGAAAGTGGCAAAACCTCTGGTATTTATGGATTGAAAAGTCAAACTATTGGTGTTGATATCAACCCCTTTCAAGTTTTGGAGACCACCGTAAAAAGATTCCGCTGTGGTATTCTTGATGTCTTTAAGTCCAAACCGTTCTACGGATACCGGTGATTCAAAGATTCGTTCAGGAGTTCTAGAAGCTGAAATAACAATTTCGTCCAGTATCGTGGAAGACTCTCTTAGCGTTATGGATAATGTCTGATTGTTAGCGGTAACGTCAGCAACAAAATCAGAGAAGCCAATACTGGTTATTCGCAATTGGAATGGAGGTACTTCAGAAGTATTGAAAGTGAAGTTACCGTCAAAATCCGACGTTGTTCCTTCCGCTTTTCCAACCAGGACCACATTAGCTCCTGGAATGGGCTCATTGTTTTCATCAACTACTTTTCCAGTCACTGTAGTTTGGGCAAAAGTAGCTGCTCCAAATAGCATCATGGAAAAAATTATAAGCTTTTTCATTAGTTTGAATTAGAGTTAAATTAGTTTTAAGTACGAGTAAAACTTTGGATGTGGAATATACATTTTTTTTGGCTCGGTTGACACAAAATTGAAAAAAATTATGCATGCATAATACTTTTTTGCTAGAAAAATATGGGTTTTGCTGTCATTTTAACAAAAAAGGCCCTATAAATAGGGCCTTTTTCATTTTTCATCGATTTTATCAAGGTCACTCTACAGTAACCGACTTGGCTAAATTTCTTGGCTGATCCACATTGCAACCTCGCATTACTGCAATATGATACGACAGCAATTGAAGCGGTATGGTGGTCAACAATGGAGTAAGGCTTTCGGTGGTTTCTGGAACCTCGATAACATGATCTGCAAGCTCTTTTACCGTTTTGTCCCCTTCAGTGACCACGGCGATGATCCTACCGTTCCTTGACTTAATTTCTTGAATGTTACTTACGACTTTTTCGTAATGCCCTTTTTTGGTGGCAATTACCACTACGGGCATTTGTTCATCGATTAGCGCTATAGGCCCGTGTTTCATCTCCGCAGCAGGATAACCTTCTGCGTGGATGTAACTGATTTCTTTTAATTTTAAGGCTCCTTCCAAGGCAACTGGGAAATTGTATCCCCTCCCTAAATAGAGGCAATTGGTGGAATCTTTGTAGATGTCTGCAATATGCGAAACAAGATCATTGGACTCCAAAGCTTTTTCAACCTTAGCCGGAATATTCTCTAGTTCTGTTAAAAACTCATGGAACTGTGGTGATGAGAAGATACCCTTCTCATTGGCCAGTTTAAGTGCAATTAGTGTGAGTACGGTTATTTGTGTAGTAAAGGCTTTTGTCGATGCTACACCAATCTCGGGTCCCGCATGGGTATAGGCCCCAGCATGGGTTTCTCGTGCAATGGATGAACCAACCACATTACAGACACCAAAAACAAAAGCTCCTTTTTCCTTTGCCAATTTTATAGCTGCCAAGGTATCTGCTGTTTCCCCAGATTGTGAGATAGCAATAAGAACATCATTTTCGGTAATTACTGGATTTCGGTATCTAAACTCCGAGGCATACTCAACCTCAACAGGTATACGGGCCAAGTCTTCAAAAATATATTCAGCGACCAATCCTGCATGCCACGATGTTCCGCAAGCCACGATGATAATTCTATTGGCATTTGAGAATTTTTCCAGGTTCTGATCAATCCCCGCCATTCTAATGATTCCCTGATCAGCGAGCAAACGCCCCCTATAGGTATCCAAAATAGCTCTTGGCTGCTCGTAAATTTCCTTGAGCATAAAGTGGTCGTACCCTCCCTTTTCTATTTCCTCAAGGTTAAGCTGAAGTTCCAGTATGTCAGGGTAAGCTATGGCATCATCCTTTATTTTACGCAACTTGATTTCCTTCCCCAATCGGATAATGGCCATTTCTTCATCTTCCAGATATACGGCGTTGTTAGTGAACTCTATAAATGGAGAAGCATCCGACGCAACGAAGTATTCATTTTCTCCTATACCAATGGCCAACGGACTTCCTAATTTTGCAACGACTATTTCATCTGGTTTATTTCTATCGAAAACAGCAATGGCATATGCACCAACGACTTGATTAAGGGCAATCTGTACCGCTTGGCCCAGTTTTACCCCTTCCTTTTTCTTTACCTCTTCTATTAAATTGATAAGTACCTCAGTATCAGTATCGGTTTTGAACTCGTACCCTCTTGAAATTAGCGCTTTTTTAATGGACTCATAGTTTTCTATAATCCCATTGTGGATAATCACTAAATCCCCAGAATTCGAATAATGTGGATGGGAATTGGTATCGTTAGGAACCCCGTGAGTCGCCCATCGGGTATGGCCCAATCCTAAGTTGCCCTCGACATTGTTGTGCGTTTCAGCTTTTTCCCTAAGATCGTCTACTTTTCCCTTGGTTTTCGATACCACAATTTGGCTATCATGATATAATGCAATACCTGCACTATCGTATCCCCGGTATTCCAGTCTTTGTAATCCTTTGATTATGATTGGGTAGGCATCTCTATACCCTATATACCCTACAATTCCACACATAGAAAAAGTTTATTGGTGATTAAAACTCTAAATGTTACGCAAATTTATAAAGCTGGATGTAAAAATAATACTACGTTGGGTTATATAACGTAAAAACTCCACAAAAGGTATTAGTTGGCCTCGGTATAAAAAATCTCGAGCTGCAACCTTCTATCCTCCTCAGAAGCAGATACATTGCTACCAAACAATACGGTACCTAAGGGGTTGATGGTAGACATAAAGGGAACATCTATTTCGGGCTCTACCGTACCTATCCCTTCTGCCACAAAGGGTAGTCCAATATTAGCCGATACTGATAATGCCAGTTTTGCGTTAGCAGAATCCCTTACAATAATATTGTTGATATGATCCGTAATCCTGACGGTGTATCGAAGACCTGTCCCTCCTTCCCTTTCTAAAATGCCATCATAACTGGGAAAAATCGTCAAAGGCTCAAACAATTCGGAAGGGTCAGGGTCCGTAAACCCATTAAATATGGGTTGATTTGTTTCTGCATTGTATAAATACAATCTAGGTGGTTCTATAGTTCCTCCAGCGGCAATCAGTTCTTCCCTATCTACATAAAAGACCAAATTAGCTTCATTGATTATCCAATTATTGGCTCTAATCTGTTCTATAAAGGTCTGCCCTCTTCCCAACGTAGCTTCTTCATCCCCAAAAAGTAGTACATCGGACATAGATCCTGTTCCTCCTTTGAGAAAAATCCTAGAGGCGTTTTCCCCAGTATCCAGCTGACTGGCAATATTTCCTGGTAGTATATCATCCTCAAAGCTGTTCACCGCATTTCCGACAAGTTGATTGTTGAGGTTTTGCAATAGATTCAAGGTATAATCCCTTTCCACTGTCACTATTTCATCCTCCACGGTATCAAAATCCTGAAACGTGTACGTAATTGTAATGGTGGCTTGGGTTAAATCGAATAAAAACATCAGGTCTGGATCCATATCCATGGACTCTACAGCCTCCAACGTAAGTCGCAATCCTCTAAAAAAGTCATTGAAGTTAGCTTCACTCAATAACTCGATATCGCCCTCCTTGTCAATTATATTGGTTTGGAAAAAATCGTTATCCAACGGTACCAAAATGCCTGGATTCATTCTAGACTCCACTTGCGTTGTCTCATCTATTTCTGTATCCGGATCATCCTCTTCATTGAACATAATTATTTCTTCATTGCTTATCCGAAGAGGGCCTTGGCCTGCTGTTGCGGTGTCATAAAGTACTTCTCCTTCGAATCCTGAAAAATCTTGATTGGAAAAATATTCTTGGGCCTCCTCAAAGTTGGAATTGGGGTCCAAATTACGAAGGAAGAAAGTTGACCGCGCCACTCGCAGATTGAAACCGGCATCCAGGTCCCCGAAAATGCTATCCAAATCGAATTGTCTTGGAAACGTATTGGGAACAAAATCATCTCCACTACCATCTTCTGAAGCATCCAAAGGGTTTGAACCCAATATTCTTTCGTCATTGTCATTTACGCCATCATTATCAGAATCTGAAAATGGGTCGTCTGGATCGTCATCAAACTGGTCTTCCACACCATCATTATCAGAATCCCTTTGGGAAGTGGGCGGAAGCTGGAAAGGCAAATACAACCGTACCTCCACAACCGTCTCTTCTTCCGGAATAGTGGATACGCTATCATCGTTATCTGCATTGTCTTCAGTTTCCTGGGACAAATCTCCAAAAGTTGGATTTGCCTGCCGAGAAGGTAATGTTACTTGGGAAACAATACTGGCAGTTCTTGTACCATATATGGGATCGTTATAAGTTCCTAACTGATATAATTGCAATCTATTGGTTTGCACCGCCTGTACTCCTTTATTGAATGCAAAAACATCGTAAACTTCCCTGCCTGTAGTGAATGGTTCACCGGCGATTACGCCCTCGCCAATGGTTCTGAGCTCTTCTTCGCAAGAAAACAGCATTGTCGCAAAAACCATGACAATTGCCAAAGGTTTAATCCCTTTCAAAATTTTCATGTACTTCTATTTTAGAACCTCTGTTTTATAGAAATTGGTGTAAGCCTCTTCTGCCTCTTGAAGTGAAACATAGGGCAAAACGGGTTTGGAAGAGTTGTCAATATGCGTTTTTAGGTCTTCCGACACACCTTCCGAGGCTAAAATAATGGCATCGGAATAATCGGTAGCAACCTTTAACAAATTATTATAGTCGGGCTGGGATAATGCTGAAATGTTATCCTCAGAAATTCCATCAAACTTAATCTTTTCAATCATACCCTTGTCCAGCTCTCCTTCATATCCATTCTCGTAGACGGACAAAACCACCTTGCTATCTGCGAACAAAGGTTCATCGGCATAGTACTTTCGCAAGTAAAGCGGTAGCAAAGAAGCCATCCATCCATGGACATGAATGATGTCGGGAGACCAGTTTAATTTCTTTACCGTTTCAACCACTCCTTTGGCAAAAAATATGGCCCGCTCATCGTTATCCGGAAACAGGTTTCCATCCTGGTCCTCAAAGGTGGCTTTTCGCTTAAAGTATTCGTCGTTGTCTATAAAATATACTTGAATACGTTCTTTGGGAATGGAAGCTACTTTAATAATCAAAGGCATATCCATGTCATTGATCACCAAGTTCATTCCTGACAAGCGAATTACTTCATGTAATTGATGTCTTCTCTCATTTATATTACCATACCTAGGCATGAAAATACGTATCTGCCCACCGTTGCTGTTGACCATTCTTGGGGCTTCATAAGACATTAAAGATACTTGATTCTCAGGGAGGTAGGGCACTAATTCAGAAGATACAAACAATATCTTTTTTCCATTCATAAATCCTTGTTTTTGCTTATCGAAAAAACGTAGCTGCAAAAGTACAAAAATTATGCTGATTACCAGTAATTATAGTATTTTTGCACGCTTTTAATACTCAGGATGCCAATTTTTTACACAAAAAAAGACATGCTTGCTTTCCTCGATACAGAAGGAAACCACAATCAAACCTTAGGTTTGGTACCCACCATGGGTGCATTACATAAAGGGCATCTTTCCTTGGTAAAAAAGGCAATTTCAGAAAATGACAAGGTGGTTGTCAGTATTTTTGTGAATCCTACCCAATTTGACAACCCAGAGGATTTGGACAAATATCCCAGAAGTCTGGATAACGACCTTGAGCTTTTAAAAAAACTTTCAGAGGAAATCATAGTTTTTGCACCTTCTATTGCCGATGTGTATGATTCTCAAGTACGTTCCAAAACCTATGAGTTTGATGGGTTGGATAAAATGATGGAGGGAAAGTACCGAACGGGTCATTTTGAGGGTGTAGGCACCATTGTGGAGCTACTTTTAAGAATTGTAGGCCCTGACAAAGCCTATTTTGGGGAAAAGGATTTTCAGCAACTTCAAATCATTAAAAAACTGGTGAAAACCCAAAATCTTTCTGTAGAAATCATTGGCTGTCCCATTGAAAGGGAACCCAACGGTTTGGCCATGAGTTCCAGAAATGAAAGATTGAGCCAAGAAGTGCGACAAAAGGCTGGTTTCATTTATGAAACACTGAAAACTGCCAAAGTTAAGTTTGGCACGAAAAGTGCAAAAAACATAGTGTATTGGGTAGTCTCTCAATTTGAGAATCATGAGGACTTCAAGCTGGAATACTTTAGTATTTCTGATGAAGAAACCTTAAGCCCAATTCATAAAAAGGAAAACAATAAAAAATATAGAGCCTTTATTGCCGTTTATGCGGATGATATTCGGTTAATAGACAATCTTAAACTCAATTAATTAATTTAGCGCCATGCAGGTAGAAGTTGTAAAATCAAAAATACATCGGGTTAAGGTCACTGGAGCTGACCTCAATTATATTGGTAGTATTACCATTGATGAAGATTTGATGGACGCTGCCAATATTATTCGAGGTGAAAAAGTGCAAATCGTCAACAATAATAACGGAGAAAGACTTGAGACCTATGCTATTCCAGGGCCTCGTGGAACTGGGGAACTTACTCTGAATGGTGCCGCTGCCAGAAAGGTGGCCGTTGGAGATGTTTTAATATTGATAACCTATGCTTGGATGGGTATTGAAGAAGCTAGATCTTTTAACCCAGCACTTGTTTTCCCGAATGAAGAGACCAATCTCCTAACTTAATTTTGAGCCCTTTTCTCAAGAAATTCCTGAAAATTTTTGTGCCCATAGCTTTTGGGCTCTTTTTGGTTTGGTATTCGTATTATTCCACATCCCCTGAAGAACGGGAACAAATCCTTTACTATATCACCCATGCAGATTCTTTTTGGGTAATCATTTCGGTTTGTATTGGAATTTTGAGCCATTTATCCAGAGCTATTCGCTGGAATTATCTTTTGGAACCTTTGGGATATCGTCCTAAAATCCGAAATAACCTTTTTATTGTCCTCCTTTCCTATTTTGCCAATCTGGGCATCCCGAGATCCGGTGAATTTTTAAGGGCAACCGCACTGACCACGTATGAAGGCGTTCCTTTTGAAAAAGGTTTTGGAACCATCGTAACCGAAAGGGTAATTGACTTGTTGATGCTTCTTTTGGTGGTTTTGATTACCCTTGCCCTTCAAACGGATGTTATTTTGGACTTTTTGAACGAAAATGGGGTCAATCTCATAGGTGCTTTTGGCATTTTGGCTGTGGGTATCCTGGGATTGTTTTTTGCCATATGGGTCATTCGCAAATCACAGTCCAAAATCGCCCAAAAGGTTAAAGTCTTTCTGAAGGGTCTTCTTGATGGTGTACTGAGTGTTTTCAAGATGAAAAAAAAGTGGCCCTTTATTCTCCACACGCTTTTCATTTGGTTGGCATACATCGCCATGTTTTGGGTCATCAAATACACCGTTGAAGAAACCCAATCTTTATCCTTGAGTGAACTCTTGGTTGCCTTTATTGGCGGGGCTTTTGCCATGTCCACTACTAATGGTGGAATAGGACTTTATCCTATTGCTGTCAGTGCGGCCTTGGGCATTTATGGCATAAGTTCAGTATCCGGAGATGCATTTGGTTGGATCATGTGGATTTCGCAAACCCTCATGGTCGTCGTTTTTGGGGCAATATCCTTTATTATACTACCGTTATTGAATAGAAATCGGTAGACCCCGGCCAACGCAAAACTTAACCGAATGAAAAAATATGTATTTCTGCTTTGCAGTATAGTCTGCGCAAACCTTTTTGGGCAGGTAAAAAAAGAAATCTTTGAATCCTTCAAACTTCAGGAAAGAAGGGACGTGTCCTATTACTTTCCTGAGGATTATTCTGAGGACAAAAAGTATCCCCTAATCGTGGTCCTCGATGCGGACTATCTTTTCGATATCGTTGTGGCCAACTCCAAAGTGTATGGCACCCATAGCAGAATGCCCGAGGCTATTGTGGTAGGAATTCACCAATCTGAAAACGACCTTCGCTGGGATGATTGCGACTTTGACCAGACATCTGGTCTTCCCACCGAGAAGGGTGCTGCATTCTATGAGTTTTTGGGGACCGAGCTTATTCCTTACCTAGAAACTAACTACAATGTCGCTCCGTTTAAAATGTTTGTGGGTTACGATATTACCGCCAACTTTGGCAATTACTTTCTTTTTAAGGACAAATCGTATTTCAATTCCTATGTGATTATCTCCCCAGTTTTAGCTACTGACATGGAGAGTCGTGTGCCCGCTCGTCTTTCGGACTTGGACCAAGAACTCTTTTACAATCTTATCTTAGAAAAGGAAAATACTGAGAATCGCCAACAAATTCTTCAAATGAATACGGCGATAAAATCTATCAACAAAGAAACCTTGCATTACTTTTTTGATGAATATGATGATGCCGACCACGTATCCATCGCGACCTACGGCATCAGTAAAGCATTCGACAATGTGTTTAGAATGTTCCGCCCGATCAGTCCAAAGGAATACAAAACGGAGATTTTGACTTCGGATGCACCTGTTTTTCAATATTTGGAAGAACGCTATGATAGAATTGAAAAATTATTGGGATATCGAAAGCAAGTAGAGCTTAATGATATCATGGCCATTTATGCGGGTTGCCTCAAAAAGGATGATTTTGAATCGCTAAAACCCTTGGCAGAGGTTTGTAAAGAACAGTATCCAGATACCATGATGGGATTCTATTTTGAAGGAGAATATTACGAGGAACTGGGCGAACCCAAGAAAGCGTTCAAGACTTTCGAAAAGGCTTTTCAATTGGAAGAAATTGACTTTCTGACCAAGGATATGGCCCTAGATAAAATCGACGCCCTCAAAGCGGATTTCGGATATTAATTCACAAGATTTAATATAGTACTTTGTACTATCTTTAGCCCTTAACCCAGAGTTAATGGCTAAAACCAAAACTGCTTTTTTTTGTCAGAATTGCGGCGCCCAATACGCAAAGTGGGTGGGGCAGTGTACCTCCTGTAAACAATGGAACACCATTGTTGAAGAAGTGATTCAAAAGGAAGAAAAGCCTGCTTGGAAAGCCAATTCCAATCCCTCAAAACGAATTAGCGCACCTGTCCGCGTATCTGAAATCACCCAAGAAAAAGAACTGCGATTAAATACCCAAGACTTGGAGTTTAACCGGGTACTGGGTGGTGGATTGGTTCCTGGTTCGTTGACCTTGTTGGGTGGCGAACCCGGTATTGGAAAGAGTACATTGCTATTGCAAATCGCTTTGAAGCTTCCTTTTAAAACACTTTATGTTTCTGGAGAAGAAAGTCAAAAGCAAATAAAAATGCGGGCGGACCGAATACTCCCAAATAGTGAGAACTGCTTTATTCTTACGGAAACCAAAACCCAAAACATTTTTCAGCAGATTTCCGAACTGGAACCTGATTTGGTTATCATTGACTCCATTCAAACGCTACATACCAATTATGTGGATTCTGGCGCAGGAAGTATTTCCCAAATTCGGGAATGCACTGCAGAGCTTATCAAATTTGCCAAGGAAACCCATACTCCAGTCATTTTGGTGGGCCATATTACCAAAGACGGGAATATTGCAGGCCCCAAAATTTTGGAACACATGGTAGATACCGTGCTGCAATTTGAGGGAGACAGGAATTACGTGTATCGCATTTTACGTTCACTCAAAAACCGGTTTGGCTCTACTGCAGAATTGGGAATATATGAGATGCAGGGAAGTGGGCTTCGAGAAGTCAATAATCCTTCCGAAGTGCTTATTTCCAAAAACGATGAAGATTTAAGTGGTACTGCCATCGCAGCAACGGTGGAAGGGATGCGTCCTTTGCTTATTGAAATCCAAGCTCTGGTGAGCAGCGCAGTATACGGTACCCCGCAGCGCTCCGCAACTGGATTTAATGCCAAACGATTAAATATGCTACTAGCTGTGCTTGAAAAAAGAGCCGGTTTTAAATTAGGGGCCAAGGATGTATTCTTAAATATTACCGGCGGCATCTCCGTGGATGACCCTGCTATTGATTTGGCTGTTATGGCTTCCATTTTATCCAGCAATGCAGATATTCCCATTGAAAAAGGGGTATGCTTCGCGGCGGAGGTCGGTCTCGCCGGAGAAATAAGACCAGTGCAACGCGTGGACCAACGTATTTTGGAAGCTGAAAAGTTGGGGTTCTCCACCATTTATGTCTCCAAAAACAATAAAATTGGCTTAAAGAACCCAAATATTCAGGTGCATTTGGTTTCCAAAATTGAAGATGTAGTTTCACAGCTTTTTGGGTAAGATTAGTTGCTTACAATACTTTGCATATATGTTGGCAACAAATTAATCGCCTCCTTCCTATTTTTTACGTAGGTGTTTTTCCCTTCTGAAGAATCCTCATAATAGGACATGTTATCATATAAATAAAACATTAGCAACCTATTGTAATCATCCAAGTTTTCGTCAGCTATAATTACAGGCAAATCTTTCTTGAAAAATGACTTATCCTTGCTTTCCGCAATGGCTCTGCCCAAACGACCAATGCTTCCAAAATAATGCCCGTCAGGAACATTCTTTGCACGAAATGCAATGCCCAATAACAGATCTGGGACATCGATATTCAATTTTTCCAGTTCCATTATGTAGGTCTCTCTATCCTCCCAAGCCCAACTTCCATCTGAAACGCGGTCCATGCGATCATTCATCACATTTAAATGTGCTCGAAGAAAAATATCCCAATCCAAGGATTCTCCCGCCAATTGAGCAATATTCATAGCATGTATTCGAGGGCTGTTATCCATACTACATTGTCCAACAACCACCCGGTTACGTTTAAGTTTCAAAGCTTTTGCGGGCGACAACACGTGCGCAACATAATATTCAAAATAGTCATCTGAGTTTTTGGTTTTTAAGGCTTCTTCGTACGCTTTTTCAAACAACTCCATAAATTCCTGATTTTTCGAAAGGACCTTAACCACGAATCGCTTTTTATCTACTTCCCATTCTCTTTGTTTTTCATAGGCAGCCTTGATATCTTCCACAGAGGAGTCTTCCTTTAAATCCATAACGGGTTCCTTCTTTGTATACTTACTATCAATGAGCCTTGAAACCTTGTTCTGTAATACTTTAGTATCGTCTTCACCATATGACCATCTATTTCTGGATGCGTCTTCATTAAAAATTTGACTTGTGGTGTCAATTAAACACTCGGTGTATTGTACCATTTTGGCGTAACGATTAGGGATATTCTGTGAGGAAAATTCATCTTCCAAATAAGCTACTTCAACATACTCCTTGTTTGAAAGGTTCCATACCCAACATTTAGATTTCGAATTTTCCCAGTCAGATTCCAACATTTCCATCCGCCTGCCATCCGGCTGTTCACTAATTCCAATAATCTTTTCTTTTTCATAATTTGTATAATGCGTTTTTGTGAGTAGGTGCAGTTGGTCTTCAGCATGTTTTCCGTATTTCTTTACAAACTGATCCAGTGTAATTGCATTCTGCAACTCTTCACGAAGTTTTTTAATATTAGGCTTTTTCAGTACAAAAACCTTTCCTCTTGTCTGTTCAACCGAAATATATTCTTGTAAAAGTTCGCAGGTTCTAAATTCTTCATTTTTCTCTCCGACCATCCTCTTAAGCTTTTCCATAGCGTAAGGTGAATAAATAAGTCCGTTTTCGTAGGTTTTAAATTCTTGGGAAAAAGCAACTGCTCCCCAAATACTAAAAAGAAGAAAATAAGCCGTTTTCATAATTACTGGATTTTGAATAGTAATAGTATTCAAACCACAATAATTATTCCACCCAGTTTGAGTAACTGGGCAATCTTAATGAGTAAACGGTTCTTTAAGGTGCCGGATTAGGAATAGCGTTATGAATTTCCTCGATGCCATCCAAAACCTCGTCGGAAAGGTCAACATCAATACTTTCAATGTTTTCTTTCAACTGTTCCATAGTGGTAGCCCCGATAATGTTGCTGGTCACAAAAGGTCTAGTATTCACAAAGGCCAAGGACATTTGTGCCAAACTCAACCCATGTGCTTTCGCCAAATCATTGTATTTCCGGGTCGCTTCCACTGAGATAGGTCCACTATATCTGTTGTAGTTGGGGAACAGGGTGATTCTCCCCTTTCTGGGTTGAATTTCATCCAAATACTTCCCGCTTAGCACCCCAAATCCGAGCGGAGAATAAGCCAAAAGTCCTATACTTTCGCGTATGGAAACTTCGGAAAGTCCTACCTCAAACAAGCGATTGAGCAAACTATAAGGATTTTGTATGGTGAGCATTCTGGGTAAACTTTCATGCACTTTGCTTTCTTCCAGAAATCGCATGGTCCCCCAAGGGCTTTCATTGGACAGACCCACATGTCGAATCTTCCCCTCGGCTATCAAATCTCTTAAGGTTTCCAGCACTTGGTGAATATTGTCTTCCCACATATCCAAAGCATGAGCGTCAAATCCACGTTGCCCAAAATAATTGGTGTTGCGTTCTGGCCAATGCAACTGGTACAGGTCGATATAATCCGTTTGCAAGCGCTTCAGACTTCCCTCTACCGCTTGGATGATGGAATCCCGGCTAAAGCCCGTAGTCCTGATATGTTTGGTAAACTCTGCTCTTCCTGCAATTTTCGAGGCCAGCACCACTCTATCCCGATTACCGGTTTTCTTAAACCAGCTTCCAATAAATTCCTCAGTAACCGCATACAACTCTTTCTTGGCTGGAACCGGATACAACTCGGCGGTATCAAAAAAATTGACACCCTGATCTAAAGCATAATCCATTTGTTCATGCCCTTCTGCCTCGCTGTTCTGGCGACCAAAGGTCATGGTGCCCAAACAAATCTTACTTACCCTGATTTTGGTATGGGGAATTCTGGTGTATTTCATGCAATTTTCAATTTGAAAGCCTCAAAAATAAGATATAGTTCTGGAAGAGGTTTTACCCCTTCGTTATTTTTCCACTTCCAGCAGTATCGGGCAATGGTCGCTATGCTTGGCTTCTGAAAGAATTACCGAACGTTTTAATCTATTTTCCAGCGAATCAGCCACCATTCCATAATCCAAACGCCATCCTTTGTTGTTGGCCCTGGAGTTGGCCCGGTAGCTCCACCACGTGTAATTATGCGGTTCTTTGTTGAAATGGCGAAAGCTGTCAATAAAACCACTTTGCATAAAGTTCCCTATCCATTCCCGCTCCACCGGTAAAAATCCAGATACGTTTTTATTTCGGACAGGGTCGTGAATATCAATAGCCTCATGACAAATATTGTAATCACCACAAACAATCAGATTGGGCCTACTCTCTCGAAGGGCATTGGCATACTTCTGAAAATCCGCCATATAGGTCAACTTGAATTCCAAGCGGTCCAAGTTGGTCCCAGAGGGTAAATACATACTCATCACCGAAATATCTCCAAAATCGGCTCGAATGTTTCTGCCTTCGTTGTCCATGTACCCGATACCCGTACCGTATTCCACATGGTCAGGCTGTTCTTTGCAGAGTAAGGCCACCCCGCTATATCCTTTTTTCTCGGCACTGAACCAATAATGATGGCGGTACCCGGCATTTTCAAAAGCTGCTACATCCACTTGCTCTTTTTGGGCCTTGGTCTCTTGCAGGCATACCACGTCTGGGTTCACACTCGATAACCAATCAATAAAGCCTTTGTTCAGGGCGGCTCGGATACCATTTACATTATAGGAAACTATGGTCATTTTGAAATTTTTACTAAAAATAACCATTGTACTTGGCTTCATAAAACCATTTTGAATTCATTACGGATTACCTTTGTTTTTGGAACGCTAATTGATTATCCATTACGAGTTTAAATTTTTGACCATGAAACGATTTTTGTTTTTGATAGCTCTTTGCTCCGGATTTTCAGCATTCGGCCAAGCGTATCCCACCTTTGCGAATGACAATGAGCTTAAGTTCAACATTGGCTTGTTTTTGGCCACCACCACCGTTGAAGGTTCCTACGAGTATTTTTTTAGCGAGGACACCAGTATTGGGGGAACGGTCTATTTTGATAACGATGCCACTGATTTTAATGGAAACTTTGGAATCGGTCCCAACTTTAGGGCCTATTTTGGATTTCAGCCCAGAAGTGGATTCTTTGCAGAAGCCTTCGGTTTGTACTACACGGGTGAAGAGGAAGTTTCGGAGGAGGAAATTGGCTTGCGAAACAATGATTATAGCACCGTTGCCTTAGGGCTTGGACTCGGGAATAAATGGGTCACCCGAAGTGAAAAATTCAGCCTTGAATTGTTTGCCGGTTTTGGCCGAAATATCAATCCAGAAGATTTTCAAGATAGCTTTATGTACCGGGGCGGATTGTCCATCGGTTTCCGTTTTTAATCCCTACCTTGCTGTCAACTTTGACTACCTATGACAGCATTGCTACTTATCGATATTCAAAAAGGAATTCAGGAGACGGGATATTATGGGGAAGAGCGCAATAATCCCCAAGCTGAAGCAAATTGCGCGAAAATTTTAGACCGTTTCCGGAAAGAGAATTGGCCCATTTTCCATATTCAACATTGTTCCACCAATCCGGAGTCACCCTTATATCCAAACAAACCCTCCCATGCATTTTATGAAGGGGTTATTCCAGAATCCGGGGAGCCAGTCATCCCGAAAAATGTAAACAGCGCCTTCATCGGGACAGATTTGCAGGAACAACTACAAAGTAAAGGCCTAAAGGAAGTGGTAATTGCCGGACTTACCACGGAGCACTGCATTTCTACTTCAACGCGAATGGCAGCCAACTTGGGATTTGAGGTACGCCTGATTTCCGATGCCACCGCCGCTTTCAGCAAAAAAGGAATAGATGGGCAGCATATTGGGGCCGAAATGGTCCACCAAATTGAGTTGGCCAACCTAAAGGATGAATTCGCCACCATTTTGGATACCGAAACCCTCTTGGATACCCTGTAAACCTACCCTAAGATGAAATTTGTCAACCTTTTGTATCTCAGTTTGATTATGCTTGTCTCTCCAACCATAGCCCAAGAAAAGCCTCTTAAGGTGGGCGTAGCGGGCCTTACCCATACCCATGTGCATTGGATTTTGGGCCGGGAAGATATTGGCGATATTGAAATTGTGGGCATTGCCGAACCCAATCGCGATTTGGCCCAACGCTATGCAGAGCAACATGGATTTTCCATGGATTTGGTCTATGATTCCCTGGAAGAAATGATAGCTGCTTCCCAACCCGAAGCGGTTACCGCATTCGGGACTATTTATGACCATTTGGAGGTGGTACAAACCTGTGCCCCAAAGGGCATCCATGTGATGGTGGAAAAACCGCTGGCCGTAAGTATGGCCCACGCCAAAAAAATGAAAGCCTTAGCAGAAGAGCATGGTATCCACTTGTTGACCAATTACGAAACCACCTGGTATCCCACCAATCACCAAGCCAAGACATTTTTGGAAGCCGGCAAGATTGGGGATTTACGAAAAGTCATCGTCCGCGATGGACACCGAGGGCCGGCCAAATTAGGTATCAACAGCGAGTTCTTGGATTGGTTGCTAGATCCAGTGGCCAATGGAGGGGGTGCCATCACCGATTTTGGGTGTTATGGAGCGAATTTGATGACCTGGCTCACCCATGGGGAGCGACCAAAAACCGTTACGGCAGTGACCCAACAACTCCAAGCTGAAAACAATCCCAAAGTGGATGATGATGCCACTATTATTTTGACATACGAGAATTCCCAAGCCATTATCGAGGCCTCTTGGAACTGGCCCATTGGGCGAAAAGATATGGAGCTCTATGGTTTGACCGGGGCTATTTATGCCGATAACCGAAATGACCTTCGTATCCGAATGGCCGAAGGCTACGATGGGTATGATGAAGAAAAACTCACCTTACCGGAAAGGGAAGCACCCTATAACGACCCTTTTTCGTTGTTGGCGGCTGTGGTGAAAGGGAAAATCACGCTTCCACCTCATGATTTGTCTTCCCTGGAAAACAATATACTGGTCATGGAAATTTTGGATGCCGCCCGGGAAAGTGCCAAAACCGGCAAAACCATCACTTTAAAATAAATTGTTCCGATTTTAATGGCTTCTCTCAAAATACGTACGCTACAAAAAGGACTCTCCAGTCTGATTATTTTGTTTTCAGTGGTTTTGAACGGCCAGGAAATCCAAAAAGATTCCATTACCCAATTGGATGAAATCATCCTTACCGAAAATGTGGATACCAAAAAAGCGATGGGCATCACCGCTTCTTCAAAGGTGGACACCCAGACGTTTGAAAAGTTCAATCCGGTGGATGTTCCCAATGTACTCAATCAGATTTCTGGGGTATACCTGCTCTCGGGAGCCTTAAACACCAACCGAATTACCATTCGAGGGGTTGGGGCGCGGACGCCCTTCGGTACGGATAAACTACGCTTGTACTTTAATGGAATTCCTGTGACCAACGGTACCGGATTTTCCACCATTGAAGCCTTCGATTTGGAAAACCTCAGCTCCATCGAGGTCATTAAGGGCCCAAAAGGAACAGCATTCGGTTCCAATTTGGGGGGCGCCATTCTGCTCAATACTACCACTTCCGCGGAAAGCAAAACCCAGCTCAGTAATCGCTTTACGATAGGTTCATATAATATGTGGAAGGACAACCTGCTCTTTAGCCATAAAGAGAAAGATTTCAATTTGAGTCTGAGCTACAACCATTTGGAAACCGATGGTTTTCGACAAAACAATCGCTTTTTGCGGGACGGGGTATTACTCAATACCCAATTTGGTCTGGGAAGAAAAAGTAATTTGGGGGTTCTGGTCAACTATATCGACTACGAAGCCCAGATTCCCAGTACCTTGAATCAAGAGGATTTTGATGAAAATCCAAGGCGTGCAGCGGCCAATTGGTTGGCAGCACGGGGTGAGGAAGAGAACCGCTATACCTTAGTGGGTCTCTATCACACCTACAATTTCAATGCTTCCTTGACGAACACCACCAGTGTATTTTATACCTATTTGGACCATGACGAACCCCGACCCTTCAACATTTTAGAGGAAATCACCAATGGATTTGGCGCGAGAAGTGTTTTTCAAGGCAATTGGGGCAACTCACAATACAGTTTTGGCGGGGAACTTTATAAAGACGAATACGAATGGGGTACGTTTCGGAACCTGTTTCGGGATAACAACGGCAATGGAAGCCTCCGTGGAGACCGTATTAGCGATAACAAAGAGTTTCGGACGCAGTTGAACCTGTTTGGCACCTTTACCTATAATTTCACTCAAGCTTTTTCGGGGCAATTGGGCGTTTCCTACAACCAAACGGAATACGATTTTCGGGATTTGTTCAATACTGGAGACCTCAACACTTCCGCGGAACGTGATTTTGACCCGGTGCTATTGCCCAGCCTAGGATTCCAATATCGATTTGCAGAAGGCCGGATTTACGCCAATGTCAGTCGTGGGTTTTCGAATCCCAGTTTAGAGGAAACTTTGACCCCAGATGGCCTAATCAATCCAGATATTGAACAGGAAAAAGGGTTTAGTTATGAACTGGGCACCCAATGGGTGCTCCTTAAAAAACGACTATTCCTCAACCTGACCGGCTATCGGATGAACATCAACAACCTTTTGGTGGCCGAGCGGGTGGACGAAGACCAATTTATTGGCAGAAACGCGGGCGAAACCCGCCATCAAGGGATTGAGGTGGACCTGAAATATGCTTGGAACCCTTCACTACAACTTTTGATTTCCCCCTATGTGGGTTATAGTTTTAGCGACCATAGTTTTGTGGATTTTGTAGATGGCGACAATGACTTTTCCGGCAATCCCTTGACCGGGGTACCACGCCATCGCATTAGTTCTGGATTGGATTTTAGGCATACCAGTGGTGTGAGCCTAAACCTGACCCACCAGTTTGTGGACGAAATTCCCTTGACGGATGCCAACACCCTGCGCAGTGAATCCTTTAATGTTTTTAATGCCCGACTGGGCTATCGTGTCAAAATCTCCCAAAACTTTAGACTGGGGGTAAATGCTGGAGTGAACAACCTATTTAATACCCGCTACGCCCAAAGCGTATTGATTAATGCGGTGGGCTTTGGAGGTGCCTTGCCCCGCTTTTTCTACCCAGGCAATAATATCAATTATTATGGCTGGGTACGTGTAGGGTATACTTTCTAAAAACCCTATTAGAGAATACTTACGTTTATGGGCTATATTTGAGTACGCATGTTTGCGATTCATGTAAAACATATGAGGAGAACCATACCGCCACTGATATTGATATTTTTACCTCTTATCATAATTGGACAAAACTCGGAAAGCTATTTTCCAATTAAATTTGGGAAAGAAAAAATGTTGACTTGGTACAAAGGAAAATACTTGGAATCTTTCACGGATTCGACAGAGTTGGGAGGTGAAAAATATTATTTGTATTCCCAGAAATTTAGCAACAATTCGATGGGAATATACATTCGAATAAGCAATGATACCGTTTATCATTGGAATGATGTAAAGAAAAAACATCAGGCTTTTTTTGGAGTAAACCCGAAAGTCGGTGAAACCATTGGCAACGGAACAATTAAAAAAGTAGGGGGGAAACTTAAAACTCCTAAAGGAGAATTTCTAAACCTATTAGTTATCGAAATGAATTATCCCAATGGGGAATCTGGTACAAGATATTACCAAAAAGGACTAGGACTCGTTGCTGTAAAAAGTAATAATGAACTGATTTCCTATTATGTCCCTGATTAAAAAAGTACCAAATAATAGTTCTAAATCCTCTGATATCTGGTTAACTTCAAACTTGTGAATCTTTAAGGCTGGATTTGCCAAAATTGGAAATCATAACCAAGACCTTTATCCATAATGCTCTCAAATAAAAATATATTCGGAATTTGAAAAAGAAAGAAGTTTACTGGCTAATTGGAACTCTAGGACTTGCAATCTTTTTTACAATTCTCCTTTTTGGAATGGACGGATTCGACCCAGACGCGACTTTGGAGATCAATATTCACGACACCTATTTTGTGATTGCAAACTCTCATTTCGTACTATTGATTTTTATCCTAACCTTCTTTTGGGTCTACCTTTTTCGTATTGTAAGAAGGAGGTTTAAAAATTTGACCGTAAATCTAATCTTACTTGTCACCACCATAGCCTTGATCTTAGTCTTTGGACAGACAATCTCTATTTTAGATGCATTTAGCCGTCCCATCAGCCTAATGGAAAATTCATATAGTAATGGAGAAAAGCATCCAGTGGAAGAAATATTATCAACTTTTGCTAAAATTCTGTTCGTATCTCAAATTGGACTTTTGATTTTATTAGCCTATTGCGGTTTCCAATCTGGTAGGTACTATAAAACTAAAAAAACATGAAAAGAAATTTAATAATTCTCTTTGCCATAGCATTTTGTTTTAGTTGCAAAAAAGAACCTAAAGTTGATGTAAACTATGTCATTGCAAAATTTCACGAGAATGCGGACAAAATAAACTCTTTGGAGTACCGAATGCAAAGAATTGACACCGCTGCTATTAATGGAATAGTATGGAACAATTCTGGGGTTGCACTAATCGAAAAAGACAAAAACGACAAAATATTTGGCTTTTCTTTTTATGGTAAAAGAGACGACGTTGACAAAGAATATATTTATGATGCAGAAAACGGGTTTGAAATCTCAAAAATGAATCAAACCTACAGGATAGAACCTGGTCATTTTAAGTTTCTTGGGCGTTCTGGTGGACAAATGGTCCATAGAAATATTTTTAAACTTGATACGGTATATAAAAAAGTATCCTTATCAGAAACTGAAAGTTCCTATTTGCTTGCCTTCGAATTTGAAAACGATACAGTTTACGATGTATCTGATAGAATAAAAGTTTTTGAACTGAACAAAACAGACTTTTTCCCAATTCAGATTAAACAAACCTCAATCTTCCTTGGAAACAAATCTGTGTCTATCTCAAAATTTAAAGAAGTAAAAATCAACAATGAGGTTAGTACCACAATCAAGGATTTAAAGCAAGAATTTCAGAATTATTACAATTATACAACCTGAAAAAAGAAGGCCTAACAAACTACTCAATACTAAACTTCCGGCATTGGAACTACCAGATTTATTTGACAAGGACAAAATGGTAGCACTTAATAATGAAAAATTGACGTTGATTGATTTTTGGGAGGTTTGGTGTGGCGCATGTGTACGGGCCTTTCCAAAGGTTGAGGACATCAAAAACAAATACAAAAGCGATTTAATGGTAATCGGAATTGTTTCTGAAAATCAGGAAAGAGCAATCGAATTGGTACAAAAGAAAGGTGCAACTTTTCAAAATTTGGTTGGGAATACTGACTTAAGGAAAATGTTTGATGTCCACGGTTGGCCGACATATTTTTTAGTAGATAAAAACGGAATTGTTCAAAATGAATATTCTGGATTCTCTGACCAAATTGAGAAGGACGTCCAAAGGCTGATTAACGAATAATGACGTAGTTGGTTAAAAGTTAGCTAAACAATTGACAACCATTGAAAAAGTGAAAAGAAGCAAGATGTTTTTTTATTTCAGTCTGATTTTGACCCTAAGTACGGTACTACTTTTGGTTACCGGTTCTTCTTTACTTACCCTGGCTTTGGATAAGGACAATTCCATTCCTTTAGGAACTTTTATAACCTGGGTGGGAATGATTTCATTGCCGTTGACCATATATTGGGGCGTAGAAGAACTTAGAAAACCGTCCAAAAGGCTAAACCGAATACTCGCCGGGGTTCTTAAGATGATACTGATTTTGGGCATTCTTTGGGTTCCCCTTTCATATTTGCTTGCAGGTAACCTATCCTTCAGCTTTTCCGAAAAAGAAACCTTTCAAGGCGGACAACTGGCCATGCAATGGTTCTGGTATTTGAGCTATGGAATAGGCATTGGAGCCCTACTGACCCTATTTACCTATTGGGTATCCTTATTGTTTGTAAAACATAAACCGGGCGCCATTTAAACAACTCCCATAGAGGACAAAACTGAGGGGACAAAACCGAACAGAAAATGATAAAAACACTTTTCACTACCATACTGTTGTTGACCATAGGTCAAATTGGGTTTGCACAAGACCTGAACAAGACAAAGTTGGACAGTTACTTCAACGCCCTTGAAAAAAACAACAAGTTTATGGGAAGCGTTGCCGTTTCAAAAAATGGAGAAATCATTTACAAGAGGTCCATCGGGTGGGCTGACGTGGAAAACAACAGTAAAGCCACCGAAAACACCAAGTATAGAATTGGCTCCATTACCAAATCGTTTACGGCGGTTTTGGTTTTAAAAGGTGTGGAAGAAAAGAAAATAGACTTAAATCAAACTATTGATACCTGGTTTCCGACCGTACCCAAGGCAGAGAAAATTACCGTAAAGCACTTGCTGTACCATAGAAGCGGAATACACAATTTTACAAACGACCCCGACTATTTGACTTGGAACACTCAACCCAAGTCAGAAAGCGAAATGGTAGAAATTATTGCGAATGGCGGCAGCGACTTTGAACCCGATAGCAAAGCCGAATACAGCAATTCAAATTTTGTGCTGTTATCCTACATTCTCGAAAGAACCTTTGCCAAATCCTATGCTGAATTGGTGCAAGAACATATTGCTCAACCCATTGGTTTAACGAGCACTTATGTTTTTAAAGGCATCAACACCAATGCTAATGAATGCAAATCGTACAAATTTTTGGGTTCTTGGAAGGAAGAACCGGAAACGCACTACACCATTCCTTTAGGCGCAGGGGCTATAACGGCTACGCCCAGTGATTTGACCCAGTTTTCAGATGCTTTGTTCGGCGGAAAACTATTGAAACCTGAAAGCCTGGAACTCATGAAAACCATACAAGATGGATTTGGAGCTGGTTTGTTTCAAATTCCTTTCTACTCCAGTATTGGGTATGGACACACCGGGGGAATTGACGGATTTAGCGCAGTATATTCCCATTTTCCTGCCGACAACATTTCGTATGCGTTGACTTCCAACGGCACAACTATGAACAACAACGCTATTTCCATTGCCGTGTTAAGCGCGGTATACGATAGACCCTACGAAATTCCTGTTTTTACAACCTACGACCTAACGGCTGAAGACCTATCCCAATATGTAGGGGTGTATTCCTCTGAACAAATCCCGTTGAAAATTACCATTACCCAAGATGGCAATACCTTGATAGCCCAAGGAACAGGGCAGCCCGCTTTTCCATTGGAAGCCACGGACAAAGACGAATTTAAGTTTGACCAGGCCGGAGCAAAGTTCCAATTTAACCCAACGGAAAAAACCATGGTGTTGTTCCAAGGGGGAGGGCAAATTACATTTACCAAAGAATAAAAGCGGCACCAACACTTTAGGCGGGACCTACATGGCCGGGTGCGTGTAGGGTATATTTTCTAAAAACCTTACAGGGTTTACTTACTTGAATACGCTATATTTGAGAATATAGGGGGTGCGTTTTACATCTATATAAACAAGTTGTGGTGCATTGAAAAACTAAATGAATAACATAAAAAACATTTGGATTGGAACAGAGGGAAAAGGACCAATTCAAGGAGGAAAAGCGGAGTCAAACGATAATTCAGATGTTATAGTAACATTTGAAAATGGAGAAAAATTTGTTGCAACATTTTTCACTTATGAGAATATCCAATGGTTGAGACAAAAGAATATGGAAACAGGAGAATGTCTAAATGGAAAATATTTTTACGCAACAGACTTGATTCTCATTGATACGCTGAATAGACGTGAAATATTGAAAGTTATAAATCACCTAATCGAAGAAGGTTCTTTCAAAACAGTTTTTGACAGAATCAATGAATAAGATAAAACTCGATACCGAATCTTATTTGATAAGCGGAAAAAATAATGAACGCTTTTTCCCTTTCTTGGAATTGGAATTAAATGAAAACGTAATTTATGAAAACGATATTCCAAAATACTATTTAAGCTTTTCAGACGATTTGAAAAGCGCTCATGGAATTGGAAATTGGATTATGGCGGATCTGGAGAAAAACGGACATAACTTAAGGGATTTAATTGTTGAGTTAGGCAATAAGCTAAATCTGAACTGGGACATTTTCTCAAGCAATGTTGGAAATCAAGTTGACGACAGTTATCAGACTGAACAAGTTGAATTAGAAATACTGACTGACAAAACAATTGAAAAAATAAAACGACACTACAACAAAGGCTATAACTCATAGCTTCGTTACGAAGTCATAGCCGAGACCGTTGAACACAATTTTAGATTAAGTGAAAATAATTAGACAATTTGATGTTTTTGAAAAACTCTCTGATGAAATCAAAGATGAAATTATTATCGATAATCTTGATATTGAAGTTGTCAAAGGTCTAGTGGATTTAGTAGATGGTGACGCTAAACTTTACTATGCTTATGAAGTAAAAGGAGCATTGCAGGATTATTTTGAAAATCTTGGACATATCTTCGAAACGGATAAATATGATTATTTTCTAGCTTGTTATCAGGGCAATTAATTACATATAATTACGAGTAATGAATTCAATAAGAGTTTCGGAGATTAAAATATTGTTCCAGAGGATAATTGAAAAGCTAGAAGATGAATATGGACAGGATTCCGAGCTAGAATTAAAAACTAGTGCTTATCGTCTTATTCCAACGGAAAAGTGGGACGATTTTGATAGTCCCGAAAACTGGTTTTCCGCTACACAAATATCATTAGGTGACCTTCAAGATGACTTGTCAGAATTAAAAAAGCTAATAAAGGACAAAGACAGACATACCACTTTTGTTGATTTTGACAGGCTTGCAAGTATTTTAAGAGAAATAAGCAAAGTCGAAAATCCTGTGGAACAAAATAGCAAATCAAAGTATTAGTAGAGCCAGTGGTTGATGTCAAGCAAAACAGGATGTGGAGAAAAAATTGGATATGGACTATAGTTTCAGTAATAATTTTGAGTGTTTGCTATATACTTACTGTTGGAACAGGAAATCTTGGATTTTCCAATCGAACAAGAATTGTCCTATTTGAGAACTATTTTAATATTTATAACTGGTATTTCTTTTTCGCATATCTACCATCCATTTTTGTTTTTGTCTTTCTGATTAAGATTACATTGGAAAAACTTGAAAATAGAAGTGCAAACAAGATTTTGGTCTTTGCAACCTCTTTTTTAGTTCTTTATATTACTTATACCGCGTTAAAAATCAATTGGATAAATGAAATCAATAAGTTGGATGACAACACCCAGGAATTATGGAACCTGGTTTATCTCTACATTCTTCTTATTCAATTCATTTTGATTTCCCTATTAGTAACCGTAAGTTGGAAGACGGAAAAAAGAAGCCTTGATAAATAACAAAATCACCTACAACATAGTCTGTAATTCATAGCAACAATTCCTTAACTTAAAACTTAGAAACCATTAATAGCTGAATTTACGCAAACTGAAAATCATGCCCAACAATGATAAACGAACTAAAGTTAATTCCAGAACTTAAGGATTGGAAGAAGGAAAACGGAGACGATTTTGATTTACAAGACTGGGTAACTTGTGAAGGTAACATAAGATTAGCAATCGGCTATTCGACAATTTTTTGGCCTGAATTTCTTGAATATGATAACTGTATATTTATAAAATCTCACTTCTCCCCGGACAACTATGAGGAATGGACTAAATCGAAATCCATTTCTGATTACAGGCAAATCGAAAGTGTAATTAATCATATTCATATTCTTGATTTTTTCACTTTTGAAAAACAAAATGAAATAAATGTTGAGCAGGTCAAATATTTGGGTTGCATTCTTCAAGAAATCTATGCAGCAAAATTAAAGACGGAATTTCCGAATCGAAAGTTTACCGTGACATTTAATGGGAAAGAAAAATTGGAAGATTTGATAGAATACCAGTTGACTTTTTACCAAGAAAACAATAAAAATAGAATGATAGAAAAAGAAAGTCAACAATAACTATGATTGCCTAACAATGGCCATAATTCATTGTAGTTTAAAGCCATATCAAAATTCTGCCCTATTCCTTGGTATCCAATCAAAAAACGTTAGTTGAAGAAGTTTAATACCATATTCCTAAACCTTGCCTTGATTTTTATTTCGGTTGTTTATACAATCCCCAATGTGTTTTCTGGAAAAGGTGAACTAACCCAAGAATATGGGACGCTAAAAAAAGTTTTCATAGAAACTTATAAGTACAGGCCGAGAAAATCATTCACTTATGTGGATAAAAAACGACTTGTCTTAATAACCTCAGATAGGGAAAAGAGGACCTATAAGCTAACAGACCATTACAGGATACACTGGAAAGTATTTCAAGACGAAAACGCCATTGGAAAAGAATTGAGAGTGTACCTAAAAACGGATAATAAAAGAACAGATCCTCTTATTGTAGAATTTGACAAAAAGAAAGTGTATGGAAAATCGGCAAGTCTTCCTTTTTCAATTTTAATATTGCTACTCACGGTAGGGTATACAGCCTACAACCTATATAGAATTTTTGATAAAAAAGATTTCATAGAGTAACTTTCAAAACCATCACTCCAAAACCTCCCCTAAACCTTTAAGCAACTCTGCGGCATCTTGAATTTCTCTGGAAGTAAAGGTATCTTCTTGCAGAAAGTGCAGCATAAAAATGACGTGGTTTAATTGCTTGTTGAGCGCGGCAGGGGAACCATAGGCTTCGGTAATCCATTCAGAAAGGGTTTGCTTTTCCATCGGATAAACTTAGAAACGAAAGCTGTGGCACACAACTACTAATTAGTAGCTTTTTTAGAAAAAGTGGAAGTCGCCTAAATCTTCACCGTAGACACAAAATTCTTTTTGATCACTTCCAAAAAGTCGGCGGTATCGTAGGGTTTTATGATCAGGTCGGTAAAGCCCAAGCCTTTTAGGTCGTCAAACGATTTGGTGGGGTCCGTAGCGGTCAAGGCAATAATGGGCACGGTGCTGTTAAACCCGCGAATCTCCCTGGTGGCCTCAAAACCGTTCATAATGGGCATGTTCACGTCCATCAAGATCATGTCAAAGACCTCATCGTTTATAATTTCCAAGGCCTCTTTCCCATTTTCGGCAATGGTGCAGGTAAATTTGTTGCTTTCCAGAATCTTACGGGTCACCAAGCGGTTGATTTTATTATCGTCCACAATCAGAATATGGCTGCCCACAATGCTACGGTCTATCACTTCTTGCTTGGGCACTTCTTCAACCTCTGTCTTTTGGGTTACCTCATAGCAAATGGTAAAAGTGAACTCGGTACCCACATTTTTCTCACTTTTTAGGTCAATGGTGGCATCGTGCAGGTCCAAGAGTCGCTTTACAATGGCAAGGCCCAATCCCGTTCCCTGAAAATCGTTGGATTTCATATCCTGGGTAAACTCGTCAAAAATATCGCGTTGCTTCTCCTCAGAAATCCCCATACCCGTATCGGCAATCTTAAAATCGAGCAGAATACATTCTTCCTTAACTTCCTTGGGTATTATGGAAATGGTAATGGTACCTTCTTCCGTAAACTTACAGGCGTTACTGATCAGGTTGATGAGTATTTGGGACAGCTTTACGTAGTCCCCCTTCAAAAATTCGGGTACGTCTTCCGTAATTTCAATCTCAAACTGGTTGTTGTTTTTGGCCCGCATATGCTCCATGGAGTTGGTGATATTTCGCACCAATTTGCGCAAATGGAAGGGTTTGCTTTCCAATTCCCGATTCTTTAGGGCGTCCAATTTGTTCAAGAACAGCAAATCATTAATAAGTGCCAGCAGATAATCCGCAGAAAACTTGAGCGAGGTAATGTCTTCTTTATATTTAGCCAACGGCTTTTCTTGTTTTAGGATAGAAGCGATACCAATAATACCATATAAAGGCGTCCGCAACTCGTGACTGATGGCCGAAAGGAAATTGGTCTTTACCTCAGAAAGTTCTTCGGCCTTCTTTTTGGCCTCCAAGTACTGCACATTGGTTTCCTGTAAATCTTGTACCAGGGCCTTTCTTCTTTTAAAGGAGAAGAACATGGTAAATCCGAATACAGAAAGTGCGAACACAGCGGCCAAACTGATATACAGTATGATCTTATTTCTTTCGGCCGTCTGTTGGTTTATCTCGTTTTCCAGCTCCCTCGCCTTCAGTTCCTGCTTGTACTGGTTTACGTTCATGCGGGCAATCACCTCATTGATGGCCGCCGCCTTTTCTATTTCCTGCTTTTTATCGGCGTATACATCCGCTTGCTGCCGCACCACATAGGCTTGCTCGTAATCCCCTTTCCCCACATTGGCTTCAATCAGGTATTCGTAGCCTTCTACCAGCCCGTCGGTATATTCGTGTTTTTCGGAGATGGCAATATCCTCTTGAAAAAATGCAATGGCATCATCCCATTGTTGTTCCATTAAGGCCAAGCGTCCTTTGGAAAAATAATATCCAGCCCGGAACATAGGCACCTGAATGGCATCGATATAGGTATCCAAACCGGCAACATGCTGTTTGGATTTTCTCAGATTCTTCTGGTCCAGATAGATATCCGAAAGGTTAAAATGAATGACAAATACCCGGGTATTTTGGTCTTTGGCCGCATAGATTTTAAGTGCTTCCTCGTAATAGGCTATGGCCCTTTTATCTTCACCAATCTCATTGTTCAAATTGCCCAGGTTGTTATAGGCATCGGCAATAAGAATGGAATCGTTGACAATTTTGGCCTTCTTCAGGGATTCTGTAAAGGTTTTTTGAGCTCTAAGGGTGTCCTTAATTCGAATAAGGGCACTACCGGTATATTTCGAAATCTCAACATCCCATGCCAAATTGTTTATCCTATCGGCAAGCTTAAGGCCCATATCCCCATATTTCAATACCTCCAAGAAGTTATTGCTGTAGTAATCTTGAATCAGTTTGCTTTTTAAACTGTCCAATCGTACCAAAATTTCCTCTTCTGAAATTTCGTCGGAAGGGTCAAAATATTCGGTGGTTTCCTGTTGTGCTTTGAGGAAGCTGCACAGGAAAAGAAGGGCAATAAAAGGATATAGCTTTCGCATCGTTAAAATTTGGGGCGCGTGCAAGGCTATATGTAAACGTTTTTAAACCGCTTTTAGTGTGTTTTACAGAAATTTACTACAAAAATGCCCTTAAGAGAAAGTCCTAGATGCGCTGCAACCAATACCTCATATCCACCTCTTTGGAAATGATGTCTTTTACTGCATCTAGCTTTACCCGTTGTTGCTCCATGGTATCCCGATGACGGATGGTCACGGTTTCATCTTCCAAGGTCTGATGGTCCACGGTGATGCAAAATGGGGTTCCCACGGCATCTTGACGGCGATAGCGACGACCTACGGCATCTTTCTCATCATACACCACATTGAAGTCCCATTTTAGCTCATCCACCAGTTTCTGGGCCACTTCCGGAAGACCATCCCGCTTTAACAAAGGCAAAACGGCCGCTTTGGCCGGAGCCAAAACCGCAGGGAGTTTCAATACGGTTCGGGTGGTATTGTTTTCCAGCTCTTCCTCTTGCAAAGCGCTTGAAAAAACAGCTAGGAACATACGATCTAAACCTATGGAAGTTTCCAGTACGTAGGGTACGTAACTCTTGTTCTCTTCGGGGTCGAAATATTGTAGTTTTTTGTTGGAATATTTTTCATGACTGCCCAAATCGAAATCGGTTCTGGAATGAATCCCTTCCAACTCCTTGAAACCAAATGGGAACCGGAACTCAATATCTGAAGCGGCATCTGCGTAGTGGGCCAGTTTTTCATGGTCGTGGAAACGATAATTTTCTTCTCCCAAGCCCAACGAAAGGTGCCAGTTAAGGCGTTTTTCCTTCCAAGTGTCGTACCACTCTTTTTGGGTGCCCGGTTTGATGAAATATTGCATTTCCATCTGCTCAAATTCGCGCATACGGAAAATGAATTGGCGCGCCACGATTTCATTTCGAAAAGCTTTTCCGGTTTGCGCTATTCCGAACGGGATTTTCATACGACCGGATTTCTGCACATTCAGAAAGTTTACGAATATTCCCTGGGCCGTTTCCGGACGCAGATACAGGTCCATGGCAGAATCTGCGGTAGCACCCAATTTGGTGCCAAACATCAGGTTGAACTGCTTGACATCCGTCCAGTTTTTGGAACCGGAAATGGGACACACTATGCCCAATTCCTCAATCAGGGCTTTAACATCGGCCAAATCCTCATTTTCCAGGGATTTTCCCAATCTTTTCAATATCCCATCCGCCTTGGCTTGGTAGTCCAAAACCCGTGGATTGGTTTCCAAAAATTGCTGCTTGTCAAAGCTATCCCCAAAGCGTTTGGCAGCTTTCTTGACTTCCTTTTCAATCTTCCCTTCAATTTTGGCTACATGGTCCTCCACCAAAACATCAGCACGATATCTTTTTTTAGAATCCTTATTGTCAATCAAAGGATCGTTAAAAGCATCTACGTGGCCCGAAGCCTTCCAGGTAGTAGGGTGCATAAAAATGGCCGCATCAATCCCAACAATATTGTCATTGAGCTGCACCATGGCCTGCCACCAATATTCACGGATGTTCTTTTTGAGTTCAACCCCGTTCTGACCATAATCGTAAACGGCACTTAAACCGTCGTAGATTTCACTGGATTGAAATATATAGCCGTACTCCTTTGCATGGGAGATGACCTTCTTGAAAATATCTTCCTGATTCGCCATTCGGCAAAAATAGTTTTTTCAGTAAAAAAGTGATGGGTTATTTCAATTGAAATTCAGTAGAGGCCAAAAGTCGTTCATCCTCATAAACGTTAAGGGTATAAATACCTTCGACAAGAGATTCCGCTGGCACCGTAATGGCGTCACATATACTGATCTCCTTTCCGGTATAGACAATCTCTACTTTTTTGCTGTAGGTGTTGCCCCCAACCGAAATTGTAGTGGCGTTGTCCTCAATCACTTCCATTTCTGGGGATAAGAATTGCAAGTACACCACACGTACATTGCCTCTTTTTTCCGAAGGATCACTTAGAATGGTAACACACCCTCTTAACTTTTCAATCGTTGAAGCCTTATTGGTTTTGATAGGACGACCTGCGCGTAACCTAAAGCCACTTCCTTCAGCATTTTGCAATTTTAGGTAGCTTTTAATCTTAAGTTCACGACTCAACTCCCTATTGGTTTCCCGAAGAAGGGATTCTCTTTTTTCAATATTACTGGCCCTACCCCAAGCGTCCCGCAGTTGTTTTTGGGTCTCTTCGTAACGGTCTGCCAAAAGGCGGTTGTTGTAGCGCAAAAAGTTGTTTTTCAGTTTTAAACTATCAAAACTCACCTCCAACATACGAAGTTCGCTACGGGTTTCCTTAAGTTTAGTTAGGCTGAAGTTCAATCGCCCTACGGAATCCAGCAATTGTTCCACCCGAAAACGTGAGGTTTGAAGTTCAATTTCGTTAACTTCGTTTAAACCGGACAAGCGGTCCACTTCTGCCTTCATCAGGGTTAAATCCTTAACTAAAAGCGACTTTTCCTGCTCTAAAAAAACCATTTGATTCTTGGACTGGGCATAGCTATAGTAGAAAGCAATGAGAATACCCACAATTACTGCTACAAGAGCGGCAAATATAATCTTGTAATTGAAATTGTTATCTTGGGAGTCCATGGGGTTCTAGAGCTACTCTAAACAATATAAGATTTGATGTCCAAAAGGTTGGCTAAGATAATAAACGATATTAACAACATCCTATTGCCAAAGGTGTGTTTTGGATGTAATGCCCGATTATCCAGAGGAGAACAGGTTTTGTGTACCGTTTGTCGACATGAGCTGCCACTCACCGATTACAATTTCACGGAAGAAAATGCAGTTGACCGGATTTTTTATGGTAGAATTCCCATAAAAAAGGCCTCTTCTTTTCTCTTTTTTACCAAAAATGGGGTGGTCAAAAACCTACTGCATTTTTTAAAGTATAAAAAACAAGAGAAGATTGGAGGATTTTTCGGTGACTGGTATGGTTCTTTGTTGAAAGAGGAAAAGTCATTACAAAATGTGGATGTTGTGGTTCCTGTTCCCCTACATCCCAAAAAGGAGAAAAAAAGGACCTATAACCAAGTTTCCCTTTTTGCCCAACACATCGCAGAACATCTAGAAGCTGATTTTGCCCCGGACCTGCTCATTCGGAAAAAGAATACAAAAACCCAGACCAAGAAGGACAGGCAATCCCGATGGGAAAGTATTCAAGATGCTTTTGATTTGGTTGACCCCAAGAGTAGGGGGTATACGCATGTTCTTTTGTTGGATGATGTGATTACCACAGGAGCAACCGTAGAGGCCTGTGCCCGAAAATTGACCCAAATACCGGGAGTTGAAATCTCAGTGGCGAGCATTGCCGTGGTGGATTAGGGGTTAAATTTTTCTTATGTCCATTTCCAAAAATCAAATTAATCGTTTCTTTGCCCAATATCATTTGCTATGGCCGGTATCAGGAGATTTTTAAGTTTCTTTTTTATTCTTTGGATAGGATTGGTCCTATGGCAATGCGCCCGTCGTGGGAATCCGACCGGTGGACCCGTCGATGAGACTCCGCCGCAATTGCTTCGTACCGTTCCTGATAATTTTTCCACAGAGTTCAAGGAGAACAAAATACGTTTGTACTTTGATGAATATATCAAGTTGGAGGATGTGCAGAACCAGCTGATTATCTCTCCCCCTTTACAATACCCCCCAGAAATAATACCGCAAGGTGGGGTAAGCAAATATGTAGAAGTCACCATTAAGGATACCTTGAAGGAAAATACTACCTATACCCTAAATTTTGGTCAAAGTATTGTGGATAACAATGAAGGTAATCCCAATAGCTTTCTGACCTATGTGTTCTCCACGGGAACCTATATCGATTCCCTTACGCTCTCTGGAGCGGTAAAAGATGCTTACGACCGAAAGGCAGAGGAGTTTATCAGTGTATTGCTTTACGAATTGGATACGGCCTTTACGGATTCCACCGTTTTTAAGAAGCCCCCAAACTATATTGCCAACACCGGGGACAGCCTTCCCATTTTCGAGCTGAAGAACCTAAAGGCGGGACAGTATAAGTTGATTGCTTTAAAGGATGCGAACAAAAACAATCTTTTTGACCAAAGGCAGGACAAAATTGGATTTTTGGAGGATACCATCACCATTCCCACAGATTCCATATATCTGCTCAACCTTTTTAAGGAAATCCCTGATTACAGTGCTTCCGTACCCAGTTATGTGGCCAAAAACCGCATCATTTTTGGGTATCAAGGCATCGGTGAGGAAATCAGTATCGAGAGCCTTACGGACTTACCCGACTCCGTTCGGACCACTATCCTAAAGGATAGAGAAGCCGACACCTTGAATTATTGGTTGACTCCTACAGACCTGGATTCCATCATCTTTTTGGTAAAAAACAAGGTATGGGACCAAATGGACACCTTCACTGTTAAAACCCGAAAACTGGCTTTGGACTCGCTAAAACTTACCAATAGTGCGCGAAGCAAACTAGGCTTTGATGATACCTTTAGCCTTTTAAGCGATACTCCCATACAAACACTGGATACCAGTTATATTGATGTTTTTGTAAGTGATACTATTCCTTATCGGTATACATTTAGCTTGGATTCCCTTAAAAACCAGATTGATTTTGATTTTGAGAAGGAACCCAATCAATCCTATACTTTTTCATTTTTGCCAGGAGCCGTAACCGATTTCTTTGGTATGGAAAATGACACCTTAACCTATAATTTCTCCACGGGTAGCTATGCAGATTATGGAAATTTAAGAGTTAGCGTTTCGGGTGCCGTTCGATTTCCCATGATTGTGCAACTGACCAATGAGCAGGGTGAAACCCAAAGAGAGGTTTTCACCGAACTTCCAGAACCCATTGAATTCAATAATCTGGACCCTGGAAAATATATGATTCGGGTCATTTTTGATGATAATGCCAATGGGATTTGGGATACCGGGAGTTATTTAAAGAAAATTCAGCCCGAAAAAATCAGCTATTATCCCGACGTGATTGAGATAAGGGCCAATTGGGAACTGGAACAATCTTTTGTTATAACAGAGTAAAGCCATCACGGTCATCCAAGAACCGTAGCTTATCCCTATTTTTTTGAATATGTTCCTTGTCCAAAGTCACGTAGAGTATTTCTTCTTCGGTTGAAAAGGCTAACTGCTCGCCCAAAACATCATAGGCCGCAGAATGGCCTACGTACTCATACCCCAAACCATCCAATCCAACACGATTAACCCCAATACAGTAGGCCATATTCTCAATAGCACGGGCTTTAAGTAAAGCATCCCAAGCCGCAATTCGGGGTTTGGGCCAATTGGCCACATAAATCAAAACATCATAATCCTCAGTATTTCTGGACCAGACGGGAAAACGAAGATCATAACAAATCATCGGGCAAAAGCGGAAGCCTTTATAATCAATCATCAATCTATGGCTTCCCGCTTCGTACTTCTCATGCTCTCCTGCCAGGGTAAAAGTGTGTCTCTTATCGTATTCGGCAAATTCCCCATCGGGCTTTGCAAAATACAGACGGTTATAGTTTTTTCCTTCTTCCTGAAACACCACGCTCCCCACCACAGCTGTTTGATGTTTTCGAGCCATGCTTTGCATCCACTCTAGGGTTCGCAGTCCTTCTGAGGAATCTATATGGTCTGGAGACATGGTAAAGCCAGTGGTAAACATCTCGGGTAAAATAACCATATCCACATCATCGGGAATGGTCTTAATTTTTGTCTCAAAAGCGTTTCGATTGGCGTCCGGGTCTTCCCAAACCAAAGGAGATTGTATTAAAGCGATTTTTAAGCTGTCCATTGTTGAAATCAATCAAAATATACCTCAGCGGTATTGGATTTTGCGAGTTGATAGAGTTGTTTTATCTGGGCTTCCAAAATACGCTCTTCTGATAAAGGAGGTAGATTATCAAGAGGGAAAAAATCCGCGTCCAACATATCAAACCCGGGTTTCAACGTCCCTCCCGTAATTTGACATAAAAAGTTGAGTTTATATATATAATGGGGTTCCGGAGGATGTGGATGCGCCTGTTTGTCATACACTGCCAATAAACGAACCACCTTTGCAATCAACCCGGTTTCCTCCTGAATTTCTTTTCGTATAACCTCAGAGGGGGTGCAACCAATATCGGCCCATCCGCCGGGAATGGTCCATCTGCCATCCACACTTTCCTTGGCCATAAGCACCTCATTTTTTTCGTTGAGCACAAACCCGCGAACATCCACTTTTGGGGTAGGATAGTCCGTTGTAGGTTGCAGAAAATCCTCAAGCACTTGCAAGGGTGTTTGACTGACTTCAGCCATAAGTTCCAGGCTGATTTTCTTCAATTCTTCATAACGCTCCCTATCATAATCCCCTTCGGCATATACCAAACCCGTATCCGCTATCGCATTGAGTCTTTTGATTAAATTGAGTTGATTTGAGCTCATAGTAGCTTTATGAATGTGCTTCCAATAGGGCGATTAGTGGTTTAAAGTCTTGTGTCTTGGCATGATCTAAGGCAGTGTTACCCCTTGCATCCTTTACAGAAATATCCGCATTATGCTCCAGAAGCAATTTTACAATATCCATATGATTAAAGGTGACTGCATAAATCAAACAGGTGGCACCCATTACATTGGTGACATTGACATTGGCGCCAGCATCAATTAGCATCTTGGCAATTTCGGTGTATCCCTTGAAACAAACACCCATCAAAGCCGTATTACCTGAGCCATCTTTATCGTCAACTCCAGCCCCATGCGATAAAAGTGATTCCGCGACCTCTTTTTGCTTGTAATAGGTGGCCAAAATCAATGGTGTGGAACCTCTGGCATCCTTTGCATCCAACAACCCTGGTTGGCTTTGCAATAGAGAAGTCACCTTTTCTACATTGCCATCGCGTATTTCAGTGAAAAATTGTTCAGTATTTTCCATATGTTTTGAAAGATAAAAAAACTGCCACAACCTTTTCGGTGATGTGGCAGTTAAGTTTAGTTAAACTTTCTTTTTCTCCTATTCTAATTTTTTTGAATCTCTTTTCGATTTAAAATTAATAAGAAACCCATAAGTAATTCGTTGTTAGTGATATGCAATGACTATCAAAAAATAAGCTCCATCTATGCCTCCTATTTCAATTGACGAAAAAATGCCCTCTAATATGGCAGATTTAACCCTATGGAGGTATGATTATTAAATTATCTTTGAAGTAAGCCTTATAAATTAGACTACCTGAAAGGTGTCCAATTTGAAGTCTCCTAAATCGTCAGAATAGTGATATTAATTTTTAAACCTATCTAAAATTCGAACCAATGAAAAAATTCATTTTACCTGTTTTGGTCTTGGCCCTATTTAGTTTTAGTACGGATACTACAAAACTTACCGATGCCGAACGCACCATGGTGATCAAACATCTGGAAGAAACCCGTGACCATATGCAAAAAGTAATTGCTGGGCTTTCTGAGGAGCAATTAAATTTTAAAGCTGAAGAAGACTCTTGGTCCATTGCGGAATGCGTGGAGCACTTGGCCATTTCTGAAAATGCTTTTGGTGGACTTATCCAAAAGACCCTTGCGACTACGCCAAATCCTG